>JAJYTH010000085.1 GCA_021793175.1 Actinomycetes bacterium
ATCCCACCACAGCCAGGGTGAGGACCAGGGGCAGTTGTGCGCGGGCCCAGGCGACCGCCACCGTCGCGATGGCCACCAGGGCCAACAACGCCAGGATCAACCAGTCGTCGCCCGAAACCGAGCCGACGTCGTACGTCCGCTCCATCGGGGTGACGGCGAAGGCGATGCCACCCAGTATCGCGGCGGGCACGAGCACCACCGCGACACTGTTTCTCAGGGTGTGGACCTCCCGGTTGTGGATGACGCCGGAGAGCGCGGACAGACCTCGTAGCGACAACGCGTAGACCTGGCGGGGGCCCCACCGCTGTCCGAACTCGGCCAGCAGCCGCGACACCCGGGTGGAGAACCGGTGACCCACGAGTAACAGGACGCCCAGCCCCCACGCGCACACCGCCATCAGGTTCTCCGGCCGGGCATCCAGGTGGTAGGCGGGCGACAGGTGGACTCCGCCGACGTTGCTGACGTTTCCGGCGGCCTCGGCCAGACCGACGAACGGTTGCGTCACCAGCCCGCCCAGCACGGCGATGCCGGCGAGCACGACGACGGGGGCGACGAGCAGGGGAGAGGTCCTGACTCCACCGGCGCCGTCTTCGCCCACGCGTTTTCGGCCCAGGAACAGCTTCCCCCAGAAACGCCAGATGTAGGCGAAGGTCAGACTCGCCGCCACCAGGGCGATCGCGGCCTCCCACGGACCCGCTTCGAGCGCGGCTTTGAAGAAGAGCTCGTCTTTGAAGAAGCCCGCGGTGAGCGGCAGGGCCGCGAGGGTCGCCGTCGCCACTCCCGCGGCGACGGCCAACACAGGCATGCGTCGTCGGAGCCCGCCCAGGCGGGACAGCCGATCTTCGCCGGTGGCCATCGTCACCGCCCCGGCCGTCATGAACAACGCGCTCTTGGCCACCCCGTGCACCAGGACGTAGAACGCCGCCGCACCGTTGCCGTTCGCTCCCCCGATCCCGTACAGCAGCACCATGTAGCCGTACTGGGAGATCGTGGAGTAGGCGAGTACCTGTTTGAGCCGGTCCTCGCCCAGGGCGAGCACCCCGCCGACCACGATCGAGAGCGTGCCCACCACCGACAAACCGATGAGCACCGCCTCACTTCGAGCCAGTAACGGGTGGACCCGGCCCAGGACGAGGACCCCGGCCGCGACCATCGCCGCCGAGTGGAGATAGGCCGACACCGGTGTGGGTGCGGCCATGGCACGGGGCAGCCAGAAGTGGAACGGTGCCTGCGCGCTTTTGGCCAGGGCCGCCACGGCCAGCAACGCGGCGGCGGTGGTCGTCGTCGATCCGCTTTCCGTAAGCCGCACCAGCTCCGGTATCGAGAACGTGCCGTACCGGCTGTGGAACAGGGTGGCGGCGATGAGCATCGCCACCGCGCTGGCGACGGTGACGATGAGGGACATGATCGCGGCGATGTGGGCTTCGCGGCGGCCGTGGTCGAAACCGATGAGGAAGTACGAGCAGATCGCGGTCAGATCGAAGAAGACGAAAAGCAGCACGAGGTCCTGTGCCGACGCCAGGCCGACCATCGACGCGGCGAACAACAGCATCCACGGCCAGAAGCGCCACCGTTGGTCGAGTGGGCGCTTCTCGTGTTCCAGGTGTAGTGGCAGGTACCGACTGCCGTAGGCGAACACCAGTGCACCGACACCGGTGGCCAGCAGCGCGTACAGGGCACCGAGCCCGTCGAACGAGAAACTCAACCACAGGTCACGGCTGGGAGCCCAAGGAACGGATACGGAGAAACCACCGGCCGACCACGCGAGTAGGGACAGTCCGAACCCGACCACGGTGACGGCGCACGATACCCAGCCCAGCCAGTCCGTCGCCGGACGCCGACGACGGGAGCCGTTGCGGGGCACCCCAGTCTCGGCGCCGTGGGCAGCAGACACCTCACTCCTCCGTCAGCGGACCGCGTCCGCGACCTCGCACTGTGGCCGGTTACATGACTCAATCCTGACAACGGTCGGTCACCGTCGCGATTCGATCTTTCCCGGGTGTGTCCACATTCAACGGACGTGTGTCAGGCTTTCCGGGGATACGAGTACTCGGCCGACTATCCGCCGGTCGTCTGACGCGGTGCGTTCGTTCGATGCGTTTCCTTGTCACTGGCCGGGTCTCGCGGGGGTCCGTAGCCCACCGAGGTGCCGTCGGTCATCTCGACCTCGTCCTCCCACGGCACCCGGTACCGGCCCGCGGCGAGGTCGGTCATGTACGTGTACGGGCAGTCCGTGGCTCCGCCCCGAACGGCCACGTAGCCGCGGTGACCCAGTTGGTAGATGTTGTTCTCCACGCCCCAGCGGCGTCGTGCCTCGTCGGCGCGTGCGGGAACGACCTCGCCGGTGACGATGCGGTCGGGGGAGTTGTCACCCTGTTCGATGACGTTCCCCTCCGGGTCGCAGATCATCGCTTCGCCGATCGACCAGATCCCCGTGGCGTCCGCGCCGGTGAGAGCGACCGAGGCCGTGTAGGCGAGATTGGTGAAAGCGTTGGACTGGTTGGTGAACCGCCAGGAACTTCGGATGGGGTCGGTGTAGCCGGCAGTCCGCAGGATGACGTTCGCTCCCTTGTACGCGGCTTCCCGAGCCATTTCGGGGAACATCCCGTCATGACAGATGAGCAACGCCAGGGTCGACCCGGCCGGCCCGGCGCACACCGGCACGCCGAGATCGCCGGGCTCCCAGGGTTCGAGCGGGACCATCGGATGCATCTTGCGGTAGTACAGGGCGATCTCCCCGGACGCGTCGACGATGATTCCGCTGTTGTACGGCGCACCGTGTGGGTTGCGTTCCATGAGGGAGAAGCAACCCCAGATGCGACGGTCCGCGCACGCGCTTCGCAGCCGTTCGACCTCGGGACCGTCGAGATCGCACAACAGGTCGTCGCGAAGCCAGCTTTTGGGGTTGAGCCCGTTGAGGCAGTACTCGGGAAAGACCAGCAGGTCCAAGGTTGGCAGGCCGGCCTTCGCCATCCTGACCATGTCGGCGACCTTCTCACTCGCCGCCTTCAGATCCCCTGGTTCGCTGATGATCGGTACCTGCTGTTGAACTAGCCCCAGCACCATGGCGCCGGAGGAAGGGTTCAGTCCACCCAAGCCTGTCATGATTCGATTCCCATCACGGCTACCGTTGTCAGGCGGCGGTCTCCGCCGCCGTGCCGAGCGGGTACCCAGACTGTTTATGGCTATTCACGCTCCGCACATTCTGTGCGCGCTCGTGTGCGTGATTTCCCGCCGTGGGGCGATTTCGGGGATCACTGTTCCAAGCCGTACCCAAAAGGGTGAGGCCGCCGTCGTCAGCGCGGTTTGAAGCATCAGTGCACACGCTGGCCGGGCTTTGAGCGGTCACTCTTCCTTTTCGTTGACCAACAGGTCACTGAGTAGGGGAAGTAGCCGGGGATTGCACGCCATTGTCTCTTCGGCCGCGAGATCGTGTGGGCGCTTGTTCGTGTCCGTGACCATCGCTGCGAAGAGACGAGCGAGAAGCGCTCCCGCCGCCATGTCCCAGGGCTTGTTGGACAGGATCACGCAGGCGTCGGTGCGTCCTTCGGCTACCCAGGCGAGGTCGAGGGAGGCCGCGCCGAACATGCGGACGCGTTCGACGTTCTCGGCCAGGGCCTGGGTGACGGCGAAGCGGCGGCGGTTCTTCTCGGCGGCTCCTTCGCCGGTGGCGTAGTCGCCGATGGAGACGATGGCGCGGCCGATGTCGGCGGCCTCTCGCGCGACGGCGAGCAGTGTGCTCAGGTCCTTCACGTGGCGATCTCCTCGCTTCGTGCCCACATCGACTCGAAAACTTGTGAAAAAGTCTTCCCCGAACACGTGGACCACATACGTATGCTCGATCACATGCGGGGGTGCTGGTGGGTCACCCACGCCATCGACGTGGCACGGGCGCGTATCGAGTAGGTCACCGGCCCGCCGTGCTGGGTCGCGCTTCGGCTGGCCGATCGAGCGCACCGGTGTGCACGAGGGCCCGGGCCGGACGGTCGAGGTCTGAGCACGAGAAAGCCGCCCGCCCCTGTGCGACACAGTGGACGGGCGGCTTTCCTTTGCCTTACAGGCTACTTCAGTTCCTTGCTCGTCTTGCCCAGCAGGCGGCGGGCGACGATGAGTTGCTGGATCTGTTGCGTGCCTTCGAAGATGTCCAGGATCTTCGAGTCACGTGCCCACTTCTCCAGCAGTGACTCCTCGGTGTAGCCGAGGGTGCCGGCGAGTTCGACACATTTGAGCGTGATGTCCACGACCGTGCGTCCCGCCTTGGCCTTGGCGATCGACGCCTGCAGCGAGTTCGGCTTGCGGTTGTCGGCCATCCACGCCGCTTCCATCGTCGTCAGGTACGCGGCCTCGTAGTCGGCCTCCAGCTGCAGGAACGTGGCTGCGGCGGCGTGTTGCGACATCGCGGGCTTGTTGTAGTCCACCTCGATGCCGGCTTCGGCCAGGAGGCGCCGGGTCTCCTCCAACGCCGCCCGTGCCACACCGATGGCCATGGCGGCCACCAGCGGACGGGTGTTGTCGAAGGTCTGCATGACCCCGGCGAAACCCTTCTTGGTGTCGATCTCCGGGGAGCCGAGCAGGTTCTCCTTCGGCACTCGGCAGTTGTCGAACCGCAGCACAGCCGTGTCGGAGGCGCGGATGCCGAGCTTGTGCTCCAACCGCACGACCTCGAAACCCGGCGTGCCCTTCTCCACCACGAACGACTTGATGGCGGCGCGGCCCTTGCTCTTGTCCAAAGTGGCCCACACGACCACGGCGTCGGCCCGCTCGCCGGAGGTGACGAAGATCTTCTCCCCGTTGAGGATGTAGTCGTCGCCGTCCTTGGTGGCCGTGGTGGTGATGGCCGCCGAGTCGGACCCGCAGCCCGGCTCGGTGATCGCCATGGCCGCCCAGTGCTTGCCGAAGCGCGCCAGCTGCTCGTCGTTGGCCACCGACGCGATGGCCGCGTTGCCGAGTCCCTGTCGCGGCATGGACAGCAGCAGTGCCACGTCGCCCCAGCACAACTCGATGGTGCCGAGCACGGTCAGCAGGTTGCTGCCGTTGCGGTTACCGGAGGTGTCCTTGTCGTCCTTGCGACGCACACCGGCCGCGCCCGCGCCGCCCTCGCCCGAGGTGTTCAACCCGTCCAGCAGCGCGGCGAGCATGTCGAGCTCGGTGGGATAGACGTGCTCGGCCCGGTCGTACTTGCGCGAGATCGGCCGGAACACCTCGGTGGCGGCCTGTCGGGCCTGGTTGACCAGGGCCTTGGCCTTCTTCGGGACCTCGAGATTGATCATGCCGTCACGACCCCTTCCATGACGCCGATCGCGCGCAGGTCGCGATACCAGCGCTCCACCGGATGTTCCTTGATGAACCCGTGCCCGCCGAGCAGTTGAACACCGGTGCTGCCGATCCACATGCCCTTGTCCACGGCGAGTTTGCGGGCCAGCGCCACCTCGCGTGCGTGCGGCTTGTCCTGTTCGGCCCGGGAGGCCGCGCGCAGCATCACCAGACGCATGCCCTCCAGCTCGATACCGATGTCGGCGACCTGGAACGCCACGCCCTGCCGGTGGCTGATGGGCTCACCGAACGCCTCGCGCTCGTTGACGTAGGGGATGACGTAGTCGAGCACGGCCTTCGCGGTGCCGCACGCCAGCGCCGACCACGCCAGGCGGGAGGAGCGCACCACGTCGGTGAACACGTCACGCTTGCCGCCGCCGATGAGGGCGCTCGCGGGCAGCGACACGCCTTCGAGCACCAGTTTGCCGGTCGCCGCGCCTCGCAGACCCATCGCGGGCTCCGCCTCGATGGACACGCCCTTGCTCGACGACTCGACGACGAACAGGGCCGGTCCGCGTCCTTCGAGATTCGCGGACACGATGAACAGCTCGGCCTGCGCGGCCCTCGGCACGAGGTTTTTCACACCGTTGAGGCGGTAGCCGTTCGGGGTGCGCTTCGCGGTGGTCTTCGGGGCGAACACGTCGAACAGCGGCGCACGCTCCTGCAACGCCAGTGCCGCCGCGGGCACGTCCTCACCGGTGAACGCGGGCAGATAGGTGGCCTGTTGGTGGGCGTCGCCGTGTCGCACGAGGACGTTGCTCACCGCCGACGGGGCGAGCACGGCCACCGCCAGGCCCAGATCGCCGTGGGCGAGCGCCTCGGCGACGAGCACGTTCGTCACCGTGGAGCGTTCGCTGCCGATGCCGCCGAGTTCCTCGGGGATCCCGACCACCGTCAGGCCCAGTTCGGCAGCGCGTCCCAGCAGCCCGTCGGGGGGCGTCATGGTGTCGTCGGCCTCGGCCGCGGCGGGCCGCAGCTGTTTGGCGGCGAACTCGGACACCGTCTCGACGATCATCTGCTGTTCGTCGTTCGGGGTGAGGTCGAACAGCCCCGTCTCGGGCACGGGTGCGAGCCGCGCGGGCTTGCCGAGCCGGGTGGTCGCCTTGAACGTCCGCTGCGCGGCACCCGCCACGCGGAAACCCTGGCGCGTGGCCGTGGCCACGACGTTCTCGACGGGTTTGCGCAGTCCGGTGCGGTCGAGCAGCGGGCTTCCGGCGAGCCGGTTGAGCGCCGCGAGGCCGAAGCCCATGGCGTCGCGTCGTGTCGCTTTCTGTCGGGCCACAGCTTTCCCTCCGGTATACCTACTCGCGAGTAGGTTAGCCGGTGGGTGTGCTCGGGCGCCAGCAGGGTCCGGTGAAAGATCAGGCGAAGATCAGGCGATGTCGAGCACCGCGTGCAACAACGTCGTCAGCTCGGCCGCGAGGTGAGAACGCGCCGCCATCCGTCGGGTCCGGGTGAGGTCGTTGGCGATGGTCAGCGCCGCGTGCGTGATGATCTTCGCTTCGCGGGTCTCCAGTCCGGGATGCACGGCTTCCAGCAGCCGCACCCACTGAGCCACGTAGTCCCGTTGGATGCGCAACAGTTCCGGACGGTCTTTCTCGTCGATGTGCACGTGATCCACCGAGAACGCCACGAGCAGCTCCGGCGGGCCCGTCAGGGTGCGCACATAGGACTCGGCGAGCCTGCGCAACGCCTCCCGCTCGTCACGCGGAGCGCTGGTCCGCAGTGCGTGGTCGGCCGCGACCATGACCCGGTCACCCGCTCTGCGACCGATGGCGGCCAGCAGGCTCGACTTGCTGCTGAAGTGCCGATACACGCTGGGCCCGGCGATACCCGCCGCCTTGCCGATGTCCTCCATGCTCACCGCGGCGAAGCCGTGCTTGCGGAACAGTTCCGCGGCTTCGGTGAGCAGCCGCTCCCGGCGCGACGGTTGCTCCAGCGTCAACGCGGGAGGGGTGGCGGGTTCGTCGTCGTCCGGTTCGGGCAGGTCCGCGTGCAGTACCCGCAGAGCCAGCGAGGTGAGCAACTCGGTGAACCGACGCTTGGAGAGCGTGACGCGGTGTACCGAGACGCTGCCGAAGACCGACAGGGTCGCCCAGCACAGCAGTTCGGCGTCCTCCTCGGACAGCTCGGGCCGCTTGCGTCGCAGCACCGTCGCCCACGCCGACAGCATGGCGGTGGAACGTCGACGGATCCGCTGTTGGGCCTCGGCGGCGAGATGCCGCCCTTCCCAACGCCACAGCGCGGCGGTGTCCCGGCGCTCCACCGAGCGGGCCGCCAGGCCGGTGAGCAGTTCACGGATCTCCTCGGGCGTGGAGGACCGGGCCGGGTCGAGGGCCGCCTCGGTGGCGACCTCCATGTCCCTCAGGCCCGACAGCAGCACGTGGGCCAGGACCGCCTGTTTGTCGGCGAAGTGCCGGTAGATGGCGGGACCGGTGACGCCCGCGGCCGCCGCGATGTCGTTGATGCTCACACCGTGGTAACCGCGCTGCTGGAACAGCTCGGACGCGATCGTGGCGAGCTGGCTCCGGCGATCGCGGGGACGCTTGTTCCTACCGTTCATATCATCCATGACGTGAGCCCACTCTAGCGTGTGTTCCAGACCCGACAACCCGTTGACAGCCTCGGGTAATGCGGGATTATGTTAGTAGCGATTAGCACCACGAACGGCAATCTGCGCCAGGAAGGACCTCAGGCGTGAGTACAGAGGCGTTCATCTACGAGGCGATCCGCACGCCTCGTGGCAAGAACAAAGGCGGTTCCCTCCACGGAACCAAGCCGGTCGACCTGGTGGTCGGCTTGCTCGACGAGCTCAAGGCGCGGCACACCGATCTGGACCCCGCGCTGATCGACGACATCATCCTCGGTGTCGTATCGCCGGTGGGGGATCAGGGCGCCGACATCGCGCGCGCCGCTGCCATCGCCGGCGGGCTGCCCGACACCGTCGCCGGTGTGCAGCTCAACCGCTTCTGCGCCTCGGGCCTGGAAGCCGTCAACCAGGCCGCTCAGAAGGTGCGCGCCGGTTGGGACGACCTCGTCATCGGTGGTGGTGTCGAGTCGATGTCGCGCGTGCCGATGGGTTCCGACGGCGGCGCGATGTTCACCGACCCTGCCACCAACTACGACTCCTACTTCGTGCCGCAGGGCATCGGCGCCGACCTCATCGCCACCATCGAGGGCTTCTCGCGGGAGGACGTCGACGCCTACGCCGTGCGGTCGCAGGAGCGGGCCGAGGCCGCCTGGTCGGGCGGGTACTTCGCCAAGTCCGTGGTGCCGGTCAAGGACATCAACGGTGTGACCATCCTCGACCACGACGAGCACCGTCGCCCCGGTACCACGATGGAGACGCTGGCCAAGCTCAAGCCGGCCTTCGCCGACCTCGGTGACTTCGCCGGTTTCGACGCTGTGGCGCTGCAGAAGTACCACTGGATCGAGAAGATCGACCACGTGCACACCGGTGGTAACTCGTCGGGCATCGTCGACGGCGCCGCCATCGTGCTGGTGGGTAACGAGGAGATCGGCAAGACCATCGGCATGGAGCCCCGGGCTCGCATCGTCGCCACCGCGGTCACCGGCTCCGACCCGACGATCATGCTCACCGGTCCCACGCCCGCCACGCAGAAGGTGCTGGACAAGGCCGGGCTCACGGTCGACGACATCGACCTGTTCGAGCTGAACGAGGCGTTCGCCTCCGTGGTTCTCAAGTGGATGAAGGACCTCAACCTGCCCGAGGAGAAGGTCAACGTCAACGGCGGCGCCATCGCCATGGGCCACCCGCTGGGCGCCACCGGCGCGATGATTCTGGGCACGATGGTGGACGAACTGGAGCGGCGTCAGGCCCGGCGCGCGCTCGTGACGCTGTGCATCGGCGGTGGCATGGGCCTCGCCACGATCATCGAGCGCGTGTGAGGGACGAGAACAAACGATGACTGAAGCCAAGACCATCCGCTGGGAGAAGGACTCCGACGGCATCGTCGTGCTGACGCTCGACGACCCGAAGCAGTCGGCCAACACCATGAACGACGACTTCCGTGAGTCGTTCGGTGTGATCATCGACCGTCTGGAGGCGGAGAAGGACTCGATCACCGGTGTGGTGATCACGTCGGCCAAGAAGACGTTCTTCGCGGGCGGGGACCTCAACGACCTCATCAAGGCCACGCCCGCCGACGCCGAGTCGATCGCCGAGTACAGCAACGAGCTGAAGCAGCAGCTGCGCCGGTTGGAGACCCTCGGCAAGCCGGTCGTCGCCGCCATCAACGGCGCCGCCCTCGGCGGTGGCCTGGAAATTGCGCTGGCCTGCCACCACCGCATCGCCGCCGACGTCAAGGGCAGCCAGATCGGTCTGCCCGAGGTGACGCTCGGCCTGCTGCCCGGCGCCGGTGGCGTCGTGCGCACCGTGCGCCTGCTCGGCATCCAGAACGCGGTGCTCAATGTGCTGGTGCAGGGCCAGCGGCACAGGCCCGCCAAGGCGCTGGAGCTCGGCCTGGTCCACGAGCTGGTGGACTCGGTCGACGAACTCCTGCCGAAGGCCAAGGAGTGGATCAAGGCCAACCCCGAGGCCCAGCAGCCGTGGGACGTCAAGGGCTACAAGATCCCCGGTGGCTCGCCGTCGAACCCGAAGTTCGCCGCGAACCTGCCCGCCTTCCCCGCGACCCTGCGCAAGCAGCTCAAGGGCGCGCCGATGCCCGCCCCGCGTGCCATCCTCGCCACCGCCGTGGAGAGCGCGCAGGTCGACATCGACACCGCGTTCAAGATCGAGACGCGGTACTTCGTCAGCCTGGTGACCGGCCAGGTCGCGAAGAACATGACCAAGGCGTTCTTCTTCGACCTGCAGCACATCAACTCCGGTGGCTCCCGCCCGAAGGGCTTCGAGAAGTACCAGGCGCGCAAGGTCGGTGTGCTCGGCGCAGGCATGATGGGCGCGGCGATCGCCTACGTGTGCGCGAAGGCGGGCATCGACGTCGTCCTGAAGGACGTGTCGCAGGAGAACGCCGAGAAGGGCAAGGGCTACGCCGTCAAGCTCGAGGAGAAGGCGCTCAAGCGCGGCAAGACGACCCAGGAGAAGTCCGACGCGCTGCTGGCCCGCATCAAGCCGACGGCCGACCCCGAGGACTTCAAGGGCGTCGACTTCGTGATCGAGGCTGTGTTCGAGAGCACCGAGCTCAAGCACAAGGTCTTCCAGGAGATCGAGGGCATCGTCGAGCCGGAGGCGGTGCTCGGCTCGAACACCTCCACCCTTCCCATCACCGGCTTGGCCGAGGGTGTGAAGCGGCAGGAGGACTTCATCGGCATCCACTTCTTCTCGCCGGTGGACAAGATGCCGCTCGTGGAGATCATCCGCGGGGAGAAGACCTCCGACGCCACGCTGGCGAAGGTCTTCGACTTCACGTTGCAGATCCGCAAGACCCCGATCGTCGTCAACGACAGCCGCGGGTTCTTCACCAGCCGCGTGATCGGCACGTTCCTCAACGAGGCCGTCGCCGCGGTGGGCGAGGGCGTCGAGCCTGCCAGCATTGAGCAGGCCGGTGCGCAGGCCGGCTACCCGGCGCCGCCGCTGCAGCTGATGGACGAGCTGACGCTGACGCTGCCGCGCAAGATCCGCGAGGAGACGAAGGCCGCGGTGGAGGCTGCGGGAGGCACGTGGACCCCGCACCCGTCCGAAGCCGTCATCGACCGGATGCTCGACGAGTTCGACCGCAAGGGCCGCTCCGCCGGCGCCGGGTTCTACGAGTACGACGAAAACGGCAAGCGGACCCGGTTGTGGCCGGGGCTGCGGGAGGCTTTCAACAGCGGCAGCGGTGACGTGCCGTTCAAGGACCTCCAGGAGCGGATGCTGTTCGCCGAGGCACTCGAAACCGTCAAGTGCTTCGACGAGGGCGTGCTCAACTCGGTGGAGGACGCCAACATCGGCTCGATCTTCGGCATCGGTTTCCCGGCGTGGACCGGTGGCGTGGTGCAGTACATGAACTCCTACGAGGGCGGGCTGAAGGGCTTCGTCGCGCGGGCGCGTGAGTTGGCGCAGCGTTACGGCAGCCACTTCGAGCCGCCGGCCTCGCTGGTGGAGAAGGCCGAGAAGGGCGAGATCTTCGAGTAAGCCCAAAGGGCCCAAGGGCCAAAGGGCCACCGCCCTTCTCAGGACGGTGGCCCTTTCGCCATCGTGTCCGCAGTCTGCGTAGTCGTGTCCGCATCGCACGATGCGAACACAGCGACACAGGCTGCGGACACGATGTCAGAGAAGGAGGTCAGAGGAGCGGGGGCACCATCGCCTCGATGAGGTGCGGGCCCGGTTCTGCCACCGCGCGACGGAACTGGTCGGCGAGTTCCTCCGCCGTCCTCGCCCGCGTCGCGGGAACACCGAATCCCTCGGCCATTCTCACGAAGTCGAGATCCGGTGTGGACAGATCGAACAATCCATTGGCCTTGGGGCCGGATGACTCGGCGCCCACCCGCTGCAGCTCCATTCGCAGAATGGCGTACGCGCGGTTGTTGAGCACCACCGTGGTGACGTCGAGGTTCTCCCGCGCTTGCGTCCACAGTGAGGAAATGTTGTATATCGCGCTGCCGTCGGCCTCCAGGTTGATCACGGGCCGCTCCGGAGCGGCGATGGCGGCGCCGGTGGCCACGGCCATGCCCTGGCCGATCGCGCCGCCCGTCAACGTCAGCACGTCATGGCGTGGAGCTCCGGCGGTCGCCATGGGCACGAGCAGGCCGGAGGTGTTCGTCTCGTCCGAGATGATCGCGTTCTCGGGCAACAGCGCGCCGATCACCTGCGCCCAGTTCTGCGGCGTCAACTCCCCGGTCGGCAACTCCGGCCGCTGAGCCGGCGCGAGTTCCGGTTCGACGTCGGCCGCAACCTCGTCGGCCAGCTCCTCCAGGGCGCTGACGACGTCGTCGCCCGGCTCGGCGAGCGTGTGCACGCGCGCGCCTTCCGGGACGAGATCGCCGGCCTTGCCGGGGTAGGCGAAGAACGATACGGGGGATCGGGCCCCGGCGATGACGACGTGCCGCACCCCGTCGAGCTGGTAGGCGACCTGTTCGGCGAGGTAGCCGAGACGTTCGATGTTCGGCAGTCCGGCGCCGCGTTCCATCCGAGCCGGGAAGGTCTCGGCGAACGGTTTGGCCCCGGTGGCCTGCGCGATCCGGCTCACCGCACGCAGCCCGCGTTCCCGGCAGGCACGGCCGCCGAACAACAGTGCCACCGGCTCGCCGCTTCGCAGTATCTCCACCACGGAACGCACCACGTCCGACGCCACCGTTCGCGGCGCTTTCGGTGGCACGGTCGCGGCGGGTGTGCCACCGTCGCCCCACGACACGTCGGCGGGCAGGATCAGCGTCGCCACCCGTCCGGGCGTATCCTGTGCCGCCGCGATCGCCGCCGCCATGTCGGCGCCGATGTCGGCCGTGCTCGACGACCGACGCACCCAGCCGTTCAACGACCCCGCCACCGCTTCGATGTCGGATTCCAAAGGCGCATCGAACTTTTTGTGGTAGGTCGCGTGGTCACCGATGATGTTGACGATCGGGGTGTTGGCACGGCGGGCGTTGTGCAGGTTCGCCAGCCCGTTACCCAACCCCGCGCCGAGATGCAGCAGGGTCGCGGCAGGTTTGTCCGCGACTCGTCCGTACCCGTCGGCGGCTCCCGTCACCACGCCTTCGGCCAGGCCGAGCACACCACGGATCTGCGGCACGTCGTCGAGTGCGGCCACGAAGTGCATCTCCGAGGTGCCCGGGTTGGTGAAGCACACGTCCACGTCGGCATCGACGAGTGTGCGGATCAGTGCCTGCGCGCCGTTCATCGCCATGGTTCCTCAGTCCTCCCGGCCGAAGAGCACACCGGGGTTCAAGATCCCGGCCGGGTCGAATGCCCGCTTCACTCGGCTCATCAACTCGATCTTGGCGGGGTCCTCCAACTGGAGGAAGTATGTCTTCTTGGCATGTCCGATGCCGTGTTCACCGGAGATGGCACCGCCCAGTTCCATCGCCGCGGCGAAGATATCGTGCAGCAGGCGTTCCCGCTTGTCTTCGTCCTTCTGAAACACGGCGAGGTGGACGTTGCCGTCGCCCGCGTGGCCGCAACCGACCACGCCCGATTCGGTGCGCGTAGCGGCGGTCTGGGCTTCGGTGAGGAAGCCGGGTAGGGCCGAGCGTGGCACCACGACGTCGATGATCTCGTCGGCGCCCGCTGCCTTGGCCGTCCAGAAGGCCTTTTCCCGTGCCTCGATCAGTTTGCGGGCGGAGGTGCCTTCGAGCACGTAGGCGTCGGAGGCGCCGAGGGTGGTGAGGAGTTCACCGAGGACGGCCACGTCGCCGTCGAGACGGTCGGGGTCGCGGTTTTCCAGTCCCACCACGAGGTAGGCCTGGGAAGTTTCCCGTACCGCGTCGGAGATGCCGAGCGTCAGCTCCGCGGTGTGGGTGATGGCGGCCATGGTCAGCGTGTCGATGTATTCGAGGATGTGCGGCGAGAGGCCGCTGGAGACGATGCGCGGCACGGCGGCCATCACCGAGTCGAGCGTGGGAAACGGTGCGAGCACCGTTGTGTTGTGGGGGAGTCGGGGGTGCAGTTTGACGATGATCTCGGTGGCGAGCGCGAGGGTGCCCTCGGAGCCGATGACCAGTTGGGTGAGGTCGTAGCCGGTCGAGGTCTTCACGGTCCGGCCACCGGTTCGGATCAGTTCGCCTGTGGGGAGCGCGGCCTGTAGGCCGAGGATGTTGTTGCGGGTGACGCCGTACTTGATCGCACGCATGCCGCCCGCGTTGGTGCCGACGTTGCCGCCGACGCTCGCACTCATCTCGCCGGGGTAGACGGTGTAGCCGAGACCGACTTTCGCGGTCTGGTCATCCAGTTCGGACAGTGTCACCCCTGGCTGCACGACAGCGACGTGATTGGTGGTGTCGATGTCGAGGATCGCGTTCATGCGCTCGAAGGAGACGACCATGCCGTCGGGGTGCGGTCGGGCCGCGCCCGAGAGGCCGGTGCCCGATCCTCGGGCCGTCACGGGTATGCGTTCCTCGGTGGCCAGCCGTAGGGCGGCGGCGACTTCCTCGGCGGTACCGGGTTTGATCACGTACCTGGGCTTGACCCGGTCGCCGACGAGCGCTTCGTCGCCCGTGTAGTCGTCACCGACGTCGCCGCCGCCTGCCACGTTGTTCATGCCGACGATCTCGGCCAGCCGCTGCGCTACGTCGCCCATGGGCGAGCAGCCTAGTACGCTCCGTGTCCCGTCGGCTATGAATTCGTCTCACATTCTCGCGGTTCAGCGGACAACGGGGCCGACTTCCGCGCCTGGTGTCGGCCCCGTTGTGTCATGCCTGTCGCGACAGTGTCGGACGCATGCGTCAGACCAGCCAGCCGACAAGGTGGGCGAGGGCTGCCAGCAGGTCGGTGAGCACGTTGCCGGAGGTCGCGTGCATGACGAGCATCTGCATCAGGGGCTCCTTTATCAAGAGGTATCCGTTGTGATATTGGGGAATTGGTGCGCGCACACCGCTTTCGAAAGCGAGATCTAGATTTCCACCGTCACGTGTCCGGTGTCAAAGAGCCTCGGATGGCGCCGAAAATAGGGATAAATCCCCTCAGATTAAACATGTAACCCTTTCGGGTTTTACGCGGGGGCCACGATTTACGCTCGATCGTGACAATTCGTGATCCCTCGATCGGGGTGCTCAGGCATTACATGTTCACACATCGAACTGTCTTTCCGGGCGCGACACCAAAGAGTTACCTCGTCGGTACGATGAGTGAATATTAAAACAACACCCGTTCGAGTGAAGGGAAGAGATCGGGTGAGGGGACGGAGGCGAGATCTAAACCGCTCTTGGCTCCCAACGCGCTGACCTGTCGCCGCGTTCCGCGGTCCGACGTGGTCGGTGGGCAGGACTCGCCTCCGATGGTTCTTTCGGGCGAGGGAGCGCCCTTCGGTGATACGAGTCATTCGCGCTGGTGGTCTCTCACGGAAGACTTTCGGGCGGGGGATGTGTCCCCCGCCCGAAAACGGACATCCGGCTACGCGCGAGCGAACGTCAGCGTCTCGCCTTCGACACCCCGCAGCCACAGGTCCTGAGCGGCGGCGGCCATATCGCTCAGCCCCTCGGTGATCGTGGCGAACACGTTGCCGGGAACCCAGCCGGCGTCACCGTTGATCAACAGGTTGTTGCGGCCGTAGAAGAGGGCGAGATCCGCCGCGCCGTCCGCGCTGTGTGCCTCGCTGTCGTCGTCGTAACCGTAGGCGGGATTGCCGATCTCCCACGCCTCGAAGCCGAAGTACACGACATCGCCAGGAATGGGGGTCACGGTGGGGTTCTCCCGCCCCGGCTTCGGGTCGGCGAACGGTGGAACGAGGGTGTAGATCTCGTTGCGGGCGTACTTCGCGTGGTAGGCCGAGCCACTTTGGGGCAGCGCGTCCCACACCGCCTGGCACGTCCGCGGCGCCTCGTCGTCGAGCAGGCGTGCGCGGCAGGACACGCCGCGCTTGTCGAGCGTGATCGTGAGGTAGCGGGCCACGGTCCTCCTTGCCTGTCCCTGCCTGTTCTTGCCTGTTCTTGCCCGTCTCTGCTCGCCGTTTCAGGGTGGGACAGATCAGGAACCGTTAGTCACCGATGTGACGACGTCGGTCCAGATGCCCAGTGCCTCGTCCACCTGCTCGGCGGTCACCACCAGTGGCGGGATCATCCGCACGACGTTCATGAACGGCCCACAGGTGAGCAGGAGCAGCCCTTTCTCCGCGGCGGCCTTCTGCGCTGCCTGCGCCGTAGCGGCGTCGGGCTTGCCGTCGGGTGTGACGAATTCCGACCCCACCAGCAGGCCGAGCCCGCGCACGTCACCGATGCCCGGCGTCTTCTCGCCGATCGCCCGTGCGCCTTCGAGCAATTGCCTGCCCCGCACGGCCGCGTTCTCAACGAGGTTCTCCTCGGTGATGACGTCGAGCGTGGCGATGGCCGCGGCGCACGACACGGCGTTGCCGCCGTAGGTGCCGCCCTGGGAACCG
Organism: Actinomycetes bacterium; assembly: GCA_021793175.1. Taxonomy (GTDB): domain Bacteria; phylum Actinomycetota; class Actinomycetes; order Mycobacteriales; family Pseudonocardiaceae; genus Saccharomonospora. The sequence continues at coordinate 16,299 of JAJYTH010000085.1, forward strand.
GGCCAGGCCTTGCTCATCAGTTCCTTCGACGCGGCG
>JAJYTH010000086.1 GCA_021793175.1 Actinomycetes bacterium
CGTCGTTCACTTCGCTGACGGCGTCCATCAGCGAGTCCATACCGGCGCTCCTCCCGCATTCGGGTATGGGTCAGCGCGACAGTGTACGCAGCGGAAGCGGTTCTGGAAGGGCCGTTGACCCGCCTTGAGGCGGGTCAACGGCCGACGATTCCCTTGGCGACACCGAGCTCCACAAGGTCCTGTGGACGCAAGCGTAGCTGGTCAGCGGTGGTGGGGATCGCGTCGTCCGGTCGTTTGAGGATGGACGCCGCGGCCTCCGGAGATGTGACCGAAAAGTAACTATCCGAAGTCACCCACAGGCGATCCGCCGCCGCGAAGGCGAGCGCACCCCCGGAACCACCCTCTCCGATCAGCAGCGTGGTCACGGGAACCTGCATCGAGGCCAACGCCTCGAACAGTTCGGAGATTGCCGGGCCCACCGCCGAGCGCTCGGCGTCACCGTCGTTGGCGGCACCCGGTGTGTCCACCAACGTCAGCACGGGGATGCCGAGACGATCGGCCAACCGCACCAACCGTGCGGCCGTACGAAACCCCGCCGGCCGTGTCGCGGTGCCTTTCTGCGCCGCGTAGGCCACACATCCGTCGGCACGCCAGCCGAAGCCGCATTCCACGCCGTCGTCCGTTCCGCCGCAGCGATCGCCCCGGATCTCCTCACGCCAGTCGAAGTAGTCGTCCACGTACGCGCCGGCGCGAGGCCGGTTCGCGTCCCGTGCTCGCGTGACCGCGGTCCATCCCGTCTCGGGTAGCGAGAGGTCGGCGCCGAGCGCACGCGGCGGAGGGGGAGCGTGGGCCGCCGGGGTCGTCAACAGCCGCAGCCAACGTTCCAGCGATTCCTGTAACCGGGACCGCTCCACGACCTGGTCGATCTGACCGGCCTCGACGTGGGCCTCGACGGTGTAGGCGTGAGGATCGCCGGGTGGTCGTACGCGCGAACCGGCGAACCCCACTTGCCTCTCCGGCAGAGCGAGCACCACGTCGGCTCCGGCGCCCAGCGTCGCCCAACCACCACCCGTGGTAGGGCCGCACAACACCGCGATCTGCGGTAGCCCGGCCTTCCTGGTGAGTGCCGACGCGCGGGCCAGCCGCTGGAGCTGGACGAGTGCGCGCATACCCTCCTGCATGCGGCTGCCACCGGTGGCGATCAACGACACCACCGGCAGACGTGAGGAACGAGCGTGCTGGAAGGCCGACTCGATCCTGCGTCCCGTGCTCTCGCCGATCGAACCGCCCAGGAAACCGAACTCGAAGGCGATGAGCACGGCCTCGGTGTCGCCGACCGTGCCCACACCACACACCACAGACTCGCGCTCACCGGTGCGATCGGCGGCGGCCGTGCGAGCGTCGCCGTAGCCATGCCAGCCGATCGGACCGTCCACAGCAGAGACCCCGACGTCGCCCGGAAGCTCGGCGAACGTGGTCGTGAGCGACGTCAGGAGTTCCCGAGCCGACTCAGCCATGGAGCGCCCGTTTCATGACTTTGCCCATGTCATTGCGTGGCAGGGCGTCGAGATAGCGCACCACTCGGGGCCGCTTGTGCGGGGTGAGCAGGCGCGCGACGTGGTCGGCCAGCTCGCGTTCGGTCGGCCGAGTTCCGCGCGGCACCACCCACGCCACGATCCGCTCGCCGAGGTCGTCGTCCTGCTCGCCCGTCACCGCGACCTCGGCGACTCCCGGATGTTCCAGGAGCGCGTTCTCGATCTCCCCGGCGCCGATCTTGTAGCCGCCGCTTTTGATGATGTCGGTGGCCTTGCGTCCCACGATCCGTACATACCCGTCGGATTCGCGGACAGCCATGTCGCCGGTGCGGAACCACCCATCGTGGAACGCCTCCGCCGTGGCATCCGGGCGATTCAGATACTCACTGAACAGGTTCGGGCCTCGCACCTCGATCTCGCCGACGGTCTCGCCGTCCCAGACCTCGATGGGGTTGCCGTGCTCATCCACGAGCCGCAGCTCGACGTTACGCAACGGCAGGCCCACGGTGCCCGGCCTGCGCTCTCCGTCAGCGCGGACGCTGGTGTTCATAAGGGTTTCGGTCATGCCGTAACGTTCGACGACACGCTGCCCGGTCGCCGCGGCGATACGTTCGTGGTCGTGCACGGGCAACGCCGCCGAACCCGACACCAGCAGGCGGGCTCCACGCAGCACGGCCGCCAGCTCAGGATTGCGCTCCACCTCGTCCGCGAGCCGGTGATACATCGTGGGAACGCCGAACATCATGGTGGCTCCGTCGGCCAACTCCGCCGCGACGGCTTCGGGGGAGAACCGGCCGGCGTGGCGCACGCTGCCGCCCATGTACAGCGGTCCCAACGTGCCGAGGATCAGCCCGTGCACGTGGAACAGCGGCAGGCCGTGGACGAGCACGTCGTCGGACGTCCACTGCCAGGCGTCGGCGAGGGCGTCCATCGTGCTGGTGATGGCTCGCCGGGGCAGCACCACGCCCTTCGGCGCACCGGTGGTGCCGGAGGTGTAGATGATCAGCGCTGGTGCTTCCGCGTCCGGCTCCTCGGGCAGGGACGTGTCCGTCCCGTCGAGCGGGACCTCCTCACGGGGCACGGAGTCCAGACCGGACGGCAGTGTGACACCGGGCTCGGTGAGCACGAGCGCGGGAGAGCTGTCGGAGACGATGTGCGCCAGCTCGCGCTCCCCGATCTTGGGGTTGATCGGCACGGCGGGCACTCCGGCCAGCAGGGCCGCGACCGTGGCCACGGCGGTCTCCGGGCTCGGCGTGGCCCACACGGCGACCCGAGGCGACTCACCCGGCAGAGCCCGCAGTCGGTGGGCCAGCGAGCCCGCCACAGCGCGGAGTTCGCCGTAGGTCAGGGCGCGATCACCGAACCGGAGAGCGGGTTCGGACTGCGCTGTGTTCAGAGCGGGGAAGAGCACACTCACACGATCTCCTCGTTTTCGAACATCGTCGGCAACCGTCGTCTGAACCGGCTGCCGATCACCCGAATCCGGGTACGACCAGTATCAACCACACCACCGCGGGCGCTGCCGCGACGATGACGCCTCCGTAAGCCATGAGTTGCCGGAAGAAACGGTCCCGGTCCACTCCTTGAGCGTTCGCGAGCACGAGTGCACCGTTGGTGGAGAAGGGACTCACATCCACCACTGTGGACGATACGGCCAACGCGGCGACCATCGCGATCGGTCCGACGGTGCCTTCCAACAGGAACGGAACCGCCAGTGGAATGAGGGCACCCATGATGCCCACCGACGAGGCGAACGCGGACACGATCGCGCCGATATAGCAGATGAACAGCGCGGCCAGCAACGGAATGCCCACAGTGGACACAGCATTGCCCGCGTAGTCGATCGTCCCCATCTCCTGCAGCACACCGACGTAGGTGAGAAGGCCGCAGATGAGGAGCACGGTCGGCCAGGTGATCTGTCCGATGGCTTGCTTGCTCGTCTCGGGCCAGAAGACACCCAGCGCCACGGCGAGGGTGATAGCGGTCAGCCCGACGTCGAGGCCGAATCCGAGCGCGCACACCACCAGCGCGACCAGGGCGACGAGGGTGGCGACGCGGGGCGGGGTGAGCCGGGAGGAGTCGTCAGCGGTGTCGGGCATGCCCATCGGGGCGGTGGCGCCAGGTCCATCGCTCACGCTGCTCCCGCCGCTGCCACCGCTCCCGCTGCCGGCGGTGGTCAACTGGCGTGTCGCCATGGCTGTCGTGGAGAGTCGGAGACCTCCGCACACCACGAACACGATCGCGGCGATGATCAGGTTCGCGGCGACGCTCGCGAGGAACAACACCACTTCGCTGCCCGGCAGCCCCTCACGCTCCACGATTCCGTTGACGATCGTGCCGTAGACGCTGATGGGGGAGAACCCGCCTGCCTGCGCGCCGTGGACGACCATCGTTCCCATCAGCAGCGGACTGATGCCGTGTTCCGCTGCGAGGCCCAGTGCCAGCGGTGCGACGATGGCCACGGCGGCGGGACTGACGGCACCGATGGCCGTGAGTGCTCCGGTGAGTACGAACATCACCCAGGGCAGGAGCGCGAGTCGCCCACCCACCAGCCGGACGGCCGCTCGCACCAGCCAGTCGGTGGTGCCGTTGGCTTTGGCGATGGCGAACAGGTACGTGACTCCGACGAGCACCACGAACAGGTCACCGGGGAAGCCCGCGAAGATCGCATCGGCGTCCATGTCGGCGACGAGTGTTCCCACACCGAACGCGGCCGCGAAGGCGATCGCCCCCATGTTGATCGATCGTGTGGTGGAGACGAGGAACACCAGCGCGAGAACGAGGATCGCGACGAGCTGTGGGGACATACGTGCGCTCCCGTCGTTGGGACTGCCCTCGTGCACTGGCCGGGTGGCCGAGTGGCTGAACCACTTTTGCTTTCCCTCGCCGCACTTGTCAAGGGGCGACTGGTTTACTGGCTCAGCCAGTTTTCGTTGTTAGGCTCCGTGGACGACCGAGTGGGAAACCGTGTGACCAGCGAGGGAAGTGGACGTGTCCGACGCATTGCGTCCGATGTCGCGGCCGAGGCTGTACGAGCAGGTGATCGACCGATTGCGCGAATACGTCGCCGAGGAGCGGCTGCGCGCGGGCGACAGGTTGCCCGCGGAGCGGGAACTGGCACAGCGGCTCGGTGTGAGTAGGGCGTCGGTCAAGCAGGCCATCGTGGTGTTGGAGGTGCAGGGGCTGGTCGAGACCCGTCACGGGGGCGGCAGCTATCTGGTGCGCGACACCCTCGACGCCGAACCGGTGGACCAGCTCGTTGCTCGCCGCCGACGGTTGCCGGACGTATTGGAGGCGCGGGAGGCGATCGAGGCCAAACTCGCCGAACTCGCCGCCGAACGGCGTACGCGGGAGGACCTCGACGAGCTCGAGTCCGCGTTGAGCCACATGCGTGCCGAGGTCGAGGCGGGCGGTTACGGCACCGAGGGTGACCGCCGGTTCCATGCGGCAGTGACGGCCGCGGCTCGGAGCGCGCTGCTCGCCGAGTTCATGCGGTCCATCGCTGAGCAGGTCAGCGAGAGTCGTACCGAGTCGTTGCGTCAACCGGGCAGGCCGAACCGTTCGCTGCGACAGCATCAGGCGATCTTCGATGCGATCAGTCTCGGTGATTCCGCGCGAGCGGCCGCCGCGATGCGACGTCACGTGCGCACGGTGGCCAAGGTTCGGCTGCTCGACTGGAACCCGGAAACGGAGGAGTGAGAACCGGGCGGGAGGGCGAGGGGCTCCTGGTGCCGCCTACCTCACCCGCAGGACACTCACCGCGAACTGGGAGTCGTCGGTGAACGGGTCGAGCTCCCAGGTGGAGAACCGGTGTTCGAGAGTCAGTCCGGCAGCGGCGATGTCCGTGTCGAACTTCTCGTAGGGATACGTCTCCTCGTGACGGAAGCCGATCACGATCCGCCCACCGGGGCGCACGCAGCCGGACAGGTTCTGCAGTACGGCGCGCTCGGTGCCCGAAGCGAGGAACACCATCACGTTCCCCGGCATCACGGCGAGGTCGAACGGCTCTTGCTCTCCTATCGCGGCCAGGTCGACGGTCGCCAGGTCGCCGACCACCCACCGCGGCCCCGGATGATCCTGCTCGGCGGCTTCGATCAGGGCCGGGTCGACATCGACGCCCACCACGGTGTGCCCTCGCCGGTGCAACGCTCCGCCCACCCGACCGGGCCCGCAACCGGCGTCGAGGATGCGTGAACCCGGAGGGACCATCGCGTCGATCAGGCGGGCCTCGCCTTCCAGGTCTGCGCCCTGGCGGGCCATCGTCCGGAACCGTTCGATGTACCACTGGGAGTGGCCTGGCTTGGTGTCGGTGAACCATCGGGGGCGCTGTGTCATGCCGCCATCCTGCATCAGTCGTCGAACACGTTTGTGTCCCGGCTGGTTCAGCGGACCGGGAATCGGCGTTCGAGCAGGATGGTGTCGCGCCAGACGCCGTTCAGGCGGGGCGATGCGGTTAGACGGCTTCCAGGACGAAGAACAAAAAGCACAGAAAGGCCGGTTTATCCGAGAGTTCGTCGGGGAACCGCTGGCGGGCACCCGGTGCCGGGGGCGGTTCGCTGATGACAGCTGTGCGGAATCCGGCGGCGGTGAAGGCGTCGGTCATCGCGTGCAGCGGCCGGTGCCAGTAGGTGAGTACGGCGTTTTGTCCGTTGAAGGTGTATTCCTCGGACCACTGGCAGGTCGCGAAATAGTCGGCGTCGGGATGGACTAGCTTGAAGATGAGGGGATGGTTGACGGAGACGATCAGTCGGCCGCCGGGTCGCAGCACGCGCCGCAACTCGGCCAGTGGCGCGGTCCAATCCCGAAGGTAGTGCAGCACTAGGGACGCGACGACATCGTCGAACGCACTGTCGGGATAGGGCAGCGGCCCGCCCAGGTCGGCGACGCGTAGGTCGGCTTCGGCGCCGAGTCGCCGCCGGGCCAACTCCACCATTTTCGCACTGGAGTCGAAGCCGGTCACGATGGCGCCCCGCTCGCGCAGCGCGGCGACCAGGGGGCCGGAACCGCAGCCGACATCGAGGATCCGCCGCCCGGCCACGTCCCCGGCCAGATTCATGATCGCGGGCCGCGCGTAGTAGGCGTTGATGAGGCTGTCCTCGTTCTCGGCTGTGTACGCCTCGGCGAAGGTGTCGTAGTCGTTGGCCGGTTCGGTGCGGGCCCCGTCGGCGGGCCTGGCGGAGTTTTCGGAGACGGAAGACATGCGCCCAGCCTGGCACGCCTGGCTTGTTTGCAACCCGGTATTGCGCCTGTTTGGCCACAGTCTGATGCAAAAACCCGTTCGTCTTGGTCGCAGGCATCCATCGCTCGCGCATCGGCGAACCACCGACTGCCGAGTCCGCAATGCCGGCGGAGCCTGGGGCCGTTACTCACCACACAGGGTGAAGGGACCTAAGCGTGAAGAAACCTCGCAACGTAAGGCGGTTCTCATCGCCGGTTCGAGGTTGTTCACCGGCATCCCGTGTCGGTGGCGTTGTGGAGTCGGCGCAGTTCGGTGAGGCGGCTTCGGGCGTAATCGGGTTCTGCGGCCCATCCATTTGCTGCTTCCCAAGCCGCCGAGGCTGCTTGTGCCAGGTGCCGGGGACCAGTGATGAGGTCATGAGCCGGCAGGTCGACAAGGTCGAGCGCGGTGTGGTCGACACGTGCTTCGTCCCAGTCGAGGAAACCAACTCGGCCCTGGTTGATCCGGAGGTTGTGCGCGGAAAGGTCACCATGGACCACCGCGGTGGGGTTACCGGCCAGCGCTCGCCATACCTGACGACAGGCGCAAACAGCGTATTTCGGCATCGGGTAATCAGCGGTGAGCTCGTGTAGGCATAGCACCTGTCGCGCTACTTCCGCCCAGTCGCCGTCGGTGGTGGGTGGATGGCCGTCCAACCAGGAGCGCGCTCCATGCGTGCGTGGGATTGCCTATGAGAAGGCGCACAGTCAATGCAAAAGATCAGACCACCGTGCACTGCATGAACGCTAATTCAAAGCCCCTCGCACGCGCCAGAAAAGCTGGGCTCGCTGGAGTCGCACGGAACCCATTGGCCTGTTCCCAGGTCGATCATCATAGATGCTGTCATAGCCGAAATCATCGTCGAAGGACCAGTCGATGGTTTCGAAAGGAGGGCCATTCTCTGTGCCATCGCTTCGAACCACAACCGTTTCTTCCATGTCGTCGTAGGCCACTTTTACGACAATCTCCCATTTGCACCAACAACTCTCTGTGGTGGCAACGAACTCAAAAGGAAGCATTTCCCCTTCCTCTGCATGCCTTGCCTGCGTATCGAGGAACGGGCGTGTAGTCTTACCGCTCCCGTCCGGGGCCCATTCGGTCTTATAGGGACGAGTATCATCACTGTCAAGGTCGACCGAAACGACGTCAACAGGCCCTCCACCTTGCACGGAAAGCATGATCAGAGTCCCGCCGGGGGAACAGGGTCTCGTTCCAAGACATTAACGTGCATATCAACTATGCGAACCTTATGGCGTCGGTTTCCGACGAGATCCACACGGTGCCGTGAAGCGCTACTTTCCTCTTAGAGGCCAACACGCTTGCCGCCCGCTTCGCGCATGATGTTATCGATAGATCGATCAATTTCGTCCCAATTATCGCGAGTGCGCGAGTATGCGAGTGTGTTATGGGTTTCCTCCAGGGACTCTACCTCTTCGCGAGATATCCCGTTGGGGAAATACCAGGTCCAGCCATCTAACCCGTCATTCCATGATTCACGCACTTCTGCAATCAGGGCAGGCCTCTCGGCGAGCTCGATATCGCGTAACTTATCATTCACCGGATTGGTAAAAAATGACGCGATAATTGCCACGATACTCACGATCAAGCTAGCGGCGGCTAGCCATGGCCATCGCTTCCGCTTCGCCTCCACTCGCGGCGCCTGCGTCCTCGGTCGACCTGCGACATGCGGCTTTCGAGAGCGAAACTCTCGCCTCCTGCCTCGTGTCCGAGGCCCCATGGATAGGCAGCCCTCCTCAAGCTCCGAGGTGGCGATGCCGCCCAGATCAGGTGCGCCGCTTCATGGACCCGACCAACTCGCTGAGTGGATCCCAAGCATCGACACGACTGCCTGAACTATCGCTGTAAGCGAGTACAAAAAAGTTAATCCCATTTACATCAAGCGTCAATAAGGCACTGCCGACACTCCGGTGTATGACGACGATGAGATGCTGGAGTCACGCTCACCGATGCCTTAGTCTCGGCAACGCTCGACAGGGTCACCGTGGTCGGCACTGGTGTTGGACTGATGACGACCGGATGCTCCACGTGGTCCCGGCCAGATGGATTTGCCTGCCTGTATAGGCTCGATGCGAGGGAATGCGACGTGTCCTATCCCTGCCTTTTCCACGTGCCACCACCAGTTGCAGGTGTCACGGGCACGACGAAGTGATCAGTCCTCATGTGGCAGCGGTTCGATCATGCGTACACGCGAGATGCCGCCCTGGTTGACGCAGTCTTGGGCTAGGTCATGCACGTGTCAGCGGAAGTCCAGACCAGGTTTACGGCATTCACGGTCGTTTCGACTCGCGTGAAGCGGTACAAGGGGACCGATACATCATCGAATCCATGTTGTCCAGTGTCAGGATCGTGAATGGTTGCCCGCCGGTCCAGTCAATTCCCGCTCGCACCTGATACTCGTCGTTGTCGATCGCCTCCCCGGTAACCCGTACCAGGGCCATAAGGTCCGCAATCGCGCGTTCAACGGCGGCGGAGTCGACCTGCTCGCCATCGCAGCGACGTCCTCGGGAAAGTCCGTCTGCGGCAGGCCCTTCAGCGGTGGCAGCTCGGACTTCCCATCGAGGTCGTTGGCCTCGGCCACGCCATCGCTCACTGTGGCGTAGAAGCTCGTCAGTCAACGGGCCCTCTGCCGTGCCCTGGTTGGTCAGCCGGGTCTACCTCCGGATCCCACTTCGGCGACCACGCGGTCGATGCGTTCGGCGAGTTCGAGGTCGGGTTCGGTCACAACCCCCTCGCGGCCCGTGTTCAGCGTGAACGTCACGCTGTCACCGTCCTGATCGACCCGCACGTGGTCGTTGGTCTTGCGCGCCTCGGTCTGCACCCCGTTGACCAGGGGAATGTGGCGGTCCTGGGGTAGCACGACCGTGCGTCGGATGCCGCTGTGGTCCCCGGTCCACTCCGGCAACCGGCGCAAGGCCTGTTCGACGTCGGCGTCGGACAGTTCGGTGGGAACACCGGGGTCGACACTGCGCGCCCGATGAGGCGGCTCACCCGCAGGCTCCAGCACCGCCAGAAGGTCGGAATGCAGCTCCCCACGCAGTTCGTCGACCAACCCCGGATCTTCCGTGCGCAGCGAATCGATGACCGCCTGGCCGACATAGCGGGCGTGTTCGGGGGTGCTGTCGAGCCTGTGGGCGATCTCGATCAACAGCGCGTTACTGTCACGGATCTCGGTCTCGCCCGGCACCTCCATCGTCTGCTCCAACGAACCGGGAAGGTGTTCGGCCAATTGTGTCCGAGCATCCGGTGTCACGCAATGGGCGAGGGTGGTCAGCACGGCCTCCACTGCCTCGCGGGCGTTCTCGCTGTTGTCGAGCAGTGTGCGGTCCTGTACGGACTCGACGAGGTTCTGGTATTTCATCGTGTCCTCCCTTGACGGCTCGCGTGAGCGATACCCGCCCCCTGCCCGGGTAATGCGCTCGGGAACGCGATGGTCGTCCTGAGGCTGCTGGGGTTACACGTGTCTCCGTAATCCGTCGAACAGCGCACGGATGGCGAACGTCGGGTCGAAATCAGGGTCGGGCAGCGTGCACTGGTGTATCAGTAGGCCGTCCAACAGTGACCGTAGAACCGCGAAATCACGTTCGGGATGAGGGGAGCCCAGTTGTTCGAGCCAGGTCGCGCCCCAGGTCAGTAGCGTGTTCCTGCGCGACTCCACCTGGCGAAGCAGATGCTCGTGGTGTGCGGCCTCCAGGAAGATCGCGTGCCGGGCGAGGGTGGAGATCCGCGCGGCGGCGGCCAGTTCCACCACGAACTGCACCACGGCGTCGACGAATCCGTCCAAGGTCAACTCGGTGTTGCTCAGGTCCGCAGAGAACAGGCCCCACGCCTGTTCGTCCTGTGTGACGAGCCGGTCGAGAACGCCCGCCACGAGCGCGTCGCGGTTGCGGAAGTAGTTGGAGGTAGAGCCCTCGGATAGACGAGCTTCGGCGTCGACGGCCCGATGGGTGAGTTGTCGTATTCCCCGCGTGCCGAGAATGCGAACCGCGGCGTCGAGTACCTGGTCCCTGCGCGTGGTCACACCCGAACACTACACCCGTAGTCAGTGGCACTACGGGCGTAGTAGTGTCGGGTGATGGATGCACGGATCATCGGTGGGGGCATCGGAGGATTGGCCGCCGCGGTCGGGCTGACCCGGGCCGGCTGGCGGGTGACGGTCGATGAGCGGGCGGCCGCGTTGTCGAACGACGGCACGGGGCTGGGCATGTGGCCACAGGCGGTCTCGGCGTTGGAGAGGCTCGGATCGGTCGAGGAACTACGCCGACGAGGTGCGCCACAGGAGCCGGGATCGATCCTGCGGCCCGACGGGCGTCGGCTCGTCACCATCGACACCGAACGTATCCGGCGCCGTACCGGGGAGACGGTGTACGTCGTGGCACGGCCACAACTGCTCGACCTGCTCTTCCGGGCGTTGCCCGAGGGCACGGTGCGCTTCGGTCGGCCGGGCCCCGACCCCTTCGAATGCGACGCGGACGTGGTGATCGGTGCGGACGGCGCTCACAGCGCTGTGCGAGAACGGCTGTTCGGTCCCACCCACGGCCTACGTCCCACAGGGCACACGGTGTGGCGCGGGGTGGTCTCGGCCAGCGTGGACCAAGCCGGTGAAGTATGGGGGCCCGCGGCCAAGTTCGGTTACTCGCCGCTGCGGGACGGTCGCACCAACTTCTACGCAGTCCTGCCGATCCCGGCCGGACGGGGCAGCCCGGACGTGGAACGAGAACTGCTGTGGGAGCGGTTCGGCCGGTGGGCCGAGCCCGTACCGAGCGTGCTGCGGCACGCCGATCTGACGCGGACACTGCGGCATTCACTGACCTATCTCGCCTCGGCACTGCCCCGGTATGCCATCGGACGCACGGCACTGCTCGGCGACGCCGCGCACACCATGACCCCCGACCTGGGGCAGGGTGCGTGTCAGACGCTGCTCGACGGGCTGGTTCTGGCCCGGTGCCTGGCGAACGTGTCGTCCCGGTCGGCTGCGACGGAAACCAACCCAGCGCATCGCGACGGCTGTCCGCTGGCTGGGACGGATCAGCGTCCTACGGCATGGCACGGGTGTCCGCGACGCGGTGGTGAGGACGGCGGCGACGCTGATCGGGTAGTGCCTGGCACCGGATTGGTCTGGACCAGGTCAGTGCCGGTCCAGACCCGCCGCGGCTTCGGCGAGATCGGCGGCCAGCGAGAACGACAGCGCGGCATCACGCTGGATGCTGTTGCGACGCTCCCAATAGCCACGTGTGGTGGATGCGTGAGCGTGGCCGGCCCACTCCTGTACCTCCTGCAGCGGTTTGGCTTTGTCCAACAGGTTGGTGATGGCCGTGGCACGAAGCACGTGCGGGGTGACCTTCTGCGGTTGTGGCAGGCGGGCGTGGCGGGCGAGCCGTCGGGTGATGCTGATGAGCTGGTGCCGGTCGCGGCGCTGACCTGTGCGCGGGTGGATCAACACCGGACCGTGGTCACGGGCGCCGAGATAGGCGTCGAGGTGCCGGGCGGCGGCATCGCTGAGCCTGCGACGCACCCACCTGCCGCCCTTGCGTTCCACCGACAACACGGGAGGAACCTGTGAACGGTCGAGGTTCTCGATATCGAGCGAGACCACTTCGGACTCCCGTAGCCCTTGCACGAACAGCAACTCGAACACCAGGTGGTCCTCGGCGCTGTCGCACGCCTCCGCCAACGCGGCGACCTCGGACAACTCGAGCACCCGAGTCGCGCCGGGCGGGCGGCCGTTGGTGGACGTGCCCAGCGGTGGGGCATGAGTGGGTAGGTGTACCGGGTTGTCCACGTCGATCCGGTGCACACGGCGGGCATGTTCGAACAGCGACGACAACGCGGACAGGTAACGGCGCTGAGTCCGTGCCGACCAGCTTCTGCTCTTGGCGTACAACGACCAGGCGGTCACCGTGTCGAACGTGAGGCCGGTCAACAGTTCGGCCGGGCGCCGGCCGGTACTGGAGGTGAACCATTCCGCGATCCGCAGGATGTCGTCGGCGTAGCCGCGTTTGGTGTCCAGGGAGCGCCGCTGGTAGCTGGACAACCAGTGCAGCACCACACCGAAGGTCACCCGGTCCAAGGATTGGGACAGCGCCTCCAGTCGTTCGGCACCGATGTCGGTGATCAGCTGGTGCCGGACGGCCTCTTCCACGGCGTGGATGGGCAGGGAACGCGTCGGTAGGGCGAAGCGGACGGGTTCCACTGCTGCATCACCGTGCGAGCTGCCCTCATGGTCGGGGGCCGTCGTCGTCATGTTCCTCCTCGACTCGCCGTGGCCGGCACGGGATCGATCTTGCCAGGGCGCGATCCGATCGGGCCGGGTGAGGAGGTGTCGGGTCCGGGAAAGCACCGCGACTCCGGCTGCGGAGGGGTCCGCAGGCACCAGTAGGTGTTGCGCGACGACGAGCTCGGAACGGTCCGAGCGACTCACCCGCGGGGGTATGGGCGGCCGGATTACCGGAGAATCGCTCTGACTGGCCGGTCGGAGAGTCCGCTCACTCGTCGGGCTGCTCGGTTTTCGCCGCTGCCCGCTCGTCGAGCCGCATGCGCTGTGGGACGACGACGTACTCCGGGTCCTCCGCACTCGCCACGCCGGCTTCGAAGACGGCGAGCCTTTGGAGGAGGCTCCCGCCGAGCAGGGCCAGCCCGGAGAGCGCCGCGGCGGCGCGGCTCCGCCCGCCCGCGAGCAGGGACCCGGCAGCCCCCGCGGCGGTGAGGCGATGCGACCAGGCCCGGAGCCGACCGGGACGGCCACGCTCGTACGCGCGCCCGACGAAGCCGAGGTGGCGATCCATGAGTTTCGAGGCGAGCAGTTCGAGTCCCGCTCCCGTGACGGCGAACGTACGCCCGGGCCCGGCCTCGGCAACCGGTGTGAGGATCTGGGCGAGACCGCCGGCGCTGGCCGCGGCCGAACCGGTGAAGACGAAAGGAAGGTGACGATGCGCCCCGTGCCACGCGGGTACCGCCGTCTGAGACACCAACACGGCGGTGTAGGACGCGAGGGCGGGAGCCATGAGCGCCGCGGACAGTCCCGCGGGACGGGCCGTGCGCAGCAACAGCCGCCCTAACAGCGTTCGACGTAGCCGCTTCGGCATCAGTTCGGCCACCGCGGCGAGACCCGCGCCCGGCCCGAACGCGACGAGGACCCAGGTTCCCATGCTCATCGGGGACGTGGGTTTGGCTACCCGGAGCATGTGGTGGAAGCGTTCCGGCCGACCGAGGTCGACGATGAGCAGATACGTGCTCAGTCCCAGGTTGGTGAGCGAGCTCAGGCGGCCGAATCGCCGCAACGCGGGACGTGAGGTGAGATCCGCTCCCGCCGCCAGCACGGCCGACCCGGCTGCCAGGCCACCGGTGAAGAAATAGGCCGGGATCTTGTGGTCCCACACCGGTGGCTTGATGACGGGACGACCGTAGTAGGACCGGAACTCGGCGCGGGGCACGGTCTCCGGTTCACGACTGCCGTCATCGTCGCGCCGCTTGCGGCCTCCCCTGAACATGCGAGCACGGAAATCGGCGGCGTCCACGTCACTGCGTGGCTCGCGCAACAGTCGGTCCTGGTCGGTCATCCGCGATCACGCCTTATGAACGCCGACACGGCCGCGGCGAGGAAAGCCGAAGCCGCCAACCCCGCGTATCTCCACATGCTCGGCAGGTCTCGCGTCGGTACCACGGGATCCGGCGGCAATCCGTACACTTCCGGTTCGTCGAGCAGCAGGAAGAACGCGGCGTCCCCGCCCACTCCGTCCTCCGGGTCGTGTCCGTACAGCCTCGCCTCGGTGACACCGAGGTCGTGTAGTTCGTTCACGCGCTGCTCGGCACGCTCCCGCAACTCATCCAGCGGTCCGAACTGGATCGAGTCCGTCGGACACGCCTTGGCACACGCGGGTTCGAGACCGTCCCGCAAACGGTCGTAGCAGAGCGTGCATTTCCAAGCCCGGCCGTCACCCTCACGTCTGTCGATGACGCCGTAGGGGCAGGCCGACACGCAGTAGCCGCACCCGTTGCAGATGTCCTCCTGCACCACCACCGTGCTGAACTCGGTGCGGAACAGCGCTCCCGTGGGGCACACGTCGAGGCAGCCCGCGTGAGTGCAGTGTTTACACACGTCCGAACTCATCAGCCACCGGAAGTCGGTGCGGCTTTCGGCTCCTGTGCCGGCACCGGGTAGGTCGAAGGACGGCAGACCCAGGTCGACAGGCTTGGTCCCCAACTGTCCACCGCCGTGCTCGGTCTGCCGTAGGGCGGATTCGACGACGTCGGCGGAGGCCTGGCTGCCTGACGGGCCGGTCGGTAGCCCGATCAGACCGGTGTCCTGCTCTCCGAGCGGGAGTTCCTGCTCGATGAACGCGACGTGGCGCCAGGAGTTGGCACCCAGCATGCCGGTGTTGTCGAACGACATACCAAGCAGATTGAACCCGTCGTCCGGCACCAGGTTCCATTCCTTGCACGCCACCTCGCACGCCTTACAGCCGATGCAGATGGACGTGTCGGTGAAGAAACCGACCCGTGGTTGCTGCTCCGTGTGGCCCGCGTCGGCGGCAGGATCGTCGAGCGGGCCGTACAAACTGTTCTCGGAGATCATCGCCCCTCCGATGCGCCGGACGATGTGTCACGCGGCTCTGTGTGGGCCACGTCGAGGTCCCCCGTGGTGGCGATCTTGGTGCCTGTCTCGATGGTGACCCCGGCACGGCGGCGGTACCCGGCCACGTAGTCCACCAGCGCCCGTCCCCGGGGCCGACGGCCTGGCCTGATGTCGCACGTGGCGACCTTGCTTTCCTGGATGAACACGTTGGGATCGAGCACGACCCCGAACAGATCGTTCACCACATCGCCCGTCACCAGGCCGAGCTGACCCCAGTGGTAGGGCATCCACACCTGGTGGACTACTCGGTCGTGTATTCGCAAGGGAGCCATCCGGTCGGTGACGACCACGCGTGCCTCGATCGCGGTCCGACTGGTGATCACGTGGGCCCAGCCCCTGTGCTGGAGCCCGCGTTCGGCGGCCAACTCCGGTGACACCTCCACGAACAACTCCGGTTGCAGTTCGGACAGGTACGGCAACTGGCGACTCATCCCGCCCGCGGTGTGGTGCTCGGTCAGCCGTGCCGCGGTGAAGACGAACGGGAACACCTCGAAGTGCGCTTCCGGGGGCGCCGGGTTGGACGGGTTGTCCAAGCGGCCGTAGACCTGTCGGGTCGGGTTGCCCTGCTGGCCGTACAACATGTTGCGCACGGGTGATTCGTGTGGCTCGTAATGCGTGGGCAAAGGACCGTCCTCCAACCCGTTCGGTGCGAACAGCCAGCCCTTGCCGTCCGCCTGCATGATGAACGGGTCGTCGCCCCGTAGTGCCTCGGGTCCGACCGCGCCGTCGGGCGGGCGGTAGTCCGGCGGCTTATGCTTTTCGAAGTCCGGCTCGTCGTAGCCGGTCCATTCCCCGCGTTCGGCGTCCCACCACACCAGTGCCTTGCGTTCGCTCCACGGTCGGCCTTGGGGGTCGGCCGACGCGCGGTTGTACAGGACCC
>JAJYTH010000006.1:0-35616 GCA_021793175.1 Actinomycetes bacterium
ACCTCCACGACACGGCTGCGCAACCACTCGCCGAGTGCCTTCGCCTGTGGATCGAACCGCGCCCGCGACGCCACACCCGCGCCGAGGATCCCCTCCACGACCACGTTGACGGCCCACAGGTTCGGCAACAGGAACCGTTGGACGGGGAGATCGGCGATCTCGGGTAACAGCTCGCGCAGCGTGTCGACAGTGAGCGTGTGCGCCAACCACCGCCACGCCTCGGGTGTTCGTACCCAAAGACCGAGGTTGGCGCTGTCGCCCTTATCGCCGCTGCGGGCACCCACGATCGTGCCCAGCGGTACGCGGCGGATGGGACCCTCGGGCAGTGGCTCCGGCAGTGGAGGTTCGGTCACCTCGACGAGTTCCCGGGTGTGTTCGGGTGGAGGGACGTCCACACGCCGTCCGTCGGGCAGCACCGCCACGTGCGGCACCGCGTCGGTGGGCACGAACGCGTCGGAGAACACACCGTAGGGACTGGCCTTCGACGGTGGCGCGGTGAGGTGGAAGCCGGGATAGCTCGACAGGCCGAGTTCGACGGCCGCCCCGCTGAACGCCCGCCCCACGAGGTCGGGATCCGGGTCGCTGACCGCGCAGTGCAGCAGTGCGCTCGCGGTCTCCTCGGTGTCCGCGTCGACGTGGTCGGTGCGCGCCAGTGTCCACCGCATCGACCGGGGAACGCGGTCACCGAGCGCCGCTTCGAACTGTTCGCGCACCAGCTGCGCCTTGGCCTCGACGTCGAGTCCGGTGAGGACGAACGTCACCTCGTTGCGGTGTCCGCCGAGAGTCGTGCACCCCACCTTCAGCCGAGGTGGAGGCGGTTCCCCACGCACCCCGCTGATCCGCACTCGGTCGGTCCCGTCCTGGGTCAGGCGGATCGTGTCGAACCGGGTCGTGACGTCGGGTCCGGCGTAGCGGGGGCCTGCGATCTCATACAGCAGCTGCGCGGTGACGGTGTCGACGGTGACCGCCCCGCCGGTGCCCTCGTGTTTGGTGATGACGCTGGAACCGTCCTCCTCGATCTCCGCGATGGGAAACCCGGGGAGTCCGAGTCGGTGTTCGGTGAAGAACGCGTAATTACCGCCGGTGGCCTGCGCTCCGCATTCCAGGACGTGTCCGGCCACCACGGCCCCAGCGAGCGCGTCGTGGTCGGACGGCCGCCACCCGAAGTGCGCGACAGCGGGCCCCACCACGAGCGAGGCGTCGGTGACCCGACCAGTGACCACCACGTCGGCTCCGGCCCGCAGACACTCGGCGATGCCGAACGCACCGAGATAGGCGTTGGCCGTGACCGGGTGGCCAAGTCCGAGTTCCTCGGCCCGG
Organism: Actinomycetes bacterium; assembly: GCA_021793175.1. Lineage (GTDB taxonomy): Bacteria > Actinomycetota > Actinomycetes > Mycobacteriales > Pseudonocardiaceae > Saccharomonospora. Next base: position 1,321 of record JAJYTH010000006.1, read on the forward strand.
GGGACGAGGTCGTCGCCCTCGACATAGGCGACGGTGACCTCGATTCCGAGCCGCCGCGCGAGATCGCGTAACTTTTGGGCCAGTCCGGCCGGGTTGAGTCCACCCGCGTTGGTGACCACTTTGACGCCCGCGTCAACGGCCAGGCCGAGGCTTTCCTCCAGCTGTCGCAGGAACGTCGTGGCATAACCCCGGGAGGGGTCCTTCAACCGGTCCCTGCCGAGGATGAGCATGGTCAGTTCGGCCAGATAGTCGCCGGTGAGCACGTCGAGGGGGCCATCGGTGAGCATGTCGCGCACGGCCGAGAACCGATCGCCGTAGAAACCGGAAGCGTTCCCGACCCTGATCATGACACGGTCCTTCCGGCCACCCGTTCCGGCGAACGCCCCTCACCGGGTGGGCCCGCGAACGCCTGCGCGATCGTCAGCCACGTCGCGGCCTGTTCCCCCTCCGCCCGTAGGTCGGTGTCGAGCACGTGCGCGCGTTGGGTCACCACGAGGCAGAACTGCTGCGCGTCACCGGTGACCCGTTGGGCTGAGTCCTCCGGCCCGAAGGCCCACGTATCACCGTCGGGCGCGGTGAGTTCGACATGGAACTCCTCGGTCGGCACGTCCAGCCCTCGCAGGCGGAAGGCGAAGTCGCGGGTGCGCGCACCGAGCCGAGCGACGTGCCACAACCGTGCCGTCGGCGCGCGTCGAACCCCGAGGGCGTCGGCGATGTCCTGTCCGTGTGCCCATGTCTCCATCAGTCTCGCCGAGGCCATCGACGCCACGCTCATGGGTGGACCGAACCACGGCAGTCGGGTTCCGGGTGGCGCGGCGATCAGGGCCGCGCTCAACTCTGCGCGTTGCCGCCGCCATGTCCGCAGCAGCTCCGCAGGGGGTCGTGCCGCGCCCTCGGCGGCACCCCGGTCGACGACACTGTTCCCATGTTCGTCCACAGCAGACGGGTCGATGCTCTCCTGATCGAACCGTTCGGGTTCTCGTAGGGCGACCAGCGCCTGGGCGTCGGTCCACGCCAAGTGGGCGATCTGATGAGCGATCGTCCATCCCGGTGCGGGGGTCGGCAGTGCCCACTCCCACGCGTCGAGTTCGGCGACCAGCGCGTCGACTTCATCGCTCTCGGCGTCCAGATCCCGCACGATCGCACTCACGTCCGCCACGTGCACCTCCTCGCCGCGGCATCGGCGCCGCCGCATCAGAGTGGCACCACGTACGGAGAACAATCAAGCACGCCTGATTTTTTCATTCTGTTGGCGTCACGCCAGCGACTCTGGTCCAATGTTCTGCCGAAGGCGAGACGACGACGGCGGGAGACACCGTGGCTAACGATGCCGACGGCGGCGATGGCGACAACGACACCGACTACACCCAGATCACCTACCGAGTCGCCGACCGAGTCGCGACCGTCACGCTCAACCGGCCCGAGGCTCGCAACGGATACACCGTCACCATGGCCGACGAACTCACCGACGCCCTCACGCGCGCCGACCACGACCACGACGTACGTGTCGTGGTGCTCACCGGAAACGGCCGGGACTTCTGTGTCGGGGCCGACCTGTCCCAGGGCGGATTCGACTTCGACGCCGAGACCGGACCCGATGCCGCGTGGCAGGAACCCGCGGGCCGGGTGTCCCGCCGCATGTTCGCGTCGAACAAACCGGTCATCGCCGCATTGCACGGCGCAGCGGTCGGCGGTGGTCTCACCATCACCCTGGCGGCCGACTACCGCCTGGCCACCACCGACGCGCGATTCGGGTTCGTCTTCGTCCGTCGCGGCATCTACCCCGAGGGCGCCTCGGCTTGGTTCCTGCCCCGACTCGTGGGCATGGGGCGCGCACTGGACTGGATGGTCAGCGGACGCGTCTTCGACGCCGACGAGGCCCTCGCCGCCGGACTCGTCCACAGTGTGCACGAGCCGGACGCCCTGTTGGACTCCGCGTACGCTCTGGCCGCCGAACTCGCCGCCACCACCGCGCCGGTGTCGGTGGCCGTCACCCGCCAGCTGTTGTATCGCATGTCCGGTGTGGATTCCCCACTACCTGTCCACGCCCTCGACTCCCGGTTGATCGGCAGCATTCCGGGCAACCCGGACGCGGTCGAGGGAGTACTGTCGTTTCTGCAGAAGCGCCCGCCGGAATTCGCTCTGCGCGTGCCGGAGGACCTGCCCGATTTCCTGCCCTGGACCCGGGAGGACGACACGTGAGCACCGACTATCCCGATGAACCGTGGCGGCTCGCCGGTGAGGCGTTCGTGTCGGTGTGGGTGGTGCCTCGACGTGCGCTGCCACGTGTAACCGACACCGTCACCCCCCTCACGATCGGCGGCAGGGCCGTGGTGGTCACCGCGTGGATCGACTACACCCCACCGGGACAGTTGAGCTATCACGAGCTGCTCGCCACGGTCGCGGTCCGGCCCGAACGACGTGCCGGAGCACACCTCGCCGCGGGCAGCATCACCGAGATCTGGGTGGACGACGAAGCTTCCCGAGCCGGAGGCCGCGAGCTGTGGGGCATCCCTAAGGATCTGGCCACCTTCGAGTTCGATCGCTTCGACGGGTTCACCGCCTCGGCTTCCACCCGCGAGGAGTGGATCGCCACGGCGACCTTCACCCCACGTGGCCCCGCAGGCCCTTTCGTCCCGGCCGCGTTCTCGATCGCCCAGTCGATCTCGGGCCGGTCACTGGTGAGCCCGGTACGCGCACGTGTGCGGGCCCGTTTCGCCACGGCCGTCTGGACGGTGAACCCGAACGGCCCACTTAGCTACCTCGCAGGGCGCCGTCCCCTGATCAACGCACACCTACGCGACGCCCGGCTGCTCTTCGGACGACACCGGCGGTGAAGGAGTCCGCCGGTGGCGCTCCGGGCGTTCTTTGTGAGCCCTCCCCCGCGATCGGCAGCGGCGGGGATGAGCGGCGAGGCGAAGGAATGCCACCGTCGACTCTGTAGGTCGCTTAGGTCGCGTAGGCGCTGTAGTCCCGGCCACTCCCCACGCGGCACCACGCGAGCGGGGAGCGGGCTTGTGAAACCCGGCCTAGCTGGGCGGATAGACTCGTTGCCGTGAGTGACGCGCTGGACGATTTCCACGAGGACCTGCCCGAACAGATGCGCATCCGGCGAGCCAAGCTGGACCGGCTGCGCGACTCGGGCGTCGAGCCCTACCCCGTCGGATACCCCAGGACCACCACGATCGGCGAGGTCCGCGAACGCCACGGCGACCTGGAGCCCGACCATCACACGGGCGAGCGCGTCTCGATCACCGGTCGGGTGATGCTGTACCGCACGGGCGGCAAGCTGTGCTTCGCCACCATTCGTGACGACTCCGGCCAGATCCAGATCATGCTGTCGCTCGACAAGGTGGGCGCCGAGGCTCTCGACTCCTGGAAGAGCGACGTCGACCTGGGGGACCACGTCGGCGTCACCGGCGAGGTCATCACGTCCAAGCGCGGTGAGCTGTCGGTGCTGGTGGACGAGTGGGCGCTGACGTCGAAGGCGCTGCGGCCGCTGCCCGAGAAGCACAAGGGTCTGACCGACCCCGAGGCCCGGGTCCGGCAACGCTACGTCGACCTGATCGTCAATCCCGAGGCTCGGCAGATGGTGCGGCAGCGGGCCGCCACGCTCCAAGCCTTGCGTTCGGTCCTGCTGGAGCGCGGCTTCCTCGAGGTCGAGACCCCGATGCTGCATCAGGTGCACGGCGGCGCGACGGCACGCCCGTTCGTCACGCACATCAACGCCTACGACCTCGACCTCTACCTACGTATCGCGCCCGAGTTGTTCCTCAAGCGACTCGTGGTCGGCGGTATCGAGAAGGTCTTCGAGATCAACCGCTCGTTCCGCAACGAGGGCGCCGACTCCACGCACAACCCCGAGTTCACGATGCTGGAGTGGTACCACGCCTACGGCGACTACAACGACGGCATGGTGATCACCCAGGACCTGGTGCGCCGCGCGGCCGAAGCCGTGTTCGGTGACATGGTCGTGCGCAACCCCAAGTACGGCGAGATCGACCTGGGTGAGCAGTGGCCGCAGATCACGTTGTACGGGTCGGTGTCGGAGGCACTCGACGCCGAGATCACCCCGCGCACTCCGATCGACGTGCTGCGCCGCCACGCCGACGACCGTGGCTTGAGCTGGGATCCGGCCTGGGGCCCCGGCAAGCTCGTGGAGCACCTGTTCGAGGAACTGGTCGAGCACACGCTGATCCGGCCCACATTCGTGCGGGACTTCCCCCTGGAGACCAGCCCGCTCACCCGCCAGCACCGCGATGACCCGCTGCTGGTGGAGAAGTGGGACCTCATCGGTTTCGGCATGGAGCTGGGGACCTGCTTCTCCGAGCTGATCGACCCCGTGGACCAGCGCAAGCGGCTCACCGAGCAGTCCCTGCTGGCCGCGGACGGGGACCCGGAAGCCATGCAGCTCGACGAGGACTTCCTGCGCGCCCTGGAGTACGGCATGCCACCGACGGTCGGCGCGGGCATGGGCATCGACCGCCTGCTGATGGCCTTCACCGGTAAGGGCATCCGCGAGACCATCCTGTTCCCGATGGTCAAGCCCGTCTGACAGCGCGATCCCGGCGGGAGCGGGCGTACCTGCCGGGGGAGATCCCCTTCCAGCGGGTGAACGCGCGGACGAAGCTGGCCGCGTCACCGTAGCCGAGGCGGTAGGCCACCTGCTCGACCGACAACGAGCGGGTGGCCAACAACTCCTCGGCCAGGGCCTGCCGCACTTCGTCGACCAGCGCGCGGTAGCTGGTTCCCTCGGCGGCGAGTCTGCGCCGCAGCGTCCGTGTCGTCACGACGAGTTCGGCCGCTACCGTGTCCATGTCCGTGTGGAGGCCGTCGACGGTCAGGAGCCGGTCGCGAACCCGCCTCGCCATGCCGTCGCGTGCTCGCCGTTCCGCCAACAGCGCGCGGCACTGTTGCTCGCACACGGCCGCCGTGTGGTCGTTGGCCTGTGGCATACGTTGTTCGAGCAGCGTGCGTGGCAGGCTGATGACGGCGTTGTCCGGGTGGTCCGGGTCGAAGTCCGGTCGCACTCCCAACAGTTCCACGATCAGGGTGCGGCTCGCCGCGACATCCCGAGCCAGCAGGAACGGGCGGACATCGGCGGGCACTCCCGTGGTGTGCCAATGCAGGGCCGCGACGTCGCCTTCCACACGCAACTCGGGGGCACAGAACACGTAGGTCAACTCCACGTAGCGCAACGCCAGGCGTACCGCGTCGCCGACCGTGCGACTGCTGGTGACCGCGAAACCCCAGATGCCGTATGCCGTGGCGTGGTACCGGCATCCGACCTCGTGTCCGAGTTCGGTCGGGTCGTCGGCACAGTGCGCGAGGAAGTTGCGCACCACCGCCAGTTCCTGGCGCGCCTCCACCTGGGCCATCGGGTCCCGCACCGTGGCGAGGTCGACCCCGCTTCCAAGGAGCACCATGTCGGCCGGGATTCCCCGCTCCCCGGCGAACTCCACCAACAACGCAATGCTCGCGACACCGCGGGGGAAGTCCCAGTCGACCATGTGTCCGAAAATATCAATTTCTTGTCCCAAGAGGGCCTGGAACAAACCACCCGGCGTCCCTACCTTCCGGGGGCATGGAGATCATCAACACCACCGTGCTCATCATCGGCGCCGGGTTCGGGGGTGTCGCCACGGCGATCGAGTTACGCCGCTCGGGTATCCACGACATCGTCATCCTGGAGGCATCCGACGAGGTAGGCGGGGTGTGGCGGGAGAACACCTACCCCGGCTCCGGCTGCGACGTGCCTTCACCGCTGTACTCGTTCTCGTTCGCCCCCAACACGGAATGGCCTCGACGCTACGCGCTCCAGCCGGACATCCTCGCCTACCTGCGACAAGTCGCCCGCAGATCCGGAGTGCTCGGCCTGGTGCGCTTCCGCAGCGAGGCCGTCTCGGCCGAGTTCGATCCAGGCTCGGCACGCTGGCACGTGCGTACCGCCGACGGCACGGTCTATGCCGCCCGGGTGTTGATTCCGGCCACCGGGCAGTTGTCCCGGCCGGCGTATCCGTCGATTCCGGGTATCGACACGTTCACCGGAGTGTCGTTCCACTCGGCACGGTGGGACCATGAATGCGATCTTTCCGGCAAGCGGGTCGCCGTGATCGGCACCGGCGCCAGCGCCGTCCAATTCACACCCTTCCTGCAGCGACGGGCCGCATCGGTGAAGGTCTTCCAGCGCACCGCCCCGTACATCATGCCCAAACGCGACCGTGTCTACACGGACCGGCAACGACACATCCTGCGTGCCCTGCCGATCCTGCAGAAAGCCGACCGGCTCGGGTTCTGGCTGTACACCGAGTTCGCCCAGGAATGCCTCTCCCGCTGGCAGTTCTTCACTCCCCTGTTCCGGGTTCAGACACGACGGCATCTGCGCAAGCAGGTCGCCGATCCGGTGTTGCGCAAGAAACTCACCCCGGACTACGCACTCGGTTGCAAACGCGTGTTGTTCAGCAACGACTACTATCCTGCGCTGACTCAGTCCAATGTCGACGTCGTCACCGAAGGCATCGATGCCATCACCCCGCAGGGTGTGCGCACGGCCGACGGCACACTGCACGAGGCCGACGTCATCGTCTACGGCACCGGCTTCGCGGCAACGGACCTCCTCGCCTCCGTCACCGTGCGAGGACTCGACGGACGGACGCTCTCCGATGCGTGGCGGGAAGGTGCCCGAGCCCATCTCGGCATCACCGTTCCCGGCTTTCCGAATCTGTTCCTGATGTACGGCCCCAACACCAATCTCGGCGGCGGGTCGATCATCTACATGCTGGAAAGCCAGGCACGCTACATCCGCAGTGCCGTTCAATTCCTCCTAGCACACCCCGGCCGCTACCTCGACGTGCGAGCCGAAGCCGAACAGCGGTGGGACGACGAGGTACAGAGCCGGCTCGCGCGCTCGGTGTGGACACGCTGCCACAGCTGGTACCGGAACGCCTACGGGCGCGTGGTGTCCAACTGGCCGGGTCGAACGTCCGAGTACCGCCGCCGCACCCGCCGGATGGATCCGGCCGACTTCCACGTGGTTCCGGCTCACTCGGCGCCGAACAAGCGCACGAGCGCGCCCACCGCGGTGCCCGACGCGGTCTCCGGTACGGCATCGGACCCACTCAACTGAGATCGACCGAGAGCTCTCCACCGCGGTGCACCTCGACGCAAACGGGGCAACACGCCCATATCTTGGGCGCCGATAACTCAGACAACCCTACATGTAGGCTTCGGTCACCAAGAGCTACAGACAACCGAACACCGGCCGCACTCGCGGGCACCCTGCCCGCGAGTCGGTCTCGTGCACCCTTTTTCTGGAGTCGTCACATGTCAGTGGAAGTCGTCCCGTCCCGCTCCGCCACCGAAACGATCCCGTGGGAGCGGGTGCACCGGGTCGTCCGGGAGGCCGTCGCGGGCTTACCGGACACGGCGGCCGAGGCAGTCCTGGCGGAGCTGAAACGCAACGTCTACGACGGCATCAGTGCCGATGAGCTGGCGCTCGCCCAGGTCATGGCCGCCCGCACCCTGGTGGAACGCGAACCCGACTATTCGTTCGTGGCAGCCCGACTGTTGCTGGATTCGCTGCGCGGCGAGGCCACCGGCTACCTCGCCGGTGAACCCCGACAGCCGGACTATTCGGAGATGGCAGCCGGTTACGCCGACTACTTCCGCGATTACCTGCGTCGCGCCATCGACCTCCAGCTGCTCGACGAGGAATTGGGCGCCTTCGACCTCGACGTCCTGACCGCAGCGCTGCGCCCCGAACGGGACCTCCACCTCGACCTGCTCGGACTACAGACGTTGTACGACCGGTATCTGCTGCGCGACCCTCACGCAGGTACCCGATTCGAACTGCCGCAGGCGTTCTTCATGCGTGTGGCGATGGGGCTCGCCCTTCGGGAGCCCGAACGGAACTCCAAGGCCGTCGAGTTCTACGAGCTGCTGTCCACATTGCGGTTCATGACGTCCACTCCGACACTGTTCAACGCGGGAACCCGCCGCCCACAGCTGTCGTCCTGCTTCCTCACCACGGTCTCCGACGACCTCGCGTCCATCTTCACCGGTTACCGCAACAACGCGCTGTTGGCCAAGTACTCCGGAGGGCTCGGCAACGACTGGACCCCGGTGCGGGGACTCGGTGCGCACATCCGGGGCACCGGCGGCAAGTCCCAGGGCGTCGTGCCGTTCCTCAAGATCGCCAACGACACGACGGTGGCCGTGAACCAGGGCGGCAAACGCAAGGGCGCCGCGTGTGCCTATCTGGAGACCTGGCACATCGACATCGAGGAGTTCCTGGACCTGCGCAAGAACACCGGTGACGACCGTAGGCGCACTCACGACATGAACACCGCGAACTGGGTGCCCGACGAGTTCCTACGCCGAGTGGAGGCCGACGAGGACTGGACCCTGTTCTCCCCCGACGAGGTTCCCGACCTGCACGATCTCTACGGCACCGCGTTCGCCGAACGCTACCGAGCCTACGAGCAGGCCGCCGACGCGGGCGAGATCCGCGTGTTCCGCCGGGTGAACGCCACACAGCTGTGGCGACGCATGCTGACCATGCTGTTCGAGACCGGCCATCCGTGGATCACGTTCAAGGACCCGTGCAACCTGCGGTCACCGCAGCAGCACGCGGGCGTGGTGCACTCGTCGAACCTGTGCACGGAGATCACCCTCAACACCAGCACGGACGAGGTCGCCGTGTGCAACCTGGGGTCGGTCAACCTCGCCCGGCACGTCGGCAAGGACGGGCTGGACGTCGAGGCGCTACGGCAGACGGTGACCACCGCGGTCCGGCTGCTCGACAACGTGATCGACATCAACTTCTACACCGTTCCGGAGGCGGAGCGGTCGAATCTGCGCCACCGTCCGGTGGGTCTGGGCCTCATGGGTTTCTCCGACGCGTTGTTCGAACTGGGCATCCCCCAGGCCTCGGCCGAGGCCGTCGAGTTCGCCGACCGCAGCATGGAAGTACTGAGTTATCACGCGATCTCGGCGTCGGCGGACCTCGCCGAGGAGCGAGGCGCCTACTCGTCGTTCGACGGATCGCTGTGGAGTCAGGGCGTCCTGCCGATCGACTCGCTACGGCTGCTGGCCGAGGCGCGAGGCGAAGGGGAACTCGACATCGACACCTCGTCCACGCTGGACTGGGACTCACTTCGAAAGCGAGTGCGCACCACCGGGGTACGCAACTCGAACGTGCTCGCGATCGCTCCCACCGCGACCATCTCCAATATCTGTGGTGTTGGGCAGTCCATCGAGCCGCTGTTCTCGAACCTCTTCGTCAAGTCGAACATGTCCGGTGAGTTCACCGTGGTGAACCCGTACCTCGTGCGCGACCTCAAGCGGCGTGGCCTGTGGGACGAACGCATGGTGGCGGAACTGAAGTTGCACGACGGCGTGCTCGGCCCCATCGAGCGAGTGCCCGACGACCTCAAGGAGCTCTACGCGACCGCGTTCGAGTTCGACAGCCGGTGGCTCGTCGATGCGGCCTCACGGCGACAGAAGTGGATCGACCAGGCACAGTCGCTCAATCTCTACCTCGCCGAACCCAGTGGGCGTGCGCTCGACGCGCTGTACCGGCACGCATGGCGACGTGGCCTCAAGACGACCTACTACCTGCGCTCGCGGGCCGCGACCCAGGTGGAGAAGAGCACGTTGCGCGGAACCGACGGGCGCCTCAACGCCGTCGCCCCGGCCGTACCCGCCGTACCAGTCGGCGAACCGGCCGCGACCACGGCCTGTCGGATCGACGACCCCGACTGCGAAGCCTGCCAGTGACCATCGAACCACCATCCGGGAAGGACTCTCGTTGAGCCAGAACCTCACCCTCGACTTCGGTGCCGCACGTGTGAACGTGGACGACAAAGCCATGATCAACGCACGGGCGGACGTCAACCAGCTGCTGCCGATGAAATACGGTTGGGCGTGGGAGAAGTACCTCGCGGGCTGTGACAACCACTGGATGCCCACCGAGGTGGCTATGCAGGCCGACATCGCGCTGTGGAAGTCGCCCGACGGCCTGACCGACGACGAACGGTTGATGCTCGAACGCAATCTCGGGTTCTTCGCCACAGCCGAGTCGTTGGTGGCCAACAACCTGGTGTTGGCCGTGTACCGGCACCTGACGAACCCCGAGTGTCGCCAGTACCTGCTGCGGCAGGCGTTCGAGGAAGCCGTGCACACCCACACGTTCCAGTACATCTGCGTCAGCCTCGGCCTCGACGAGGGCGAACTGTTCAACGCCTACCGCGAGGTGCCGTCGATCGCGGACAAGGACTCGTGGGCGTTGCGTTACACCCGCAACCTGGAGAACCCGGACTTCCGCACGGGTACCGTGGAAGCCGACCAGGAGTTCCTGCGTGACCTCGTGGCGTTCTACGTGGTGTTCGAAGGCATGTGGTTCTACACCGGTTTCGCACAGGTTCTGTCCCTGGGCAGGCGGAACAAGATGGTGGGTATCGCCGAGCAGTACCAGTACATTCTGCGTGACGAGTCGATTCACCTGAACTTCGGCGTCGACTGCATCAACCAGATCAAGGCCGAGAACCCGCACCTGTGGACTCCGAAGTTCCAGCGAGAGGTGCGTGACATGCTCGTCGAGGCGTGCGAACTCGAAGTCGCCTACGCCCGCGACACCATGCCGCGGCCGATGCTGGGGTTGTCGGCGGAGCTGTGTGAGCAGTACATGCACTTCATCACCGACCGCAGGGCCGCCCAACTCGGGCTGGAACCCGTGTTCGGTGAGCGGGAGAACCCGTTCCCGTGGATGTCGGAGGCCATCGATCTGCGTAAGGAGAAGAACTTCTTCGAGACTCGAGTGACCGACTACCGCAGCGGTGCGGCACTCGCCTGGGACTGAGCTCGGGCTCCAAAACACACAGTGAAGACCGCCCTCGCTTCCTGCTGATGCGTTCGGCGGTCCTCACTGTGTTCATGGTGTTCGCGGCTACTCGGCTTGCGTCGGCTCAACCAGTCGGTAGGCTGCACGACCGGGTCTTTCGGACCGTTGAGTGGCCGGGCGGGAGCGATCTCGTCACCACCTCCGGGAGCCACCGCTGGGGTTGTACGGAGAGTAGCGTCGACTCTCTCCAACCATGCGACTAAACCACCCTTCCAGGCGGTGGACAAGATGCTCATTGCATGATGCGGTGGCAGGGTTCCGGACCGCAGTCCGGAAAAGGTCGATGACGCGGAACCCGAACAGGCCAGTTCGTCGTCCACAGTGTGCGAGGTGAAAAGTGCGGGAGCCTGGTGACGCACCAGGGCCAGCGGGCATAGCGCCAGGGCCAGCGGGCATAGCGCGACGCTGGGCGACGCGCCTAGCCGAGGCTGGTGAAACGGTGCTCCCCGTGGAGACACTGGAATCCATGCTGCTCGCGGTCGCGCAGGAGGCGCAAGCCGAAGCACAAGCGGCCCGAGACGCCGCTGCCCGCCGCTTCATCGACCTCTACGCGGCCACCCCGATCGGGGTGGTGCTCGGTGACACCGACGGCATCATCCGCGACATCAATCCCGCGCTCGTCCAGCTGCTCGGCCACACACGTTCAGACCTCGTCGGCAAGCCCCTCACATCGCTCGCCGCCACACCGAGTGATGCGAAGGCGCTCACAGCCGCCCTCGCCGAGTTTTCCCTGCCGGGCCGACGACCGCGTCAGGAACGACTCACGGTCACCCATGCGAAGGACGGAACACTCCGTGCCCGCCTGACCGTCGCCACCATCGAAGGCTGCGTCGAGGGGGATCCCCATCCCGTACTGATGATCGAGGACATCAACGAACTCGACCTACTCGGTGAGACTCTGCGCAGGCAGAACGTGCAGGACTCGCTCACAGGCCTGCCCAACTCGTACCACTTCGAGAGCAAACTCGACATGACACTCGCCGGGGCCACCGACGAACGGATCGCCCTGATCTACCTCGACATCGACGGCTTCAAAGTCATCAACGACGGGCTCGGCCCCGGCGCGGGCGATGAGGTACTGCGCCAGGTCGCCCGTAAACTGGAAGCCCAGTTCGTCACCCACGACGCGGTGGTGGCACGCCTGTTCGGTGACGGCTTCGCTGTGCTGCTGCGGGGCGAACTCGACAACGCCGACGTGGTGGGGCTCGTCGAGGACGCGATGCGGGAGTTGGCCGAACCGGTCTACGTGCAGGGCAAGGGCATCGGCGTCAACGTCAGCGTCGGCATCGTGGTCACCGAGGCGGCGGGCCACACTCGCGAGGAACTGCATCGCGCGGCCGAGATCACACTGCACCGGGCCAAGGAGAACGGCAAAGCCCAGTGGATGTTCTTCGAACAGGAACTGCACGACCGTGACCGGCGACGTTACGGCATCGGCGCCACCATCGGCGGCGGCCTGGAGAACGGCCAGTTCGGGGTCGATTACGAACCGACCGTCAAGCTCGACGGCAGCAATCAGATCGCGGTGGTCAACGCCGTGCTGCGCTGGGACCACCCCGACCATGGCGTATTGAGACCGTCCGACTTCTCCGACCTGGCCGATACCACGGGCATGACCCCGGCGTTGGGGCAGCTGGTACTCACCCAATCCATGAGCGACGCCGCCGCATGGCACCGGGAGTTCACCAAAGCACCGGATTTGTGTGTGCGGCTGCCCACCCGGTTCGCCATAGACCCGAATCTGGTGTGCGTCGTACGTACCGAACTGGAGCGCACCGGCCTGCCGCCGAACAAGCTCCGTATCTGCACCGACAGCATCGCGCTCACCGACCCGCGAGGCGAGGTACTGGAAACGCTGTCGGTGCTCGCCGACCTCAACGTCAAAATCACGTTGGCGGTCTCCGGCGCGGCCGACCTCGAACTGATCCACCAACATCGACTGCCGGTGGGGTTCCTCATCGTCTCGGGTTCACTGGTCGACGCACTCGCCGAGGAAGACACCGGTGATCACGGCGCTCACAGGCACCTTTCCATGCTGCTGGCTCGGGCCCGCGAGCTCGGGATCAACCGCGTCGGTGCCGATGGTGTGCACAGCGCGGAACACGCGCGTCGACTCGCCGATCTCGGTGTCATCGCAGGACGTGGCAAGCTGTTCGGCGAGGAAGTCGACGCGGCCGGCATTCGTTCGATGCTCGCGGGCGCGCCCGTGGGCGTGCGATCATGACGTCATGAAACAGGGAGATCGCGCACCGGATTTCACGCTTCCCGACGGCGACGGCGAACCGCGGCGACTGTCCGAGTTGCTGCGATCCGGCCCTGTCGTGCTGTTCTTCTACCCCGCGGCCATGACACCCGGCTGCACCGCCGAAACGTGCCACTTCCGGGACCTGGCCTCGGAGTTCGCCGAAATCGGCGCACAGCCGGTGGGCGTGAGCCCGGACCCGGTGGACAAACAACACCGTTTCGCGGAGGCCCACGGGATCGGTTTCCCACTGCTGTCGGATGCCGACGGCACTGTGGCGACACAGTTCGGGGTACGCCGTGGCTTCGGCCCGTTGCGCACCAAGCGACACACCTTCGTACTCGACACCGACCGCACGGTCCTCGCCGTCGTCCGCAGCGAGTTCCGCATGTCCGTCCACGCCGACAGGGCTCTCGAGGTCCTACGCGCCCACCAACGGAGTTGATCGGCGCGGCAGTCGCACGACGAGCCCTGTGACGGCCCGAGGCACCTTCCGAGCGGGTGGCCCGCTCACTCCATGAGGATGTCCTCGGGTATCGGCGAATCGGTACGCAGGGCCTCGAACAACGCCTGCGATTTCGCTTCGTCCCAGTACTCGGCGGAGCCCGATGTCACGGGGACCGTGGTGGTGACCACTCCACCACCGCCGATACCCCGCATGGCCCACGCCAGCCCCATCAGATGATGGAGGTGGTCGCCGCTGTCGAGTGTGAGTGCGTCCGGCACGGCTCCGAGCAGCGGGAAGACGTCGAACGGGTTGAGCAACGTGGCCGGACTCGCGATCTCACCGGCCAGTGCACCGATGAACTTCCGTTGGTTGGCCACTCGGTCGAGGTCGGATCGCGGTGTGGCCTCGCTGTAACGCATGCGGACGAAGCCGAGTGCCTGCGCCCCGTCCAGGATCTGAGTGCCCGCGGGGATGACGAGCCCGGTCTTGGTATCGCGCATTTCCGCCGGAATGTCCATTTCGACACCGCCGATGGCGTCGACCACCTCGGCGAAGCCGCCGAAGCCGATTTCAGCGTAGTGATCGATGCGAAGCCCTGTGGCCTGTTCCACCGTTTGAGCCAACAGCGGCGCGCCGCCGAACGCGAAAGCGGAGTTGATCTTGTTGACCCCGTGGCCGGGGATCTCGACCCGCGAGTCGCGAGGCAGGCTGAGCAGCGTCGGGGGCGTGTCGTTGTCCGGGATATGGGCGATCATGATCGTGTCGGTACGTCTACCGCCCGTGTCACCGGTCGACAGTTCCGCCATCCGTTCCTCGTCGAGCCCCTCACGGGAGTCCGATCCGACGAGCAGCCAGTTCGTCCCCTCACCAGCCGCCGGCCTGCCCTCGTAGTCACCGGGCAGAGCGTCGATGCGGTTGATGGAGGAATCCAAGTAGAACCACACGACGCCGATGAACAGCATGAACACCAGCAGCAGGCTCAGCAGCACCTTGCCGAAGGACCACCTTCTGCGAGGTGGGCGTCCTCCGGTGGGAGGCCGCCGTTCGGGCGGTGGTGGCTGTGTGGGCGGGCGAGGCGCTACGCGGGTGGGTTGCGGCCGCGGCGGCCGAGGCGGTGCCTGCCTGGCACGCTCGCTGCCCGGAACAGGCATCACTCGCGCCTGTTGATGCTGTCTGGGGCCGCGTGGCGGCCGACGGCCAGGAGGCGGTGGTCGGTATCCCCCCTGATGACTGCCGTAATTCATGGCCACTCCGATCGCTTCGCGCGGCTGTCACGTCGCGCGCATGTGTCGTGCTGCGCGCATACCTAACCGCATGCCTCTGTGGCCTAGACGCGCTATCCCCCAATCAGGTTGTTTCGGCCACGGGATCCCTTGTCTCCCGTGTTCAGAGCGGCAAGCACCAGCGATCGGGACGCTTGTGCTCGAACGCGCGCGCCAGCAGGCCGTGTACCGGCACCAATCCCGCGGTCTGAACCGTGAACTCCGCGGCCAACCTGTTCCACAACGCCGGCCTGCGTAGCAACGCGTGGTTCTCGGCGGTGACATCGAACCGCGCCAGCCGGGCGGCACAGGCGTCGGCACGCTCGGCGTATCGATAGGAGTCCTCCGGCCGCGTCACCCGATCGAGTGTGCCGTGGGCGATCACCACATCGCGGTCGGCCACGGACTCGACCGGCTCGTCGTCCGGCGTCCACGGCGCGAACGCGCACGCCCCGCGTACCGCCTCGTCGTCGCACACCCGCAACGCCACACGCCCGCCCATCGAGTGCCCCACCAGCACGATCGGCAGATCCGCCCGTTCGGCCCTGATGATCTCCAGCGCCCACCGCGCGTCATGCACCGGATGACATTCGGGCTCGTTCCAGCCTCGGACGCGGTTACGCAACACCCGTACCTCCAGGCCGAGCCGTGCTCCCGCCGCCCAGATCGCATGCGCCACCGGCATCATCCGGAGATATGCCAGCCTCCACGGCCGCACCACCTCGGCACCGTACTCGGCACCGCCGTGCAGCACGAGCGCCACGGCCCTCGGCCGCGATGTCCGCGCGGGCAAGGTGGTCAACACCGGAGGCCGGGTCATGCCGCCGGCCGTTCGCCGAGGTCGAACTGAGTGCGGTGCAGTTCGGCATACCGGCCGCCGTGGGCGAGCAACTCGGAATGAGTGCCGCGTTCCACGATCCGACCGTCCTCGACGACGAGGATCTGGTCGGCCACCCGCACCGTGGAGAGTCGATGGGCGATGACCAGCGCCGTACGTCCCCGCAACGCGTCGGTCAACGCCTCCGCGACCGCGGCCTCGGACTCGGAGTCCAGGTGTGCGGTGGCCTCGTCCAACACCACCACACGCGGGCGCGCGAGCAACAGTCGCGCGATGGTCAACCGTTGCCGCTCCCCACCGGAGAAGCGGTAGCCGCGTTCACCCACCACGGTGGCCAACCCGTCGGGCAGGCAATGGATGAGTTCATCCAGCCGGGCACGACGCAACACATCCCAGATCTCGGTATCGGTGGCCTCGGGCCGCACATAGGTGAGGTTGGCCCGGATGGTGTCGTGGAACAGATGCCCGTCCTGAGTGACGAACCCCACGGTGGCACGCAGTGCCGCGAACGACATGTCCCGCACATCCACGCCGGACAACCGCACAGCACCGGAATTCACGTCGTACAGTCGCGCCACCAACGAAGCGATGGTCGACTTGCCCGCCCCGGACGGCCCGACGAGTGCCACCATCTGTCCGGGCTCAGCACGGAAGCTCACGCCGTGCAGCACCTCTTCCCCACCTCGGGTGTCGAGAATGGACACTTCTTCGAGGGAGGCGAGTGAGAAGGCGTCCGCCGGAGGATAGGCGAACCGAACGTCGTCGAACTCCACCGACACTTCACCTTCAGCCAGCGGAGTGGGATCACGACGCTCGGTGAGCATGGGCTTCAGGTCCAGGACCTCGAACACCCGCTCGAACGACACCAGCGCCGTCATGACGTCCACACGGACGTTCGCCAACGCCGTCAACGGGGTGTAGAGGCGAGTGAGCAGCAACGCCAGCGCAACGACTGTTCCCGCGTCGAGCCTCCCCGTGAGTGCCAGCCACCCGCCGAGCCCGTACACCAGAGCCTGAGCCAAAGCGGACACCAACGTGAGACTGGTCATGAACCAGCGGGTCAACATGGCGGTACGCACACCGATGTCCCGCACCCGGCCCGCCCTCTCGGCGAATTCCTCGGCCTCGACACGCGGTCTGCCGAACAACTTCACCAACGTGGCACCCGGCGCGGAGAACCGTTCGGTCATCTGGGTGGTCATGGCGGCGTTGAGCTCGGCCGACTCGTGTTGCAGGGTCGCCATCCGCCTGCCGATCCTCCGCGCGGGCAACACGAACGTCGGCAGCAACACGAGCGCCAGGAGTGTGACCTGCCACGACAGTGTCATCATCACCGCGAGCGAGAGCACCAGCTGAATGACGTTCGTGACCAGGCCCGAGAGCGTCGCCGTGAACGTCCGCTGCGCGCCGATGACGTCGTTGTTGAGCCTGCTCACCAACGCGCCGGTGCGGCTACGCAGGAAGAACGCGATCGGCATTCGTTGGACGTGCTCGAACACTGCCTTGCGCAGGTCCAGGATGAGACCCTCACCGATGTGCGCGGACTGCCACCGTTCCGCCAGTCCGAGCGCGGCGTCCACCACGGCGATCAGCGCGATGATCACGGCCAGCCACACGACGGTCGAGGCGGACTTTCCGTCGACGATGGCGTCGACCACCCGGCCCGCGAGCAAGGGCGTGGTCACGGCCAGCACGGCCGACACCACCGTGATCAGCAGGAACACCAACAACCGGCGCCAATGCGGGCGGGCGAAGCGAGCCACCCTCCGCACCGTTGCCTTGCGCAGCCCACTCGGGGTGTCGGCTGACTGCATCGTTCCCCGCAGCAGCGACCACGTGTTGTCCATCCGTCAGCAACCCCTTCCGCGACCTGGCCACGACCGTCCTGTGTCCGGCGCAACAGCGTCGGCATCACCGCGCTTTCGGATGTATCCTCCGTGCCCTCGTAGATTCTGCCTGCCGCCACCGACATCGTCTGCGGCGTCGGTAGTCTCGGACGCCATGGGGACACGGGAACCGGGGGTCCGACATCGGGTACCGGACGTGCTGGACCGGGCGTGGACGGCGCTGGCGCGGCGGCCGCCGGCCATCGACGCTCTCCTCTACCTCGGCTGCGCGGTGTACGCACTGACGCTGGCCCTGACGGACAAACACCTCGGCTACCGTGTGTGGGGCGCCTTCGCCTCCGTCGGATACACCCTGGCACTGGTCCATGCCTGCTGGCTGCTGCGTACTGCGCGCGCCCCGCGATCACGACTGCGGTCCCGGTGGACGGGCGTGGTCACCGTCGGCGTCGTGGGCATGCTCGCCCCGTTGGTGACGCTTCTCGTACGACGAGAGTCCCACGGAGGCGACTGGACCGACGTCGAGAACCTGTGGAGCGCACAGCCCGAGGTATGGGTCATCGAACGCTCGGCGAGCACGCTGCTGGCCACGGGTACGCCCTACCTGGACATCGCCGGCCTCGACCGCGCGCCCCATGTCCACGACTACACCCCGTACGGCCCGATCATGGCCGTGTTCGGCCTGCCTCGCGCGTTACTGGGAGGCCATCCGGTCGCCGACATACTCACCGACGCACGTCTGATGTTTATCCTCGTGGCCGTAGGGTGCGTCGTCGCGAGTCTGCGACTGCTTCGAGTGTCCTCGGTGCCACTGCGAGGGGCGCAGCTCGCGGCCGTGTTCCCGTTGACGGCGCTGACATCGGCCACAGCGGGCCCCGACCTCGCGATCGTGGGTCTGATCGTGCTGGCCACGGCGCTCGCCGCCACGGACCGTCCGATCTGGTCGGCGATAGTCTGCGCGCTGGTGGCGAGCGCGAAACTCATCGCGGCACCCGCCGTGGTGGTGCTCGCGTTCGTCGTCGCGGCCCGGCGAGGAGCCCGCGCACTGGCCCGCTTCACCACCGTGTTCGTCACCGCCTCACTGGTGGCCACCGTGCCCGTACTGGTGGTGAATCCACGCGCGTTCGTCGAGCACGTGTTCCTGTTCCCGACCGGTCTCGGGATGGTGACCTCACCCGCCGCGAGCCCGTTGCCGGGACACCTCATCGCCAACACCGGCACCGTCGGCACCGTGATCGCGTTCGTCGCCCTCGCCGCTGCGGGCCTGGCCATGTTGGTGTGGTTGTTGCGCACACCACCACGCACGGCCGACGACGCGGCTTTGCGAACCGCGGTGGGTCTCGCCGCCTTCACCATGCTGACGACGGCCACGCGCTTCGGCTACCTCGTGTACGTGTCCGTGCTACTCGGAGCGGTGTTGGTGTTTCGGAGCCGGGCCGAGGCCCCCCTCGGCGCCGTCGAGCCCGGCTCCGAAACCATCGGAGATCGCGCCCCTCTTACTTCTTCTTGACGCGCGTCGCACCGCCTCGGCCTCGCAACTGGACCCCGGATTCCGAAAGAACCCGGTGAACGAAGCCGTACGAGCGGCCCGTCGCTTCAGCCAAAGCGCGGATGCTCGCCCCCTTCTCGTACTTCTTCTTCAGGTCAGCGGCCAGCTTCTCGCGCGTGTTTCCGGTGATGCGCGCACCCTTCTTCAGGTCTGCCACGTCAATCCACCTTCCGCCCGTTGATGTTTCGGGCCACATTCAGCCCCTGCCGTGGCAATGATCGAACACGAAGCCGCGGAATGCCAGACGACAGCGAAAAAACATGCTCGAATGGCACCGAAAACGTCCGATACGGTACTTGCTGTAGAGAGAACAATGACGGAACGCGTCATCGCGGCCACGGTTGTCTCGGTCGGCCGCACATCACACTCCACCCAAAAGAGTGCTGCAGCACACTATCGCGTTCCGGGCATCAACAGGCCTGGTCAGACAGACATTCGTGACTAATTGATCACTGCTTGAGCACACCGGCCCGAGATCGTCAACATGACGTGACGTTCAACAGTGGATATTTGACAACAACACCCGGTCAGGCGAGTTCCACCAGTTCTTGATAATCGTCGGACCACAGATCTTCTGTACCGTCCGGCAGCAAGATCACCCGTTCGGGTTGGAGTGCTTCGACCGCTCCGGGATCGTGAGTCACAAGAACCACAGCGCCTTCGTATCGACGCAATGCGTCCAACACCTGCTCACGACTCGCCGGATCGAGGTTGTTCGTCGGTTCGTCCAACAACAACACATTCGCCGCGCTCGAGACGAGAGCCGCCAACGCGAGTCGGGTCTTCTCTCCACCCGAAAGTGTTTTCGCGGGTTGGTCGAGCTGCTCACCACTAAACAAGAACGAGCCGAGCAGGTTCCGCAACTCCTGAGCGCCGGTGTCCGGAGCAAGGTGCCGGATGTTCTCCCACACGGTCGCCTCATGGTCCAGGGTCTCGTGTTCCTGGGCGTAATAACCCAGTCGCAGTCCGTGTCCCGGCACCACCTGTCCCGTGTCCGGCACCTCCAGTCCCGCCAGCAGTCGGAGCAGTGTGGTCTTGCCCGCACCGTTGAGCCCGAGCACGACGACCCGCGAACCACGGTCCACGGCGAGGTCCACCCCGGTGAAGATCTCCAAAGACCCGTACGACTTGGACAGGTTCTCCGCCGTCAGCGGTGTACGGCCGCAGGGCGCGGGCGCGGGGAACCGGATGTGCGCGACCTTGTCAGCCTGCCGCTCCTCGTCGAGGTTGGCCAGCATCTGCTCGGCCCTGCGCGCCATGTTCTTCGCGGCGACGGCCTTGGTCGCCTTCGCGCCCAATTTGGCCGCTTGCTGTTGCAGCGCGGCAGCTTTCTTCTCGGCGTTGGCGCGCTCGCGCCTGCGTCGCTTCTCGTCGGTGGCACGCGCGTCGAGGTAGCGCTTCCAATTCATGTTGTAGCTGTCGAGTTCGCCACGCGTGGCATCGAGGAACCACACCTTGTTGACCACGTCGTCGAGCAGATCGACGTCGTGACTGATGACGACGAGTCCCCCGGTGTGGGCTTTGAGGAAACCCCGCAGCCACGTGATGGAGTCGGCGTCGAGGTGGTTGGTGGGTTCGTCGAGCAGCAGGATGGTCCCCGACCTTCCCCCGGCGCCTGCCTCCGAGGCGGCGAACAGGATGCGCGCCAGCTCCACGCGGCGCCGCTGACCGCCGGACAGCGTCCGCAGCGGCTGCGGCAGGACACGGTCCTCCAGCCCCAGGTTGGCGCAGATGCGAGCGGCCTCACTTTCGGCCGCGTACCCACCGAGAGCCGCGAAACGTTCCTCAAGACGCCCGTAGCGGCGCACGGCCTTGTCCCGTTGGGAGTCGTCCACCAGCTCGGCCATCTCGCTCTGTGCCTTCTCCATGTCGCGCAGCAACACGTCGAGGCCGCGTGCCGACAGCACCCGGTCTTTGGCGGTGACCGACAGGTCACCCTCCCTCGGGTCCTGGGGTAGGTAGCCGATTTCGGCGGTGTGACTCACCTCGCCCGCGTACGGGTCGCCCTCACCCGCGAGCACCCGCAGCGTAGTCGTCTTACCCGCACCGTTGCGTCCGACGAGACCGATACGGTCGCCGGGTTGGACTCGCAACGTGGTGTCGGACAGCAGGATGCGCGAACCAGCACGCAATTCGAGCCCGGTGGCCGTGATCACTGAGAAACTCCGTGGTGTGTGGACATAGTGGTCGGGAAGCGGTTACACACGACAGCGCCAGGCGCGCCTACTCCAGTCGTACGACCACGCCACCCAGTGTAGGGTCCGGTGTCCAGTCACTTTCGTCGATGGTGGGCCCGCTCACCGAATCACGACCTCGACAAAACGGACCCTTTCAGCGGCCTCGTCCAACACGGAACGGCGTGGCTCGGCCACGTCGAGTACACGCGGTTCCGCCTTGGCGAACAGATCCCCCAGCCGATGGTCCTGACGCAGCTCGTCGAGTGCTCTGCGGTCGCCCCCGAGCACGACGGCATCGAGCTCCGCGACACGACCGCCCAGCACGTCGACGGCATCGTCCGCGGCGGCACGCAACGCCTGCCGCGCCTGTCCGCTGCGACGTCGCGCGAAACGCTGCTGCGACCATCCGCCTGCCGCACTACGACCGTGCACCAGGTGACGGTCGGTGCGGGATGCGACGACGCGTCCTTCCTCGGCCACTCCCACGCTGTGCGCTCCGAGACGCACCAGCAACAGGCCGATGCGGCGAGGTTTGCACACGTGCTCGACCAGCACGTCCACAGCCAGCCCGTCGTGTCTGGTGTCCGGTTCGACGGGCAGCGGCTCGAACGGCACCGTGACCGTGGCAACGACCCCGTTGCCGCCGCGGACCCGGACCTGTCGAGGAGACAGGTCCGTGTGCTCCACACCGTCGTTGCGATCGGCGAAGCGGTCGAACCACCGCTCCAGCCGCTCGGGTTCCACCTCGACGGCCGTTCCGCCACCCGGTGCCTGCCGCTTACGCGCCATCCACACTCCGATCGTTCCGCGCCTTTATGCGCCGAGATTACGCTGCCCACCCGAAGAACGAAGCCAAGTGAAGCCGAGTACAGCCGGAGTACACAGCCGTGGTCAGAGCACCGAGGGTTCCGACCACGGCTGAGCTGAGCGGCCGGAGATGGCGTCCAGCATGGCCGCGGCCTGCCGGTCGGTGAGCGAGGCCACGAAGTCGATCACCGCCCTGCCCCGGGCCAGCGACCGCACGGCGTCGGCTCCCCTCACCGGTTCCCCGGTGGCGCCGACCAGCAGCTCCGGTGCGTGCTCGGCGAGTTCGGAGTACTCCTCCTGCGCGAGCTCGACGAGGTCGTGGAGTCTGCGCGGCAACCGGGACACCTCTTCCCGGTCGGTCAACCACGCGTCCAAGGCATCCACGAGCGTCACGATGAGGCTCGCCTGCCCGCGTTGGTGTAGCGCAAGATCCGGTCGCTGCAACACGAAACGCTTGTGCACGAACTTCAGCACCTGCACCTCGTGCCACTGCGCGGGCTGGAGCGTGACGTGACCAGTGCGCGGAGAGGGCGACGGGGTGACGACCACACCGTCCACCAGCCGCGCGGTCCAGCCCGCCGAGAACCTGGCCGTGGCCTGTTCGGCCTCCACCGAACCGTCGAAGGGAATGCCCAGCAGCTCGTCCACGAGCTGGGCCCGCACCCGGGCGACCGCCTCGGCGAACGCGTCCGAATCGGTGATCCAGGAGTCCTTCGTGTGCAGGTGCCGACGCAAGCTCTCCAACGAACGGCCCGGCCTGCGGTGCTGGTCGACGAGCTCGGCCTCGGGCAGCGCGGCCAGTTCGGCCCTGCGCGAGAGCCAGTGGCCCAGCTCCGTCGCCACCTCCGCGTGTTGGAGTACGCCGATGCGATGGAAGTCCTGCAGGTCGTGGATGGCGTAGGCGATGTCGTCGGCGAGGTCCATCACCGACGCCTCCACCGTCTGCTGCCAATAGTCGATCTTGTCGGCGAAGGGTGCCCGGCAGGCCTCCAGTTCGGCCAGCTCGGTGGAGTAGGCGGAGAACTTCGCCGATCCCGAGCCGGGTGCCTGCGGCGGTTCTGCGGCACCGCGTGGGGGAACGGGCAGTTCGGAAGGATGGGGGCGCGGGCAGTGCAGGCGGGCCCAGGGGTACTTCAACAGCGAGGCCCGGGTGGCGGCCGTGAGGTTCAGACCGCGTGGCACCGGACCGCCCACCTCGGTGGTCGTGACGATCCGGAACGTCTGGGCGTTGCCCTCGAACCCGTCGGCCAAGCCGTAGCGGTGGCGAGCGATGCGATCGAGCACCTGTTCCCCGAGGTGGCCGAACGGTGGGTGCCCGAGGTCGTGACCGAGTGCCGCGGCTTCCGCGACATCCGGTTCGCAGCCACCGAGCTCGGCGACGAGCGCGGCGGAGTCCTCGGCGGACGAGATGCGTTCGGCGATCACCCTCGCCACCTGGGCGACCTTGAGACTGTGGGTCAGACGGTTGTGCAGGAGCGCGGAACCGCCCGCGCTGACCACCTGCGTCACCCCGGCCAGCCGAGCGAAGAACGGCGAGGCCACCAACCGGTCGCGGTCGGCGCGGAACGGGCTGGCCGCCAACTCCGCGAACCCACCTGTCTCCGCCGCGGCGTCCCGACGCCTGGCGCGGGGGTCGGGTCGGCTCTCCACGCTCACCATGCCCACACGGTACGTGAGTCACCACTCCATCGGGACCACATCACACGGTCACGAAGCATCACGGTCGGTCACCCTTGGGCGGCACGAAGCCGAACGCCGGTCCCGCCGAGTCCTGTGCGAATCATGTGACCGTCGTACGGCTCCCGACCACCGATCAACGCGCGTCTCAGCACGCTCGGCGCCTCACCGAGGAAGACGGGTGAGGCGAACATCACCACCGGCCACACGAGCCCCGAGCAGCTGCCCGTTTGCGCCGAACCCCGCGTCCGACACCGGCCACCGAGCGGCTCCCCGCCAATGGCGGAAAACGCACCGCGGCCGCGCTCACCACCGGTCAATACCGACCGTACGAAGTGACGGTCATCAGCAGGACAGAGGACGAGGGAACATCGCTTCCGAACAGCGCGAACGGCACGCACGACGGACCGCCGAGGATGCGGTACACCCACTGTCGACAGAACGTGAGTCGATCGACCACCCGACCAGCCACCGTGTCGCAGGCAGCCGGCCAGAGCTGCTCCATAACCCGATCCACTCCATGTACTGACTGAATGACCGACCACCCACATCGCAATTGCCTTGCACAGCAACGAAATCCTTCTTCCTGAAAAAGATTGTTGCGATAATCGCAAGACGACACTACGGTCGTTCCGCGTAAGTGAGAGCGACAAACTACGCCGACGGGTCCGCAGTCTCATTCATTCGCGACCGGGCGCACAACGTGAGTTCGCCGCCGCGATCGGTCTGGATGAGTCCAAACTGTCCAAATCGCTCAGTGGCACCCGCCGGTTCTCGCCGTACGAACTCGTCCGCATCGCGGAGCACTCCGGCGTGACGGTGAACTGGCTACTCAACGGACGGGACGACGCCAGGACCGTCGCCGCCGTTCCGGCTCCGACAGCGCGTTCCCGCAGCGCGCCGGTCGGAGAACCCCAGTCGGAGACTCGCAGGCGCATCTTGGAGACTGCGTGGCGCCTCATCGCCCGCCGCGGTTACCACCACGTCCGCATCTCCGACATCGCCCGTGAGCTCGGTACCAGCAACGCGGCCATCCACTACTACTTCCCCAGCAAGAACGACGTTCTGCTGGAGGCGTTGCGAAGTAACGCCAAGCTGGCCTTCGACCGCCAGGTCGCCGAGCTGCACACCATCGACGACGCGCGGGAACGGCTCGTGCGGCTCGTCGAACTGCAACTTCCCACCACCGGCCTGCTCAGCGACGAGTGGTCGGTGTGGCTTCAGGTGTGGACGGAGAGCACGCTCAACCCCGCGATCCGCGAGCTGTACAACGACGCCTACGACCGCTGGTACCAGACCATCGCCATGACCATCCGAACCGGACAGAACCAGGGAGTGTTTCGTAAACAGGACGCCGACGAACTCGCCACGAGGTTGAGCGCACTCATCGACGGGCTCGGAATCCAGGTACTGACCGGGAAACGAGGCTGTTCGGTGGACCACATGCGAGCACACCTCAACGACTTCATCGAACGCAACATCGTCGAAGGGTGACCATGAACAACGAAGTGATCATCACCTGTGCGCTGACCGGCGCGGGTGACACGGTGGGTAAGAGCGAGCACGTGCCCGTGACCCCGGAGCAGATCGCCGCCTCAGCGATCGAAGCAGCGAACGCCGGAGCGGCCGTGGTGCACGTCCACGTCCGCGACGTCGAGACGGGACAGGGTTCCCGGGACGTCGCGCTGTACCGGGAAGTGTGCGCCGCGTTCGCGAGTCCGGAGTGGACGTCGTACTCAACCTCACCGCCGGGATGGGCGGTGACCTCGTGCTCGACGAGGAGGACCCGCTCAAGCCCGTCGACGGCACCGACCTGGTGAACGCCCGGGACCGGCTGCCCCACGTCGAGGAATTACTCCCCGACATCTGCACACTCGACTGCGGCCCACTCAACTTCGGCGAGGGACACCAGCTCTACGTCTCGACCCCGGACATGCTTCGGATCGGGGCACGACGCGTCCAGGAGCTCGGCGTGAAACCGAAGCTGGAGATCTTCGACACCGGAAACCTCTGGTTCGCCACCAAGCTCGTCGAAGAAGGGCTGATCGACGCGCCGCCGTTGTTCCAGCTGTGCATGGGCATCCCGTACGGCGCTCCCCGAACCCGAAGCTGCTCCAGGTGATGGTCGACATGCTGCCCGACGGTGCACAGTGGGCGTCTTTCGCCATCGGACGTCACCAGCTGCCGTGGGTGGCCGAGTCCGTGTTGCGCGGCGGGCACGTCCGCGTGGGTCTGGAGGACAACCTCTACCTGTCCAAGGGAGTCAAGGCCACGAACGGCCAGCTGGTGGAGCGCGAGGTGCGCATCGTCGAGGACCTCGGTGCGACGGTGGCCGGTCCGGACGCGGCCCGTCGCATCCTCGGGTTGAAGGCGGCGACTCGGTAAGCGCCGCGACGTCCCCGGAGAAGGTCACGACGATCGCGTGCATCGGCGCCGGTGTCATCGGCGGTGGCTGGGCCGCGCACTTCCTCGCACGCGGCTACACCATGCAGGCCTGGGACCCGGGTGACGGGGCGGCCGAGCGGCTGTCCCGGCTGGTGGAGTCCGCGTGGCCCGCGTTGACGGAACTGGGGTTGGCGGACGGCGCCTCTTCGGACAACCTCACCGTGGTCCCGACCCTGGCCGACGCTGTGGACGGAGCCGGGTTCGTCCAGGAAAGCGCCCCGGAGTCCTTACCGGTGAAGCAGCGGCTGCTCGCCGACATCGACGCCGTCACCGCGCCCGGCGTGGTGATCGCATCGTCGACCTCGGGGTTCGCCATGACGGACATGCAGGTCGACGCGGCCACACCCGAACGACTCGTCGTGGGTCACCCGTTCAACCCGCCGTACCTCATCCCGTTAGTGGAGGTCGTCGGCGGTGAGCGGACCGAACACTGGGCGGTCGACTGGGCGAGCGACTTCTACCGGCACGTTGGCAAGTCGGTCATCACCATGGACCGCGAGCTGACCGGGTTCATCGCCAACCGCCTTCAGGAGGCGTTGTGGCGGGAGGCCTGCACATGGTGGCGAGCGGCGAGGCGACGCCCGAGCAGATCGACACCGCGATCACCGACGGTCCGGGCTTGCGCTGGCCGGTGCAAGGGCCCTGTCTGACGTTCCACCTCGCGGGCGGTGAGGGCGGCATGGCACACATGCTCGACCACTTCGGGCCCTCGTTGAAGGAACCCTGGACCCGACTCGACGCACCGGAGCTGACCCAGCGACTGCGCGACGACATGGTGGCCGGCTGCGAGTCCGAAGCGGCCGGACGGACTTTCGCCGACCTGGCGGCCGAGCGCGACCAGCTCAGCGGCGGGGAACGGCAACGCGCCGCCACCGCTCGCGCACTGGTCACCACACCGGATGTCCTGCTGTGCGACGAGGTGACCTCCGCCCTCGACGTGTCGGTGCAGGCGTCGATCATCGATCTGCTGCGCTCGCTGCGCGAAGAACTGGGCACGGCGATGTTGTTCGTCACCCACAACATCGCTCTCGCCCGACACATCGCCGACCACATCGCGGTGCTCCGAGACGGACACATCGTGGAGGCCGGAACGGTCAAGGAGGTCCTCACCACTGCCCAACACTCGTACACCCGCGATCTGCTCGCCAACACACCGAGGATGACGTCATGAACACGAGTCGCGGAACGGTTCGTCGAGGATTCGAGGAGGTCCGCGACGTCTTCGACGACATCGTCGCCGACATCCGGGCGGGGGCCGCCTTCGCGGTGGTGCGACGTGGCGAGACGGTGGTGGATCTGTGGGGCAGACTCGCCGATCCCACTTCCGGGCGGCCGTGGTCGTCGAACACGGTCTGTGTGCTGTTCTCCGGGACCAAGGAACTCACCGCCGCGGTCGCGGCCGAGTGTGCGTCCGAATTGGACACCGATACTCCAGTGCAGAAATACTGGCCAGAGTTCCGCCGTGCCGACATACGCGTGTCACACGTCCTGTCACACACAGCAGGACTGCCCTATGTGGACGCTGAACACAACTTCATGGACCCGAAGCAGCGAAAGAAATCCTGGCGAATCAGGAACCACTGTGGACACCCGGAACCCGCGTCGCCTATCACGCGCTCACCTACGGTTACCTAGTCGAAGCACTCGTCCGCCGCGCCACCGGCTACTCGGTCGCTACCCACCTGCGTGAGTCGTTCGCCCAGCCACACGGGCTCGACCTGTATCTTGGCACACCGCCCGAGGTCGATCCCCGCGTCGCACGCCTGGTGCGTGCACCCGACTACCGCATCAGCACGTTCCTACAGGACGAGGAACGTCGAAAGATCGTCGACCGGATGTACGGTGCGCTGCTGGGCTCGGACGAGGTGATCAACTCTGAGCGGTATCGGCGTGCGGAGCTCGCGGCCGGAAGTGGCGTGGGATCGGCGCGTGCCATGGCCACGTTCTACGACCTGCTCGCCGGAGGCTCACTGATGCCGCGCTCGGCACTGCGACGCGCCACACGCACGTGGGCCGAGGGCATCGACGCCATCAACGATCGACCCGTGCACTTCGGGCTCGGCTTCGAGCTGCCCGACCCGATCGGGACGTATGGCCCCGCACAGGTCACCTTCGGGCATTCCGGGGCGTGCAGAGGACGGCACGGCGCCTGGCCGGAGGCCGAGGTGGGCTTTTCGTTCCTGCCCGCCGAACTGCGGCCCGAGGACACGGACGACCGCGCGAACCGACTCCTCGACGCGCTGCATGCTTGTCTGGCGCGTCTATCCTGACCGCCGCTGTACGCGTGAACTGCGAACACATGTACGCAGAATGCGGACACGGTGACGCAGAATGCGGACACGCCGGTGGGGAAGCCCCACCGGCGTGTTTGTTGTTCGGAGCAGGATCAGACGGTGAAGCCCAGCGCCCTCAGCTGCTCACGGCCTTCTTCGGTGATCTTCTCCGGGCCCCACGGCGGCATCCAGACCCAGTTGATCCGGTAATCCTTCACCACGCCGTTCGCCCCGGTCAGCACCGACGCCGTCTGGTCCTCGATGACGTCGGTCAACGGGCACGCAGCCGACGTCAACGTCATGTCGATGGTGGCCGTGTTCTCCTCGTCCACGCGGATGTCGTAGACGAGCCCGAGGTCGACGATGTTGACCCCGAGCTCGGGGTCCACGACGTCCCGCATGGCCTCCTCAACGTCCTCGATCTTGGCCACGTCACCGTTCGGGGCGGGCTGCGCCTGCTCCGGCAGGTCCGCCGCCGTACGTCCCTCACGGTGCTCGGGCATCTCGGTTTCGGTCATGGTGATGTCACCTCACTGGTCGACGTCCTGCCCACAGCGTCCTTGAAAGCCATCCAGCCGAGCAAGGCGCATTTCACTCGAGCGGGGTACTTCGCCACGCCGACGAACGCGATACCGTCCTCCAGCACGTCCTCGTCGGGCTCGGCCTCACCGCGGCTCTGCATCAGCTCGGTGAACGCATCGAGCTTCGCCAGTGCCTCCTTAAGCGAACGTCCGATCACAAGATCCGTCAACACCGAGGTCGACGCCTGGCTGATCGAACAACCTTGCCCTTCGTATGACACGTCGGCGACGGTGTCGCCGTCGAGTCGGACCCGCAGGGTCACCTCGTCCCCACAGGTGGGGTTCACCTGGAAGGACTCGGCGTCGTACGGCTCCCGCAGTCCACGGGCGTGCGGATTCTTGTAGTGGTCCAGGATGACTTCCTGGTACATGGATTCCAGATCCATCAGGCGGCTCCTCCGACCCCGAAGAACCGCTGAGCCTCACGCACACCGTTCACAAGAGCATCCACTTCAGACAGTTCGTTGTACAGGTAGAACGACGCCCGTACCGATGCGGGAATACTACAAGCCCGGTGCAACGGCCACGCACAATGGTGGCCGACGCGCACGGCGACCCCCAGACTGTCGAACACCTGACCCACGTCGTGCGGGTGGATGCCGTCGACCACGAACGCCACCGTGGCACCCCGGTCGACGGTGTTCTGCGGCCCGACGATGCGCACCCCCGGCAGGGAGCGCAGCCCGTCCAAGGTCCGCTCGGCGAGCAGATGTTCGTGCTCGGCGACCCGGTCCATGCCGACCGCGTTCAAGTAGTCCACGGCCGCGCCGAGCCCCACCGCCTGGGAGGTCATCGGCACACCGGCCTCGAACCGCTGCGGTGGCGGCGCGAACGTCGAGCTCTCCATCCGCACCAGCTCGATCATGGAGCCACCGGTGAGGAACGGCGGCATGACCTCCAGCAGCTCCCGACGCCCGTAGAGCACACCGATGCCCGAGGGACCAAGCATCTTGTGCCCAGAGAACACCGCGAAATCCACGCCCAGTTCGGCGAAGTCCACGGCGAAGTGCGGCACCGACTGACAGGCGTCGAGCACCACCAGCGCACCCACCTCGCGTGCCCGACGCACCAGTGTCTCCACGGGGTTCACCGTGCCGAGCACATTGGACTGGTGTGCGAATGCGACGACCTTGGTGCGCTCGTTGATGAGCTGGTCCATCTCGGACAGATCGAGACGACCGTCGGGAGTCACCCCGAACCAGCGCAGTGTCGCCCCTGTGCGCTGACACAACTGCTGCCAGGGCACCAGGTTGGCGTGGTGCTCCATCTCGGTCACGACGATCTCGTCGCCGGGACCCACCGAGAACCGTTCCGCCTCCGGCCCGGCCGTGGCGGCGTTACTCATCGCGTATGCGACGAGATTGATGCCCTCGGTGGCGTTCTTGGTGAACACCACCTCACCGGGCGTGGCACCCACGAAAGAGGCGATCTTCGCTCGTGCTTCCTCGTAGGCGTCGGTCGCCTCTTCCGCGAGCTGGTGCGCACCCCGGTGCACGGCCGCGTTGGATGTCTCCAGGAAACGTCGTTCGGCGTCGAGCACCGGGGTAGGACGCTGAGAGGTGGCTCCGGAGTCCAGATACACCAAAGGTTTACCGTCGCGGACGGTGCGAGACAGGATCGGGAAGTCGGCGCGCACCGCCGTGACATCCAAAGGTCGCGAGTCCATGGTGGTCATCGCGCCAACTCCTTTCGACCGTTCCCTTCCTGTCCTCGTCAGACCGCGGCCTCGGCCTTCTCGGTGTACTTGACGTAGCCGTTCTTCTCCAACTCCTCGGCCAGCTCCTTGCCACCGGACTCGACGATCTTGCCGCCGGCGAAGACGTGCACGAAGTCCGGCTGGATGTGCTCGAGGATGCGCGTGTAGTGCGTGATCAGCATGATGCCGACCTCGTTGTTGGCCTTGTAGTTGTTGACCGCCTGCGACACCACTCGCAGTGCGTCGACGTCGAGGCCGGAGTCGGTTTCGTCCAGGACGGCGATCTTGGGCTTGAGCAGCGACATCTGCAAGATCTCGTGCCGCTTCTTCTCACCGCCCGAGAAGCCCTCGTTCACGCTCCGCTCGGCGAACTCCGGGGCGATGTCGAGCTTGGCCATCTCGTCCTTGACTTCCTTGACCCAGTGCCGCAGCTTCGGCGCCTCACC
This sequence comes from Actinomycetes bacterium, assembly GCA_021793175.1. Classification (GTDB taxonomy): domain Bacteria; phylum Actinomycetota; class Actinomycetes; order Mycobacteriales; family Pseudonocardiaceae; genus Saccharomonospora. Next base: position 32,506 of record JAJYTH010000006.1, read on the forward strand.
GCGCACGGCCGTGGCAGCCGAACGCAGGAAGTTCGACATCGACACCCCGGGCACCTCGACCGGGTACTGCATCGCGAGGAACAACCCGGCCTGAGCGCGCTCGTCCACGCCCAGTTCGAGGATGTTCTCCCCGTCCAGCAGAACCTCGCCGGAGGTCACCTCGTACTTGGGGTGACCGGCGATGGCGTACGACAACGTCGACTTGCCGGACCCGTTCGGCCCCATGAGGGCGTGGATCTCACCCGAGCGGATCGTCAGGTTGACGCCGGTGAGGATCTCCTTGTTGCCCTCCTCGGTGACGACGTCGGCGCGCAGATCCTTGATTTCCAGTGTTGCCATGCCTCTTCGTTTCTTTCGTCAGTATCGGGAAGCTTCGGTTAGGTCAGGCGCCGATCGCCTGCAGTTCGTCCTCGATCGCGGCTTCGAGCCGTTCACGCATCTCGGGGATATCGATCTTCATGAGGACCTCGTAGAAGAAGCCGCGCACGACCAGCCTGCGCGCCTCCTCCTCCTCGATTCCCCGGGACTGCAGGTAGAACAGCTGCTCGTCGTCGAACCTTCCCGTCGTGCTGGCGTGCCCCGCCTTGGCGATCTCACCTGTCTCGATCTCCAGGTTCGGCACCGAGTCGGCGCGCGCCCCGTCGGTGAGTACCAGGTTGCGGTTGAGCTCGAACGTCTCGGTGCCCTCCGCGGCCGCCCGGATCAGCACGTCACCGATCCAGACCGTGCGCGCGTCGTCGCCCTGCAGCGCGCCCTTGTAGAGCACATTGGACGAGCAGTGGGGCACCGCGTGGTCCACGAACAGGCGGTGTTCCTGGTGCTGCCCCGCGTCGGCGAAGTACAGCCCGAGCATCTCGACGTCCCCGCCGGGACCAGCGAAAGTGGCCGTCGGGCTCACTCGCACCAGGCCACCGCTGAGGGTGACGACGATGTGCTTGAGGCGCGCGTCCCGGCCCAGACGCAGGTGCTGTTCGGAGACGTGTACCGCGTCGTCCGCCCAGTCCTGCACGCTCACCACGGTGAGCTGTGCGCCGTCACCGATGACGAACTCGACGTTGTCGGCGTAGGTGCCGGAACCGACGTGGTCGAGCACGATCGCCGCTTCGGCGAACGGCTCCGCCCGGACCTGCAGGTGCCCGTAGGCCGTCTTGCCCTCGCCGGGACCGTTCACCCGCACCACCGAGTGCTTGGAGGCCTTGGTGTTCTTGGGCACGGTCACCACGGTCGCCGCCTCGAACGAGGAGTACGCCTGCGCCGCGATCCGGTCGCTGGGAACACCCGCCTCACCGAGTCGCGCGTCGTCCCGCCCGACCGTCTCCACCTTGACCTCGGGCGCGGTCTCGGCATCGATCTTGGCTTCGCCCGTGGCGGACGCGGTGCCGTCGTGCAGCCCGCGCAACCGCTTGAGCGGGGTGAACCGCCAGTTCTCTTCCCGTCCGCTGGGGACCTCGAAGGCCTGGACGTCGTAAGAGGTGAACCGTTCACCACGGCTCAGGGCCGGCACCACCGCTTCCGCTGCGGCCGCGGTGGCGCCAGCATTGTTCTCGGCCACTGTCATCTCAGCCGACGCTTCCTTCCATCTGCAGTTCGATCAGGCGGTTCAGTTCGAGCGCGTATTCCATCGGCAGCTCCCGCGCGATGGGCTCGACGAAGCCGCGCACCACCATGGCCATGGCCTCTTCCTCACTGAGGCCTCGCGACATCAGGTAGAAGAGCTGGTCCTCGCTGACCTTGGACACCGTGGCCTCGTGGCCCATGGACACGTCGTCGTTACGGATGTCCACATAGGGGTAGGTGTCCGAACGCGAGATCGTGTCCACCAGCAGCGCGTCGCACTCCACGTTGGACTTGGAGTTGTGCGCCCGCTTGGCGACCCGCACCAGACCGCGGTACGAGGTACGGCCACCGCCGCGCGCGACCGACTTGGACACGATGGTCGACGACGTGTTCGGCGCCAAGTGCTCCATCTTCGCACCCGCGTCCTGGTGCTGGCCCTCACCGGCGAACGCGACCGAGAGCACTTCGCCCTTGGCGTGCTCGCCCATGAGGAACACCGACGGGTACTTCATCGTCACCTTGGAGCCGATGTTGCCGTCGATCCACTCCATGGTGGCGCCCTCTTCGGCCTTGGCGCGCTTGGTCACCAGGTTGTAGACGTTGTTCGACCAGTTCTGGATCGTCGTGTAGCGGCAGCGGCCGCCCTTCTTCACGATGATCTCGACCACGGCCGAGTGCAGCGAGTCCGACTTGTAGATCGGCGCGGTGCAGCCCTCGACGTAGTGCACGTAGGCACCCTCGTCGACGATGATCAGTGTCCGCTCGAACTGGCCCATGTTCTCGGTGTTGATCCGGAAGTAGGCCTGCAGCGGGATGTCGACGTGCACACCCGGCGGTACGTAGATGAACGACCCACCGGACCACACGGCCGTGTTCAGCGCGGAGAACTTGTTGTCACCCGCGGGGATGACGGAGCCGAAGTACTCCTTGAACAGCTCCGGGTGCTCCTTGAGGCCGGTGTCGGTGTCCAGGAAGATGACACCCTGCTTCTCGAGGTCCTCGCGGATCTGGTGGTAGACGACCTCGGACTCGTACTGCGCGGCCACACCGGCGATGAGGCGCTGCTTCTCCGCCTCGGGGATGCCGAGCTTGTCGTAGGTGTTCTTGATGTCCGGCGGAAGCTCGTCCCAGCTCGTGGCCTGCTTCTCGGTGGAGCGCACGAAGTACTTGATCTTGTCGAAGTCGATGCCCGTGAGGTCGGCGCCCCAGTTCGGCATCGGCTTGCGCTCGAACAGCTTGAGCGCCTTCAGGCGCGTTTCGAGCATCCAGTCCGGTTCGGACTTCTTGTCGGAGATGTCGCGGACGACCTCTTCGTTCAGTCCTCGACGAGCGCTCGCCCCCGCGGGGTCGGGGTCGGCCCAGCCGAACGCATAGTTGCCCAGGGACTCAATGGTCTCTTCCTGGCTCAACGGCTCGGTGGTGGGATTGCGCTGCTCGGCAGCGGCAGTCATGCGGATGTCCCTCCGTTCGAGGTTGCACTGTCAACGTCCACGTTCTGCAACGTGTGCTGACGTCTCCCTTCGCTACCCACCGGCTCGGCGGGTACGTGCGTGG
>JAJYTH010000006.1:35626-65678 GCA_021793175.1 Actinomycetes bacterium
GATCGTCGCCAGCCGCTGCACGTGTGTACCGAGCAGCTCGGCGAATGCCGCGGTCTCCGCCTCGCACAGCTGCGGGAACTCAGCTGCCACGTGCGCGACCGGACAGTGATGCTGACACAGTTGCGCACCCGGCGCCGAAGCCGTTCCCGGTGTGCCCACCGTGCGAGTCGACGCAGCGTAGCCCTCTCTGGTGAGGGCGCTCGCGAGAGCCTCGGCCCGAGACGCCGCGCCCGTGTGTCGGGTCACGGCCTCCCGGTACGGCCCCACGAGCGCCGACACCCGCCGCTGCGCGAACGCCTTGACGGCCTGCTCTCCGGCGTGCTCGGCGAGGAACCGAATGGCCGAGACGGCAAGGTCGTCGTAGGCGTGCCCGAACCGGGCCCTACCCTGCTCGGTGAGCAGGAACAGCTTGGCGGGTCTACCGCGGCCCCGGCGTCCTTTTCGGGGCGCCTGACGCGTCTGTGCCTCGTTGTCTGCCACCAGCACGTCGAGGTGGCGACGCACTGCCGTGGCACTGATGCCCAACTGTTCGGCGACGGCCACGGCCGACAGCGGTCCCTGCTCCAGGAGGAGCCGGGCAATCTCGTGCCGGGTCCTGCCCTCGGCCGTCACCTGGACAGGGGAACCCGCCACGTCGGGCGACTTACCGCCACGTCGGTCGAACATCCCCTGCTTTTTCACAACATAATTGTGTCGTATTTCCATGGAAGCAGCAAAGCCGACCCATGACCGAGTGACCCGACTCACGCGACATGGGGAGTCGATACGCTCACCACCGTGATTTTGGGCAAGGGCGGGATCATGACGCGCTCACCGGCCACCCCGGGGCGGACGGAACCGCTCGACGCCGATGAGACCCGCGCGCTGGGGGTCGTGCAACGTTTCGGCATCGTCGGAGCGTTACTCCTGGCGTTCGGTTCGCTCGGCGCCGGCGCGGCACCGGTTCTCAACCCGGTGCTGGAGATACCGGTGCTCCAACTGTTCACCCGCATCCCCACCGTCTCGGTGGCGATCGCGTACACCGGCATGGGGATGATGGTGATCGCGTGGCTGTGGCTGGGCCGATTCGCCAGACCGGGCCGCGACCGCATCGCCACCCAGAGCCAGGTGCTGCGCACCCTCCTGCCGTGGGTGCTGCCGCTGATGGTCATCCCGCCCCTGTTCTCCCGAGACGTCTACAGCTACCTCGCCCAAAGCGAGATCGTTCGGCGCGGATTCGACCCTTACTCACTCGGGCCGGCCGAGGCTCTGGGTGTGGCCGACCCGTTCACCTCCGGCGTGTCAAACATGTGGCGCGACACCCCCGCCCCGTACGGACCGCTGTTTCTGGAGATCGGGAGCTGGCTGACCGGTATCGCCGGCACCAACGTGGCCGTGGGCGTGCTGCTGCAACGGCTGGTGGCGCTGGTCGGATTCGGTCTCATCGTGTGGGCACTGCCCCGGCTCGCCCGCCGCTGCGGCGTGGCACCGGGCACGGCCCTTTGGCTGGGCGCGGCCAACCCCCTGGTGTTGTTCCATCTCGTGGCGGGTGCCCACAACGAGTCACTCGCCATCGGGCTCATGCTCGCGGGACTGGAACTCGGCATGCGCAGGCTGGCCGTGCGGGTGAAAGGCGAGCCTCCCCCGCCCCGCGTCAAAGGGGAACTGACCTTCATCGTGCTCGGCGCGGTCGTGATCTCGCTCGCGGCGATGGTGAAGATCCACGCCATCGTGGCGCTCGGGTTCTTCGGCGTGATGATCGCCCGACGCGCGAAGGGCCGCATCGCCGACCTCGCCGCAGCGGCCGTACTGATGCTCGTCGTCTTCGCCTCGGTGATGCTCGCGGTGGGCTTCGTCACCGGCCTCGGTTTCGGGTGGATCGGCGCGCTCGACACGCCTTCGAAGGTGTGGAGCTGGGTCTCGCCCGCCGCCGAACTCGGTCAGCTCGGCGGCGTGTTCGGCGTCGTGCTCGGCCTCGGCAACCACACTGGGTCCATCATCGCCATCCTGTCCGTCCTCGGCTACGCGGCCGCGGGCGCGGTGACCGTCAAGTTCCTGTGGGACAGCTTCCACTGGCGCTACCGGCCGCTCATCGGACTGGGTGTCTCGCTCGGCGCGTTCATGATGCTGCACGTGTCGATGCAACCGTGGTGGCTGCTGTGGGCAGTGATCCCACTGGCCGCGGCGGCGGGCACCTCCCGATTCCGCAACGTCGCCACCGCGGTGAGCGCCGTGCTGGCCATGGTCATCTCACCCCCCGGCAGCCCTTTCGACGGCAGGGCCTTCACGCTCCACCAGGCGTACGTCGCGGCGGCGATCGTCATCGTGCTCGCCCTCCTGATCGCCTGGCGGCGCGCGCCGATGCTGCGCCTCCCCAGCCTCCCCAGCCTCCCCGGCCTTCCCGGCTTCCTGAGCCGCCCCGAAAGCCCGAAGGCCGAGCGCTGATCGGCGCGTCTACCCTTGTCAGTTGTGAACGCAACGGCCGTCGAAATCACCGGGCTGGTGAAACGGTTCGGCGCCGTCACGGCCGTCTCCGGCCTCGACCTGACGATGCCCCGAGCCACAGTGCTCGCCCTGCTCGGCCCCAACGGGGCGGGCAAGACGACCACCGTCGAGATCTGCGAAGGTTTCCAGCGTCCCGACGAGGGCACCGTGCGGGTACTCGGTCTCGACCCCGCCCGCGAGGGAGCCACGCTGCGTCCGAAGATCGGTGTCATGCCCCAGGGCGGCGGCGCCTACCCCGGCGTGCGTGCCGAGGAGATGCTCCGGCTCGTGGCTTCGTGCGCCGCCCACCCGTTGGACACGTCGTGGCTGCTCGATGTGCTCGGCCTGTCGGAAGTACGCCGCGTCCCGTTCAAGCGGCTGTCCGGAGGCCAGCAGCAACGACTGTCGCTGGCGTGCGCGCTCGTCGGACGCCCGGAACTGGTGTTCCTCGACGAACCGACGGCCGGCATGGACCCCCAGGCCCGCCGACTGGTGTGGGACCTGCTCACCGCGTTGCGTGACGACGGCGTGAGCGTACTGCTCACCACACACCTCATGGAGGAGGCCGAGACACTGGCCGACACGGTGGTGATCGTCGACGGTGGCCGGGTCATCGCCTCGGGCTCACCGAACGCCCTCACAGCCGAGCACGCCGAGGACGCACAACTCCGATTCCGAGCGCGCCCGGGTCTGGACACCGACCTGCTCGCCGCCGCGTTGCCCGAGGGCTACCTCGTCAAGGAATCCTCCCCCGGCGCCTATCGTGTGTGCGGTGCAGTGGATCCGCAGGTGATCTCCACGGTGACGTCGTGGTGCGCGCAACAGGGCGTGCTCGCGGAAGAACTGCATGTCGGTAAACGGGACCTCGAGGAGGTCTTCCTCGAACTCACCGGACGGGAGCTACGCGCGTGACCGCGACTCGCGCCACAGACCAGCCACGGTTCGCCCCCGGCACCTTCGCCCCCGCACCCGGGCGCGGCCGCATCGGGCGAATGCTGTTCACCCACGCCCGTACCGAGATCGGGCTCACCCTGCGCCACGGTGAGCAGATCCTGCTCACCCTGCTTATCCCGGTGGCACTGCTGGTGGGAATGAGCACGCTGGACGTCGTGCCCGTGTCAGACGATGTCCAGCACCGCGTGGACTGGGTCGCACCGCGAATCCTCGCCCTGGCCGTGATGTCCTCGGCCTTCACCGGACAAGCCATCGCACTCGGCTTCGACCGCCGCTACGGAGTACTCAAACGACTCGCGGCCACAGCCCTACCCCGGTGGCTGCTCGTCGCCGGCAAACTCGTCGCCGCACTGGCGGTGGTGACCGTACAGGCCGTCGTGCTGGGCGCGATCGCGATCGCCCTCGGCTGGTCACCCACCGCATCCGGAATCGGCGCGGCGGTGCTACTGCTCGTGGTGGGCACGATCAGTTTCGGTGCGCTCGGTGTGTTGTTGGGTGGCGCGTTGCGAGCCGAAGCCGTACTCGCCCTGGCTAACATCGTGTGGTTCGTGCTGCTGCTCGCGGGCGGCATCGTGGTCGCCCCGGACACGCTGCCAGGTTTTCTCGGCGCCCTCGTCTCCTACCTGCCCTCGGCCGCACTCGCCGACGGGCTGAACGACGCATTGGCCCACGGCACGCTCACGTGGACACCGGTGGCGGTACTCGTCGTGTGGGCCGCCGCCGCCACGGCACTGGCCACCCGCACGACCAAACTGACGTAAGCACCCAGCCCGCCACGCGGCTGTCGGGACTCTTCTCCCGCCCGTCACCCACCACCACCCAAGAAGACACGCTTCGCGCGGCTATTACCCCCGCCCGTCACCCACCACCACCCAAGAAGACACGCTTCGCGCGGCTATTACTATCTTGTGTCGTGCAGTTGTCTTCGCTCGTCGGTCGCTTGCCGTACCCTTCGCAGGCCCTGCAACGAGCTCTCGCCATCGCCGCCATCGTCACGCAGGCCGGCATCGGGCTCACCGGCTCCATCGTGCGCGTGACCGGGTCAGGGCTCGGCTGCCCCACCTGGCCACAGTGCTTCCCCGGCAGCATGGTCCCCGTCAAACACCCCGAGTACGCCACTCTCAACCAGTGGATCGAGTACGGTAACCGCCTGCTCACCGTCGTCGTGGTGTTCGTCGCGGCCCTCTGCGTGCTCGCGGCGTGGCGCGTCTACCTCGACCACCCGAGCCGGAAGCGTCTCCTCCGACTGGCGTGGATCATGCCTGCCGGAGTCGTCGCACAGGCCGTGATCGGGGGCATCACCGTGCTCGCCGACCTACTGTGGTGGACCGTCGCGCTGCACTTCTTGCCCTCCACCGCCCTGGTATGGACGTCGGTCGTCCTCCTGCGCGCCTTCAACGAAGGTGACGAACCACCCCGACCACGCGTTCCTCGCGCCAGCCGTCCCGTGCTCTGGGCCCTCGTGGCTTCCCTGGCGGGCCTGATCGTCGCCGGCACCGTGGTCACCGGCGCGGGCCCGCACGGCGGCGACCCCGACGTCGAGCGTCTCGACGCTCCGATCGAGACCCTCACGGTGATCCACGCCGCGTTCCTCTACGTGTTCCTCGCCGTCCTCGTGGTCTTAGGAATCCAGTGGTACCGGGCGCGGGTCGAGAAAACGCTGTGGATGTACTACGCCACCGTGTGGGGCATCGCACTCGCCCAGGGCCTGTTGGGCGTCGTCCAGTACCGGCTCGGTATCCCCGAGCTTCTGGTGTCGCTGCACGTCCTCGGCTCGATGCTGATAGTCGCCGCCACCTCCGCCCTGTGGTGTGCCACCCGTGACCGAGGCCCAGTCGTGAGCGCCGCTCCCGCACCCGAGCGCCACACCGTCGGCGCTGCCTGATATCCGCTGATCAGAGGCCCTGTACCCGACTCACCCAACACGGTCTTCGGTCCGCATGCGATCGCGGCTACGCTGTGCTGCACTAAGGGCAGAATTCGTTCTCTGCCCGTTTCCTTCTTGCGATACGAGGTCCCAGACACACGATGAGCAGCACCACCTCCACGTCCGGCGAGCGACGCACCGGGCCGAAGCCCCTTGTCGGGCATGAACGCTCCACAGCACAGATGATCGTGCTGAAGGCATTTCTGTTGATCCCGTTCGTTGCGCTGGTCGCGGCGATCCCCTTCGCCTGGGGCTGGGGCCTGACCTGGGTGGATCTTGCACTGGCTGCCGTGTTCTACACCGTCGGCACGCTCGGCGTCACCGTGGGCTACCACCGTTACTTCACACACGGGGCGTTCAAGACCACCAGGCCCCTGCGCATCGCTCTTGCCATCGCCGGCAGCATGGCTGTGCAGGGCTCAGTGATCTTCTGGGTGGCCAGTCACCGCAGACACCACGCGTTCGCCGACAAGGAAGGCGACCCACACTCACCCTGGCTGTTCGGCACCTCGCCGTGGGCGTTGCTGCGCGGTTTCTGGCACGCGCACATGGGCTGGATGTTCAAGCGCGAAGTCACGAACTACCAGCGGTTCGCTCCCGACCTGCTGTCCGACAAGGACCTTCAGGTCGTCAACCGCTACTTCTGGCTCTGGATCGTGCTGAGCCTCGCACTGCCGACCCTGCTCGGCGGCCTCATCACCTGGTCGTGGTGGGGCGCGGTGACGGCGTTCTTCTGGGCCGGTCTGGTGCGTATCGCGTTCTCCCACCACATCACCTGGTCGGTGAACTCGATCTGCCACATGGTGGGCGAACGCCCGTTCACCAGCAGGGACAAGGCCACGAACTTCTGGCCGCTGGCGATCCTGTCGATGGGCGAGTCGTGGCACAACAGCCATCACGCCGACCCGACCTGCGCCCGTCACGGCGTGCTGCGCGGGCAGATCGACATCTCCGCGCGGCTGATCTGGATCTTCGAGAAGTTCGGTTGGGCCCACAACGTGCGCTGGCCCAAGCCGGAACGACTCGCCGCCAAGCGCGCCGCGACGACACCGTAGTCGACCGCGAAGGCACCACGGTCGACACGGACCGTCGGCCGCGGCGTCAGGACAGTTGACCGCGGATGGCGGAGACGAACCTCATCGGGGCAGCGGAATCGGCCTGGGCGAAACCAAGGGACGGTTCCGTCAGCTCCAACTCTAATAAGGCGGGCGCACCGTCCTCGCCGGTCAGCATGTCCACCCGCGCATACAGCAGATCGGCCCGCGCGATTCCCAACAAGGCGACCGCCGCGTCGAGCGTGTCCTCGGCGAGCCTACGGAACCGGGGCTCCGGCTCGGCCATCGCGAGCTTCTCCGACGCACCGTTACCGTTTCGACCCGTGTCCGCGAGTATGGCCGCTTTCGTGAACGCGTGTGAGTACACACCACCGAAGAACACGAGCGCGGTCTCGCCGTGCGTATCCACGTCCGCTTGATACGGCTGCACCAACGCTGACCGACCGTCCGAGTGCAGAGCGGCCAAGTGCTCGGCGGCGAGCCCATGTTGCCGTGGCCCGAAGCGACGCGCCCCCACCGACCCGGCGCCGACAGCGGGTTTGACCACGAATTCGCCGTCGGGCCATCGCGGACTGTCACCGATCTCCACGAGCTCGGTCGGCACCACCGGAACACCGGCATCGGCCAGGTCGAGGAGGTAACGCTTGTGAGTATTCCACCGCGCCACGGCGGCCGAGTTATGCAGCCTCGGCACGGAGTCACACCACGCGAGAAAAGCATCTCGGCGCTGTGCGTAGTCCCACGTCGCCCTCAGCACCACCAGGTCGGCGGTGCGGAAATCGGCGTCCGGATCGTCCCACACCGCCCAGCCCAATTCGGCTCCGACAGCCGCCAACGCAGGGCCCACAGCATGTTCGTCGCCGTCGCCCTGCGGTAACCTCCGGCATCCGGCGAAGACGATTCGCACCATCAGCGGCGCGCCAGTGGGCCGGCCATCCTCCTGCGATGGGCCGCGCCGATCTTGGTGGCGCCCACGGTGTCGGCGTCCCACTCGGAACGTTCGACGCCCTCCACCGCCTCGATCAACGCTTCACCGGTCTCGACACTCGGCACCACGACGTCCCCGAGAGCGCCGTCGGCACCGACGAGCAGCACCCTGGCTCCGGCGCGGCCGATGCGCTGGATGACGGCTTTCACCGGCTTGCCGTGCTCGGCGACGAACGTGCGCGCGGCGGCGAGCTGAGCGGCCTTCGGAGGGGCGGGGGTCTTGGCCTCGGTTGCGGTGTCAGTCACGGCGCCAGTGTAGGCGTGACGGCCGCGTCGACACAGGCTTCTGCGGACGGAAGCGGTCCACGTCACCGACTTTCCTCTGGCGAGGTCGGCGGCCAGGACACCGAGCCACACCACAGCGACGCCCCCGAGCGCGTCCAACCAGTAGTGGTTACCGGTGGCGACGATCACCGCGAACGTCACCAACACGTGCACGGCACTGGCCACCTGCGCCCACCGTGGCGCACCACTTCGGGACAGCACCACGGAAACCCACAGGGCCCAACCGATGTGGAGCGACGGCATCGCGGCGAGCTGATTGGCCCCCTCGACCATCGGCGAACCCCACGAGCCCCACGTGTCACCCAGCCAAACGGTGTCGATGAACCCCGCATCCGGCAACAACCGAGGCGGAGCCACCGGATACAGCCAGAAACACAGGACCGCGATCAGGGTCGACACCGCGAACACGTCCCGAGCCCACGGATACTGCCCGGGCCGACGCCGGTACAACCACACCAATGCCACGAAGGTGGCGACGAGGTAGCCGAACGCGTACTCGTAGTTCGCCACGACCATCAGCCAGCCCTGGTCAGCGAGCCAACGGTTCACCGGCAGTTCGATGTTGATGTGCAGAGCACGTTGTACCGCGAGGATGTCCTCACCATTTGCGAACGCCCGGTGAGCGTGCCCGGGTAGCCGGAACGCGCCGATCAGCGCGTACACACCGAACAGGATCAATCCGAGCAGGATCTCGACCCACCACCTCGGACGCCGGCGGTGAGGAGACCGACCGGTCGCACATGGGGTGGTGCCCGTCACTGACCCTGTCGTGAGCACTTTCTTCGTATACCACGCAGAGGGAACGGCTGCCCCACAAACGACACCGGTGGAGGGAAAGCCTCCTGACCTGGTCAGGCAGCGGCGGGGACAGGTCTGCGGGCGAACCTCAAGGTGACGTCGGGCAGGTTACGGAGGGAACGCCAACCGTGTCCCGCGCAGACGGCGATGGTCAACGCCGTGAGCAGGCTGCTGAACACTCCTCGGGACAACAGTCCCGCATCGATGCTCCATTGCAGGAAACCGAGCGTCATGGCGGCGTCGAGCAGGCGCGAGCCACCCCACATGAGCGCCACGTTGATGAACACTTTCCGTACCCGACGGTGGGCGAACAACTCGGCGGGCAGGTGCACGAAGTCACGTGCCAGGCGAGCGGTGATGGGTTTACCGAGAGCGGCGCTGCCCACGAATAGGAGGAACATGAGTACCGAGCCCACCACGGGTTGCAGCACATACACCACGGCACTGGATGTGACGAGCGCGAATAGCGCCCTGGTCACGAGCATGCCGGTGCACAGCAACAGGGTGTGCGGTACCTCGCGGCGCATGAGTCTGCGCACGCTGATGACGAATGCGCTCCAACCGAGCACCGCCAACACTCCGGGAACGAGGCCGGACACGTTCAGCAACAGCATGAACAGCAACGTGGGCACGACCGCCGTCTCCACTGCCAGGACGACAGCGCGAGTGATGGTGGCCCGTAGGTGTGGGATCTCGATGATCAGGTGCCGTTCGCGGGACGGCGCCGAGACACGATGAGGCACGATGGGGGATCTCTTTCGGGTCGGGCCAGGCCAGGGAATTCGGCGTGACACCAGGCGGGCGTGTCCTCCTTCAGGATGGCCCACGCGCCTGGTCCCTGCCGGAAACGTTACCCCGAATGGGGTAAACGCCTTGTCTCGCTGTGCTGGATGTCTCCAAGCGCACGGCAGGTGAATGGGCGAGTCCGAACACGCCCACGGTCAACAACACGCCCGCAGCCACCACGGCGACCAGCTGCACGGGCTCGGTGACAGGCACGGCACCGAAAGCCAGCACCCCCAGCGCGAAACTCGCGGCGGGGTTGACGATCGACATCACCGCCACGGCCGCCGACAACGACCCCGACCCGTATGCCTGATGGCCCAGCACCAGTCCCGAAAGCGTTGTGATCGCGAGCAAGTAGCCCGGCCAGTCCAGCGCTGTCGCGGCCACTCCCCTGTTGAGCAGGCTGTCCGTCGTCAGCTTGATCATGGCTGCGCTCATCGCATAACAGATACCTGCGGAGGCGGCGACCAACGCGCTGTAGACCAGCGGTCCTCGTCGCTGCGCGAGCTGCAGCAACGCGAGGATGGTGGCCGCGGCCACCGCCACGGCTATCATCAATCGCCCTCGGTCGGGCTCGCCCTCCAGCGTCGCGGCGCCTTCCACGGACAGAAACAGCGCCACGCCACCGCTGATCGCGCCGGCCGCCAGCCAGTCCCGCAGCGACGGCCACTGCCGGATGGCTGCCGAGGCCATGGGTAGCGCGAACAACAACTGGGTCACCAGCAACGGCTGCACCAAAGCCACCGAGCCGAAGTGCAACGCTGCCGCCTGAGAACAAAAACCGCCGATGTTGGTGATCCACCCCGCCAGCCACACCCGTTGCCGCAGCAACAAGCGGAAAAGCCACAGTACCGGCAGCCGGTGCGTGGTGGCCTTATGACCGGAGTCGGAATTCGCAGCGCGCAGCACCGCGCGGCGCTGCAAGGCAGCCGACGCGGCGAACAGGAACGCTGCGGTGAAACCGAGAGCGACAGGAATGACCACGTTAGAAGACCAGCGTCGAGGACCACGCGCGACTGTCGGATCACATCAAGTGAAGTGCGCCACTTTCACTCAAGGGTACCCCCACAACACCGGCATGACCGGGGCACCGACATCGTGTTGGCTGGACAGCACACAAGCACCACGGGTTCGGTGCAGCTTCGTGAGGAGGACAGGCATGGTCACGGCGATTCGCATCGAGCGGACAGGGGGACCGGAGGTTCTCGACGTCGCCGACGTCGAGGTCGGTGGCCCAGGGCCGAGGGAAGTCCTGATCGATGTGGCCGCTGCCGGTGTGAACTACATCGACACCTACCAGCGCAGCGGCATCTACGAAGTGCCGTTGCCCTACACCCCGGGCATGGAGGGCGCGGGCAGGATCGTCGAGGTGGGCAGCGAGGTCACAGGGTTGTCCGTGGGTGACCGCGTAGCGTGGCAGGACGCGCCGGGAAGCTACGCGCAGCGAGCGGTCGTCCCCGCGGACGTGGTGGTGAAACTGCCGGAAGGCGTGGCGGAGGAGACGGCCGCGGCCGTGATGCTGCAGGGCATCACGGCTCATTACCTGGTGTCGTCCACATACGAGGTGTGTGAGGGCGAGACCGTGCTGGTCCATGCGGCGGCGGGAGGTGTCGGACTTCTGCTGACTCAGCTGGCGAAGGCCAGGGGCGCGAAGGTCATCGGTACCGTGTCGACACCGGAGAAGGAACGACTGGCCCGCGAGGCGGGCGCCGACGAGGTCATCCGCTACACCGAACAGGATTTCGTCGAAGCCACACGCGCGTTCACCCGCGGCGAGGGCGTGGACGTCGTCTACGACGGAGTGGGCGCCTCCACCTACGAGGGCAGCCTGGAGTGTCTGCGGCCGCGGGGCCTGCTGGCCCTGTTCGGCGCTGCCAGCGGTCCCGTCCCCCCGATCGACCCGCAACGACTCAACAGGGGCGGATCTCTGTTTCTGACACGTCCGAAGAGTGGTGACTACATACGGACCAGGCAGGAACTGGAATGGCGGGTCGGCGAGTTGTTCGACGCGTTGGCCGAACGGAAACTCGATGTCCGCATCGGTGGCCGCTACTCGCTCACCGACGCCCGGAAGGCTCATGAGGACCTTCAAGGACGGCGCACCACGGGCAAACTGTTGCTGTTGCCCTGACGCCGTGAGAAGTCAGGCGAACGCCCGGGTCGTGAGCGGACGTGGCGGACCGTGCTCGTCCGCTCACGACACCGGGCGTACCGTCACGGCACCTGCGCGATATCCACGACCTCGGCGACCACCACGAGGGTCTCGCCGGCCAACGGATGGTCACTGTCCTGGGCGAAGCCCATGTCCTCCGGGACGACGATCAGCCGCTGAGAACCCTGCCGGGCACCCTGCAGCGCCTCGTTCCATCCCTCGAATTGCGGCTGGTCATCCCCGAGCTGGACACTCATCGTGCCCAGTTCGCCGAACGAGTTCTCCTTCACCTGCCCGTCCGACCACGCGACGATCGTGTAGTCCACGTCGAGCTGGTCACCGGAGGCCGCGGCGGGGCCGGTGCCGGGCTGCAGCTCCCGGGTCAGCAACTCGGTCGGCACCGCGCAGTCCCGCGGGATGGTGACCTCGTAGCCCTCCGCGTTGCTCGACGGTGTGACCTCGATGTCCTCGGCCGTGCAGGCCTCACCCTGTTGTCCACCCTGTTCGTTCTGAGTCGGCGAAGGCTGCGCCGAGGGTGTGGGATCGACTCCCGGAGGCAGGTCCGAGGGCTGCTCGTTCGGCGGCGAACACGCCGTGAGCGCCGCGGCGACAGCCGCCACGGTGATGATCTTGCCAGCGTTGCGCATGGTTGACACCTTATCCGGACATCGACGCGGACTTCTGCTCGCCTGAGAGAGCGGGCAACGGTGGTGCCGTGTGGACAATGCCGAGCCGTTGTGTGGCGCGGGTGAGCGCCACATACAGGTCGTTCATCCCACGCGACGAGGCGGCCGCGATCTCATCGGGAGCGACCACGATCACAACGTCGAACTCCAGGCCCTTCGCCCTGTCCACTGTGAGTACCGACACTCTCGGATTGTCATCGGTGTCGTCGGTTCCCGCAGCGTCCCGTGTCTCGGCCAGCGCGGCCGACAACCGCTCTTCCAGGGAGTCCGGGCACAGCACGGCCAGAGTGCCACCGCCACGTTCCCGGGTCAGCTCCGCCAGTTCCTCGTCCACCCATCGGCGGACGTCGGCGGCGACGTCGTCGGAGCTCGTGGAGCGCTGCCACGGTGCGATCCCCGTCTCCCGCACGGACGTGGGCGCCGAGAGATCGGGGTCTATGTCGGCGAGCACAGCCGACGCCAGCTCCATGATCTCGGCGGGAGTGCGGTAGTTCACCGTCAGCTCACGCAGCCGCCAGCGGTCGCCGACGTAGGGGCGCAACACGTCGTCCCACGACGACGTGCCGGCGGGTGAACTCGTCTGGGACACGTCGCCCACCAGGGTCATCGACCTGCTCGGGCAGCGACGCATCAACAGCCGCCAGTCCATCTCCGACAGCTCCTGCGCCTCGTCGACGATGACGTGCCCGAACGTCCACGACCGGTCCAGAGCCGCGCGCTGGGCGGCGCTGAGGTCGCTCCTGGCCTCCTGCCGCTCGGCCAGCAGTTCCGCGTCGAGGACATCGCGTACTCGCACGACCTCCTCGTCGATGATCTCGTCGTCCTGCTCCAGCACGTGGAGCACGCCCTCGGCGTAGGCGCGTTCCTCCCGACGCCGGCGCTCCCTACGGGCGCGGGCCTCGGTGTCGTCCTCACCGAGCAGCTCCGCCAGCTCGTCCAACAGCGGCACGTCCGCGGGCGTCCACAGGGATCCGGGGCGGCGCAGCAACGCCCTCCACTCCGCCTCGGTCAACAGCCCGTCCGCGGCCGAGGCCAGACGCTCCTCCGACGTGAGCAGGTCACTGAGCAGTTCCTGTGGGGTGAGCTTGGGCCACAGTGACTGCAGCGCGGCCTGCACCTGCTCGTCCTCGGCCAACTCCTGGCGGATCGTGGCGAGGTCACGGGCGTCGAGCATCGGGCCGCTGTCCTCCTCGCTCTCCGCCAGGGGAATCTCGGGCAGGTCGTCGAGCACGCTCGACTCCAGCCGCTGGGCCGACTGCTCGGACAAGGCGTCGAGCAACTGGTCCACCAACACTCGCCTCGCGAGGTTGTGGGGCCGCAGCGTCTCCCGCGCCTTCGTCCTGGCACGCTCGCACGTCCGACGGTCGAGCACCAACACCTCGCCGTCCTCGGTCTCCACCTCCAAGGCTTCTTCGGGGACGACCTGGCGGTTTCGCACGGCCTGCGCCAGTACGTCCGCCATCGTGATACGGCCCTTGACCTTGGCGGTTTCCGGCGTGTCGACACCCGTGGCGGACAGTCCGGGGAACAGTTCGCCGATGGTGGAGAGCAGCACGCCCGTTTCGCCCAAGGACGGCAGGACCTGCCCGATGTAACGCAGGAACGTGCTGTTGGGGCCGACTACGAGCACGCCGCGCGTGGTGAGCTGTCGACGGTAGGTGTAGAGCAGGTAGGCGGCCCGGTGCAAAGCGACAGCGGTCTTGCCGGTGCCGGGGCCCCCTTGTACGACGAGCACGCCGGAGAGGTCGGCCCGGATGATGCGGTCCTGCTCGGCCTGGATGGTCGCGACAATGTCGGACATCTCGCCGGTACGTCTGCGTTCGAGCGCGGCCAACAAAGCGGCCTCGCCCGCGAGGCCGAGGTGATCGGTGTGCTCGTCCGCGCCGAGGTCCAGCACCTCGTCGTCCAACCCGACCACCCGCCGGCTCAGTGTGCGGATGTGCCTGCGGCGCCGCACACCTTCGGGAGAGGCGGCCGTGGCGAGGTAGAACGGTCGGGCGACGGGGGCGCGCCAGTCCACCAAAAGCGGTCGGTAGTCGTCGTCCTCGTCGAATAGGCCGAGACGCCCGATGTAGATCGGGGAGTCCCCATCGTGGCCGTCGACGAAATCGAGCCTGCCGAAACACAGCCCCTGTTCCACAGCCTTGAGCTGGGCGAGGCGGTCGCTGTGGGCCGCGGCGGCGGCTTCCCGTTCCGCCGCGGCCTGCGGCGGTCCTCCGGAACTGCGCAGAGCCTCGGTGAGCCGACTCTCAGCGAGGTCACGTTCGTTGTCGAGCCGGTCGTAGAGCGCCGACACGTACGCCTGTTCGGCGGCGATCTCGGCGGACTTGCCGGCCGCCGGCTCGCCGGCGGCGCCCGACCGGTCCGGTTCGGAAGTCTTGTCGATCCTGCTGTCGAACGTCGTCTTGCGATCGAACGTCATTGTGCTGTCGGGTTCCCGATGATGCGGGGACACGGACACAGGCGGCCCCACTTTCGCGGTCGAGGGACGGGGGTTGGCCGAGAGGTAACGAACGCGGAAGGCGAGGAATTCCCGGGCTCACACCACCCGGTGACTCAGGCGCCCCGGGGGTGTCTTGAGTGACTCTAGAACGGCAGCCCAAGCACGGGCAGGCCGATGGCGGAGTCCACGGCGAGCGCGACGAACACGATCATCAGATAGGTGTTCGACCGGTGGAACAGCGACATCGGTTTGGTCTTCTCGCCCCGCGCCACGGAGGCGTAGAGCCGGTGCGCGTAGAAGAGGAACCACGCGCCCGAGAGCGCGGCGAAGGTCGCGTACAGCCAGCTCGTCGCCGGGACGAGCAGCAGTGTCCACGCCACCATCACCCACGAGTAGATGACGATCTGCTTGGCCACGTGCTTCGGTGTCGCCACGACGGGCAACATGGGCACGCCGGCGCGTTCGTAGTCCTCGCGGTACCGCATGGCGAGCGCCCACGTGTGCGGCGGCGTCCAGAAGAAGATGACACAGAACATGACGAAGGCGGGCCACTCCACCGTGCCCGTGACGGCGGCCCAGCCGATGACCACCGGCATGCAGCCCGCCGCACCGCCCCACACAACGTTCTGCGGCGTACGCCGCTTGAGCAACAACGTGTAGACGAAGATGTAGAACAGGATCGTGACGACCGCCAGCACGGCGGCGAGCAGGTTCACCGTCACGTAGAGCAGCCCGAACGAGGCCAGGCCGAGCACGATGCCGAAGATGAGCGCGTTACGCCTCGGCACCGAGTCCCGCACGAGTGGCCGCCGCCGGGTTCTGTTCATGACCTTGTCGATATCGGCGTCGATGACGCAGTTCAGCGCGTTCGCGCTGCCCGCGGCCATCGTTCCACCCACGAGGGTGGCCAACACCAGCCAAGGCGACGGGATCTCGCGACCTGCCAGGAACATCGCGGGAATCGTGGTGACCAGCAGCAGCTCGATCACCCGCGGCTTGGCGAGCGCGGCGTACGCGCCGATGACCTCACGCAAACCTCGCCGGCCACCAGCTGGGGACTCGCCAGTGGGATGCACGGCGCTGGTGTGCTCACTGCGCCCATGCGCAGCGTTCACCAACGACATCTCGCTCCCTGTGCCTTGATTTCGCCTCAAGCGTCGACTGACGCGGTACCTTGACGGATCGTAGTAGAGCAGGACGTGAGAGCGCCCAGCGGCACCCACCCACGGGACCTACGTCACCCTTCGAGACACCCTCCGGCCCTCCTCGGCGATGTCACACCCCAACGCCGGTGATCACTGACCGACCCGCCCGCGTGGACTAGGCTCGTCACCAGATCGGCCGATATCCAGTCGTCGACTCTCATCGGACGCCGACCCCTGTCAGCCACTCGATGAGACGACGGGCACATCGGGTTCAGGATCGATTAAGATCGACTGTGACGGCCGACGCCGGGTAACCGGGTAAGTGAACTGCAAACATGTGAGACCTCAGGGAGTCAAGTTCAGTGTCGGAGATCGCCGCTACGGAGAACAACCCACTGTTGCGCCGGAACTATCCGGCCGACTGGACGGATCTGGACACCCGCGCAGTGGACACGATTCGCGTGCTGGCGGCCGATGCCGTCGAGCATTGCGGCAGCGGGCACCCCGGCACAGCCATGAGCTTGGCGCCGGTGGCGTACTCACTGTTCCAGCGCATCATGCGCCATGACCCCGCCGACCCGGAGTGGCCGGCCCGGGACCGGTTCATCCTCTCTGCCGGACACAGCAGCCTCACCCTGTACCTCCAGCTGTTCCTCGCCGGATACGGGCTGGAGATGGAGGACATCAAGCAGCTGCGCAAGTGGGGGTCGAAGACACCCGGGCACCCGGAGTACCGGCACACGCCGGGCGTCGAGACCACCACTGGCCCGCTGGGCCAGGGGCTCGCCAACGCCGTGGGTATGGCCATGGCCGCGCGCCGGGAGCGTGGACTGCTCGACCCCGACGCGCCTCGGGGGGAGAGCCCGTTCGACCACTACATCTATGTGATCGCCTCCGACGGTGACGTCCAGGAGGGTGTGACGGCCGAGGCGTCCTCCCTGGCGGGCAGGCAGGAGCTCGGCAACCTGATCGTCGTCTACGACGACAACAAGATCTCCATCGAGGACGACACCAACATCGCCTTCTCCGAGGACACCGCCAAGCGCTACGAGTCGTACGGCTGGCACGTCCAGGTCGTCGAGGGCGGCGAGGACGTCGTGGCCTTCGAACAGGCCATCGAGGCCGCGAAGGCCGAGACCACCCGGCCGTCGTTCATCGTGCTGCGCACCGTGATCGGCTATCCGGCGCCGAACAAGATGAACACCGGTAAGGCCCACGGCGCCGCGCTCGGTGCCGACGAGGTCGCCGCCGTCAAGAAGACCCTCGGCTTCGACCCCGAGGTCAGCTTCCACATCGACGACGAGGTGCTCGCCCACACCCGCAAGGTGGGAGAACGCGCCCGGGCCGCCCGCGAGCAGTGGCAGAAGGCCTTCGACGCGTGGGCCCAGGCCAACCCGGAACGGAAGGAACTCGCCGACCGGCTCCGGACCCGTTCCCTGCCCGTGGGCTGGGACGAGAAGCTCCCGAGCTGGGAGCCCGACGCGAAGGGCATCGCCACCCGCAAGGCGTCCGGCGAGGTCCTCAACGCCATCGGCGATGTGCTGCCGGAGCTGTGGGGTGGCTCCGCCGACCTGGCGGAAAGCAACAACACCATCATCAAGAACTCGGACTCGTTCGGGCCCGAGAGCGCGTCCACCGGCATGTTCACCGCCCACCCCTACGGCAGGAACCTGCACTTCGGGGTGCGCGAACACGCGATGGGCGCGATCCTCAACGGCATCGCGCTGCACGGAGGCACCCGTCCCTACGGCGCCACGTTCCTCATCTTCAGCGACTACATGCGGCCTTCCGTCCGCCTCGCGGCGCTGATGAAGGCCCCCGTGGTGTACGTGTGGACGCACGACTCGATCGGCCTGGGTGAGGACGGCCCCACCCACCAGCCGGTCGAGCAGCTGGCCTCGCTGCGCACGATTCCGGGGCTGAACGTCGTCCGGCCCGCCGACGCCAACGAGACCGCTGCGGCGTGGAAGGCGGCGTTGGAGGACATCCACGCCCCCACGGGCCTGGCGCTGACCCGGCAGAACGTCCCGGTGTTGGAGGGCACCAGCGCGGAAGGCGTCGCCAAGGGCGGCTACGTGCTGGCCGAGGCCTCCAACGGCTCCCCCGAGGTCGTGCTGATCGCCACGGGCTCGGAGGTGCAGATCGCGGTGGAGGCCCGCAAGGTACTCGAAGCCGACGGAGTGCCCACCAGCGTGGTGTCGATGCCGTGTGTCGAGTGGTTCGACCAGCAGGACCAGGAGTACCGCGACGCGGTCATCCCGCCGGCGGTGAAGGCCCGTGTCGCCGTCGAGGCGGGAACGGCCCAGCCTTGGTACCGGTTCGTGGGTGAGCAGGGCGAGATCATCTCGATCGAGCAGTTCGGCGCGTCGGCGGACTACAACACGTTGTTCGAGAAGTTCGGGTTCACCACCGAAGCCGTGGTGGAGGCCGCCCGTCGGTCGTTGGCGAAGAGCTGATCCCGAGCGCGGCACAGCAGCGAGATCGGCGGGTGGGGCGCCGGCCACAGCCACCGCGGCGGCGCCCCACCCGTAAGACAGTCGCAACGAAAAGAGGGATGACGTCATGAGCAACACCGACAGGCTGGCTCAGCTATCCGAGGCGGGCGTGTCGATCTGGCTCGACGACCTGTCACGCGACCGACTGCGGTCGGGCAACCTGGCAGAGCTGGTCCGCGACAAGCACGTCGTCGGAGTCACCACCAACCCGACGATCTTCGCCAACGCGTTGTCGCGCGGCGAGGAATACGACGAGCAGCTGCGAGAGCTGGCCGCACGCGGCGCGGACGTCCACGCCGCCGTGCGGGAGCTGACCACCAGCGACGTACGCGACGCCGCGGATCTCCTCCGTGACGTCTACACCGCCACGAACGGCCTGGACGGCCGTGTCTCGATCGAGGTGGACCCGGGACTGGCCCGGGACACCGAGAAGACCGTGGCCGAGGCCGCCGAGCTGTGGAGCGCGGTGGACCGACCCAACATCTTCGTCAAGATCCCCGCCACCGAGCAGGGCCTGCCCGCCATCACGAGGACGCTCGCGGCCGGTATCAGCGTCAACGTCACCCTGATCTTCTCGGTGGAGCGCTACCGCGCCGTGATCGACGCGTTCTTCGACGGGCTGGAGCAGGCGAAGGAGGCCGGACACGACCTGTCGAACATCCAGTCCGTGGCCTCGTTCTTCGTCTCCCGCGTGGACTCGGAGGTGGACAAGCGGCTGGAGGCCATCGGGACCGACGAGGCGCTGGCGCTGCGTGGTGAGGCCGCCATCGCCAACGCGCGTCTCGCCTACGCCGCCTACCAGGAGAAGTTCGCGAGTGACCGGTGGGCCGCCCTCAAGCAGGCGGGCGCGAATCCGCAGCGCCCGTTGTGGGCATCCACCGGGGTGAAGAACCCCGAGTACTCCGACACCCGCTATGTGGACGAGCTCGTGGTCGCCAACACGGTCAACACGATGCCGGAGAAGACCCTGGGGGCCGTGGCCGACCACGCGAACATCCACGGCGACACGGTGACGGGCACCGCTGAGCAGGCTCAGCAGGTGTTCGACCGGCTCGCCGCCGTCGGTATCGACGTCAGCGACGTGTTCCGCACGCTCGAGGACGAAGGCGTGGAGAAGTTCGACAAGTCGTGGGCGGAGCTGCTCGACACGGTCCGTGGCCAACTCGATGCGGTGAAGGTGCAGAGCTGATGGCGGAACACACGACAGTCGAGATCACCGATGCCGCCCTCGCCGAGTCGGCTCGTCCTCTGCTGGACACGCTCGTCTCCGATGGTGTGGCCTCGAAACTGACCGCGCAGGATGCCACGTTGTGGGGGCCCGAGGCCGAGGCCGAGGCGTCGATCCGGCTGGCGTGGACCACGCTGCACAAGAGCTCACGATCGTTGATCGGTGAGGTCGAGTCACTGCGCGCGGAACTGCGTTCGGAAGGTCTCGACCGCGTCGTCCTCGCCGGAATGGGCGGTTCGTCGCTCGCCCCCGAGGTCATCACCTCCACCGAGGGGGTGGCGTTGACGGTGCTGGACACCACCGACCCCGGCCAGGTCGCCGACGCCCTCGCCGGTGATCTGGAACGCACGGTGCTCGTGGTGTCGTCGAAGTCGGGCACCACCGTGGAAACCGACAGCCACCGGCGCATCTTCGCCAAGGCGTTCGCCGACGCCGGGATCGACGCGGCCAGCAGGATGGTCGTCGTCACCGATCCCGGCTCGCCGCTGGCCGAACTGGCCTCCGCCGAGGGCTACCGCAAGGTCTTCCTCGCCGACCCCCAGGTGGGTGGCCGCTATTCGGCGCTGTCCGCGTTCGGTCTCGTGCCCGCGGGGCTGGCCGGCGCGGACGTGGCACGCCTGCTCGACCAGGCCGCGGGGGTGGCGGAGCAACTGTCGGCCGATTCCTCGGACAACCCCGCGCTGCGTCTGGCGGCCGCGCTCGGCGCGGCGCACTCGGGCGGCGCCGAGAAGGTGGTGCTCGCCGACACTGGTTCCGGCATCACCGGGTTCGGTGACTGGGCTGAGCAGCTCATCGCCGAGTCCACCGGTAAGCAAGGCACCGGGCTGCTGCCCGTGGTCGTCGAGAGCCCGGACGCCCCGGGCTTCGCCGACGCGGGTTCCGATGCCACTCCCGTGGCAGTGGGTCCGGCGACCGAGGCCGCCGCTGTCGCCACCACAGGGCCCCTCGGCGCGCAATTCCTGTTGTGGGAGTACGCGGTCGCGGTGGTGGGCAAGCTCCTGCGGATCAACCCGTTCGACCAGCCCGACGTCGAGGCCGCGAAAAAAGCGGCGAGGGCACTGCTGGACAACCCACAGGCACTGACCACCACCGAAGGACCGTCGGCTGTGATCGGTCCCGTCGAGGTGTACGGGCCGGTGGGCGAGGCGGCGAAGGAAACGCTCACGGAGGTGCTGCGCGAGTTCGTCGACGGGGTCGCCGATGGCGGCTACATCGCGGTGCAGGCGTACCTCGACCGGCTCGACGACGCCTCCGCCACTCTCCTGCGCAGCGAGCTCGCCCGCCGAACGGGCAAACAGGCGACCTTCGGGTGGGGCCCACGTTTCCTGCACTCCACAGGCCAGTACCACAAGGGCGGCCACCCGAACGGAAGCTTCCTTCAGATCACGGGGGCGGTCGAGGAGGACGTGCCCGTCCCCGACCGCCCCTACACCCTGGGCAAGCTGCAGTTCGCCCAAGCGTTGGGAGACGGACAGGTGTTGGCCGAGTCGGGCAGGCCTGTGCTGCGACTGCACCTGACCGATCGGGCGGCCGGCCTGGCCGACGTCGTCCGAGCCGTACAGGAGCTCAGTCCATGAAGAAAGGTTGGACCAACCCGCTGCGCGACCCGCGCGACAAGCGACTACCGAGGATCGCCGGGCCGGCGAGCCTGGTGATCTTCGGTGTCACCGGGGACCTGTCGCGGAAGAAGCTCATGCCCGCGATCTACGACCTCGCCAACCGGGGGCTGCTGCCGGCGGGATTCTCCCTGATCGGGTTCGCCCGCCGGGAGTGGGAGCATCAGGACTTCGGCCAGCAGGTCCACGACGCGGTGGCCGAGTACGCGCGGACACCGTTTCGGGAATCGGTGTGGAACAGGCTGGCCGAAGGCATCCGGTTCGTGCAGGGGTCGTTCGACGACGACGAGGCGTTCGACGAGCTTGCCGAGACGGTCCGGATCATGGCCGAGGAACGTGGCACGGGCGGCAACACGGCGTTCTACCTCTCGATTCCGCCCTGGGCGTTCCCGGTGGTGACGAAGCAGCTCGCCCGTTGCGGGCTGGCCCAGGCTTCCGAAGGCGTGTGGCGTCGGGTCGTGGTGGAGAAACCGTTCGGACACGATCTGGAAAGCGCCAGGGAACTGAACGCCATCGTCAACGACGTCTTCCCCGAGGACTCGGTGTTCCGCATCGACCATTACCTCGGCAAGGAGACGGTGCAGAACATCCTGGCGTTGCGGTTCGCCAACCAGCTGTTCGAGCCGATCTGGAACGCCCACTACGTCGACCACGTGCAGATCACGATGGCCGAGGACATCGGTATCGGCGGGCGGGCAGGCTACTACGAGGGCATCGGCGCGGCGCGGGACGTCATCCAGAACCACCTGCTGCAACTGCTCGCGTTGACCGCGATGGAGGAGCCCGGGTCGTTCCACCCGAAGGCGCTGCGAGCCGAGAAGGTCAAGGTGCTGAGTGCGACCACGCCCGTGGGGCCGTTCGACGAGACCACGGCGCGTGGCCAGTACACCGGCGGCTGGCAGGGCGGCAAGAAGGTGTTCGGGCTGCACCAGGAGCAAGGCTTTTCGAAGGACTCCACCACCGAGACCTACGCGGCCGTGACCCTGGCGGTGCGCAACCGCCGGTGGGCGGGTGTCCCGTTCTATCTGCGCACGGGCAAACGGCTGGGCCGCAGGGTCACCGAGGTGGCGGTGGTCTTCAAACGGGCACCGCACCTGCCGTTCGACTCGACCTCGACCGAAGAGCTCGGTGAGAACGCTCTGGTGATCCGAGTGCAGCCGGACGAGGGCGTGACGCTGCGTTTCGGCTCCAAGGTGCCGGGCACCACGATGGAGGTCCGCGACGTCACGATGGACTTCGGCTACGGGCACGCGTTCACCGAGAGCTCTCCGGAGGCCTACGAGCGACTGATCCTCGATGTGTTGTTGGGGGAACCGTCGCTCTTCCCGGGGAACGAGGAGGTCGAGCTGTCCTGGAAGATCCTCGATCCCATCCTGGAGCACTGGGCCAAGCTGGGCCCGCCGGAGCCGTACGAGCCGGGTTCGTGGGGGCCGCCGTCGGCGGAGGCGATGTTGGAACGCACAGGCCGCCACTGGAGGCGTCCGTGACCGAGGATGGCCTGCCGGACATGGACGCCGACCGGGCGCGGGCGTCCCGCACAACACTGGAGGCGTCCGTGACCGAGGATGGCCTGCCGGGAGCGGACCAACACAGGAGACTCCGATGATTATCGATCTGCCCTCGACCACGACGTCGCAATTGAACAAGAAGCTCGTCGAGATTCGCGAGCGAGGCGGCGCGGTGGCGTTGGGCCGGGTGCTGACCCTGGTGATCGCCGCGGAGGACGACGAGCAGCTCGAGGACGCCATCGACGCCGCCAATGAGGCCAGCCGCGAGCATCCTTCGCGGGTGATCGTCGTGGCGAAGGGGACGCGTAGGGCTGCGCCCCGGATAGACGGCCAGATCCGGGTCGGTGGCGACGCGGGGGCCAGTGACGTCATCGTGCTTCGGTTGTACGGCCCGTTGGCGAATCAGGGGCGCAGCGCGGTGATACCGCTGCTGTTGCCGGACACCCCGACGGTCACGTGGTGGCCGGGTAAGGGGCCGAAGGCACCGGCGCAGGACCAACTCGGCCAACTCGCGCAACGCCGTATCACCGATGCGGCCGCCGAGACTAATCCGATCCGAGCACTGGTGAGCCGCAGTAAGACCTATGTAGACGGAGACACGGATCTGGCGTGGACGCGGCTGACCAACTGGCGGGCCCAGTTGGTGGCCGCGCTCGACCTGCCGCCGTACGAGCCGATCACCGGTGCGTCGGTGACGGGCGAGGCCGATTCACCTTCCACCGAACTACTCGCGGGGTGGCTCGCCGAATACTTGAGCGTTCCGGTGAAGCGGGTCAAAACCACGGAGGCGCAAGGCATCGTGGCGGTGCGAATCGACCGGCCTTCCGGGCCCATCGAACTGCACCGGCCCGACGGCAAGACCGGCACGCTGACCCAGCCGGGTCAGCCGACTCGGCGGATCGCGCTGCACCGTAGGGACAATCGTGACTGTCTCATCGAGGAACTGCGCAGGCTCGATCCCGACGAAATCTACGAGGCTGCGCTTCGCGGGTTGACCAAGCTTTCACCCGGACGCAAACCGGCCCGGGGAAGCGACCGTAGCACCACCGCGTCGAAGAAAACCCGGGAAACGACCACGAAGTCCACGGCTACGAAGAAAAAACCGGAGGCGTAGGCATGAGCACGGATCCCACTGTCGTCGTCCACCCCGACCAAGAGGTGCTCGCCGCGGCCGGCGCCACCCGGTTGGTGTCGGCACTGGCCGACATCCAGGCTCGCAAGGGCTCGGCCTCGGTCGTCCTGACCGGTGGGGGTATCGGCATCGCCGTACTCGACCAGGTACGCCGTAGTCCCGCGAGGGATGCCGTGGACTGGTCGCAGCTGGACATCTACTGGGGTGACGAGCGGTTCGTCCCGGCGGACGACGACGAACGTAACGAGAAGCAGGCACGGCAGGCGTTGTTGGACCACGTGCCGGTGGACGAGAGCCGTGTCCACGCGATGGCCGCCTCGGACGGCGAGTTCGGTGATGACCCGGACGCCGCGGCGGCGGGTTACGCCGAGACGCTCGCGGCAGCCGCCCGTTCGTCGAGCACGGCCACCGGCGCCGCCGAGGTCCCCGCGTTCGACATCCTGCTACTGGGGCTCGGTGGTGAGGGACACACCGCGTCGATCTTCCCGTTCTCCCCCGCCGCGTCCGAGAAGCGTTCCTCGGTGGTGGCCGTGCGGGACTGCCCGAAGCCACCTCCCACTCGCCTGTCACTGACTTTCCCCGCCATTCGCTCCGCGGAGGAAGTGTGGCTGCTCACCTCGGGCGAAGCCAAAGCAGAAGCCGTGTCACTGGCCCTCGCCGGCGCCGACGAGGTGAGCATTCCCGCGGCGGGAGCACGCGGTAAGCAGCGCACTGTGTGGCTGATCGACCAAGCCGCGGCGTCGAAGGCCCAGGTCACACGACGCTGACCCATGTGTCTCGCGCCATAGCACAGAACGCCGTTCGTGGTTTTGTTGCAAGCGCACATGCCTCAGGGGTTGCTTTTGTAGCCGCTGCACCAGAAACCTCTCTGTGTCGAGTCCACGAGACGAGAGGTCGTAACCCATGACCACACAGGGAATATCCCTAACCGGGGTCCCGGTCAGCGGTTCTGGCGCGGGGGCAACGGATCCGCCGCGGCAGCGCACCGCGGGCCTGGCCGGTTTGTCGAGGGTGTTCTCGAAACATCCGGCCCTCACCGGTATCGCGACGGACCTGGCTTTCGTCGTCATCGCGGTGCTGGACGTGTGGCTGGTGATTCCACCGGAAGCGCCGCCGTACTCCGTGTATCTGTCCGCGGCCAGTTGTGTGGCGTTACTGTTGCGTCGACGGCTGCCGTTCACAGCGGTCGTGCTCGCCGTTCCCGGTTTCTTCGCGGGCTGGGCGCAGTTGGCCGCCATGTTCGCGCTGGGGTACCTCGCACGCCGCAAACCATTCCACTGGCACATGTGGGTCGGGGCGGGCTTGGTGTGGCTGTGCCGGTTCATCCTCTGGCCGCTGGCCGACTTCGTCGACCTCACCTGGCGCATGCACATCCTCGACGCCATCTACGGGGTGATCGTGGCCGGCATGCCGGTGGCGATCGGTCTGCTCATCGAAGCGAGGGCGGAGCTCTCCGCGCGGCTGGCGGAACTCGCGGAGAGCCGCGACCGGGAACGGCAGCTCCACGCGCAAGCAGTCAGGGCCGAGGAACGGGCCCGACTGGCGAGAGAGATGCACGACGTGGTGTCCCACGACATCACACTCATCGCCATGCAGGCGGGCGTGCTGTCCGCTGCGAACACCCCCCCGGAGGCCAAGAAGACGGCCGACACGATCCGCACTCTCAGCACCCGCACCTTGGAAGAGCTACGAGGGCTGGTGGGCGTGCTGCGATCGGGTTCGGACACGGTCGTCCAAGCGGACCTGCGTAACCTCGATGACCTCGTACATCACGCCGGTGTGCCGGTGAGACTGTCGGTGGAGAACCTGCCGAGCTCCCTGCCACCTCAGGTCTCGGCAGCGGCCTACCGCACGGTGCAGGAGGCGTTGACCAACGTCCGCAAGCACGCGCCGGGCGCCACCGCGTTCGTGCACGTGTCCGCGACCTGTGACGAGGTGTTCGTGGAAGTGCGCAACGACCGTCCCCGCTCCCGTCGTAACCACGCGCTGCCCTCCGGCGGTGGCTACGGACTGGCGGGGCTCGCCGAACGCGCGAAGTTACTGGGAGGCACGTTCGAAACCGAATGCACCGACGACGGCGGATTCCGAATACGAGCCCGCTACCCGTTCGGTTGACCGCGAAGGCCGCTTTTCCTGTGCAAGTGAAGGCCACCTTTCCCTGCGGCTGGCGCAGGAAAGGTGGCCTTCGCGGTAGGTACTTTTGTTGTTGTTCCAGCCCGGCTGTCGTTACGAAGACCAGATCAGCCTTCGCGACGGCGGCGCAGCCGTTCAAGTGCCTCGGCGAGGATGGCCTCACCGTCGGCGTCGCTTCGGCGTTCCTTCACATACGCCAGATGCGACTTGTACGGCTCCGTGCGGGGAGCCGCGGGAGGGTTCTCCTGATCCCTTCCCGCGGGCAAACCGCAGCGCGGGCAATCCCACTCGTCCGGAGTCTCCGCGTCCATCGCGAACGACGGACGCGACTCGTGCCCGTTGGCGCACCAATAGGAGACCCGGCGACGCGGAGCAGCCTCCCCACGCTCCGACTCGCCGGACGGGCCCGCTCCGATCCGCGTGCCTCGAATCGCGTTACCGCCAACCATGAATCGTCACCCCACCAGAAAGTTGACGCACGCTCCTCGCACGCCAACGCCGATCAGAGTTTCACCAGCAGACCGAGCCCGACGATGGCGATCACCCACACAGCCCCGATTCCGAGCGTGATGCGGTCGAGGTTCTTCTCGGCCACGCTCGACCCGGAAAGGCTCGACTGCATACCGCCACCGAACAGGGACGACAGCCCGCCGCCGCGACCACGGTGCAGCAGCACCGCGATGATCAGCAGCACGCTGGAGACGATCAACAAAATTTGCAGGAACAGTTCCATTGTCATCCTCTGTGTACTGCGGGTGGCGGGGACACCAAGAGTAGCGCAATCCGCGCCGGTGTCACGGCAGTGGGCCACCCGCTGCGAGGGCACACAGTTTCGCGAACTCCTCGCCGTCCAGGCTGGCGCCACCCACGAGCGCTCCGTCGACGTTGTCACATTTGACGAGGTCGGCCACGTTGTTCGACTTCACCGAGCCGCCGTAGAGCACCCGCACCTGCTGGGCGAGGTCGGCGCCGTACTTGTCGGCCAACGCCGCCCGCAACGCGGCACAGACCTCCTCGGCGTCGGCCGGTGTGGCGACACGGCCCGTGCCGATGGCCCACACGGGCTCGTAGGCCACCACCACGTTGCCCACCTGCTCGGTCTTGAGACCCTTCAGCGCCGCGATGAGTTGTGACGTGGTGTGTTCGATATGCCCGCCGGCCTCCCGGATCTCCAGCTGCTCACCGACACACACGATCGGCAACAAGCCGTGTTTGAGGGCGGCGCGGACCTTCTTATTCACGAGCTCGTCAGTCTCACCGTGGTACTCACGCCGTTCGGAATGGCCGACCACCACATAGGTACAGCCCAGCTTGGCGAGCATCGGAGCGGACACTTCGCCGGTGTAGGCCCCGGAGTCGTGCGGCGACACGTCCTGCGCCCCGTAGGTGAGCAGGAGCTTGTCGCCGTCGACCAGTGTCTGCACGCTACGGATGTCGGTGAACGGCGGGAGCACCGTCACGTCGACCTTCGCGTAGTACTTCTCCGGCAACGAGAACGCGATCTTCTGAACCAGGGCGATGGCCTCGAGGTGGTTCAGGTTCATCTTCCAGTTGCCTGCGATCAGCGGCTTGCGGGCCATCACTGCTCCTCACTCAGCACGGCGACGCCGGGCAGATCCTTGCCCTCCAGGTACTCCAGCGAGGCCCCGCCCCCGGTGGAGATGTGTGAGAAACCGTCCTCGGGAAGCCCGAGCTGACGCACGGCAGCGGCCGAGTCACCGCCGCCGACGACGCTGAACGCCTCCGAGTCGGCGATCGCCGTCGCGACCGCCCGAGTGCCCTCGGCGAACGGCGCCATCTCGAACACACCCATGGGGCCGTTCCAGAACAGTGTGCGCGCGTCTCGGACGATCGCTCCGAACGCGGCCGCGGTCTCGGGACCGACGTCCAGGCCCATCCAGCCGTCCTCGATGCCGGTGACGGACACGGTGCGCGTGGCGGCGTCGGCGGAGAAAGCGTCGGCCACCACGACGTCCGTGGGTAGCACCAGCTTGTCCCCCGCATCGGCCAGCAACCGCTTGCAGGTGTCCACCATGTCGGTCTCCAGCAGCGAGGAACCAACACCGTGTCCCTGGGCGGCGAGGAACGTGAAGCACATGCCACCGCCGACGAGCAGCCGGTCGACCTTCGGCAACAACGCCTCGATGACGGCGAGTTTGTCCGACACCTTCGAGCCGCCGAGCACCACCGCGTAAGGCCGCTGAGGGTCGCCGGTCAGCGTCTTCAGCACATCCAGCTCGGCGAGCACGAGCCCTCCCGCGTACGCGGGCAGCACACGCGCGACGTCGTAGACCGACGCCTGCTTGCGATGGACCACGCCGAAGCCGTCGGACACGAACGCGCCGTTCTCGCCGGTCAGCTCGGCCAGTTCCCGGGCCAGCTGCGCCCGCTCCGACTCGGACTTGCTGGTCTCCCTCGGGTCGAACCGCACGTTCTCCAACAGCACGACGTCACCGTCGCTCAATGAGGAGACCGCGGTCTTCGCCTGCTCACCCACCACGTCGCCGGCAAACCGCACCTCGGTGCCGAGCAGTTCACCGAGCCGGGTGGCCACGGGACGCAAGGAATACGCCGGGTCGGGCGCGCCCTTGGGCCGACCGAGGTGAGCCGTCACGATCACGCGGGCCCCCGCCTCCGTCAACGCGCGCACGGTGGGCAGCGCGGCACGGACCCGCCCGTCGTCTGTGATCTTCTCTCCGTCGAAGGGGACGTTGAGGTCGGCGCGCACGAGCACGCGCCGACCGGAAACGCCCTCGCCGAGTAGATCGTCGAGAGTCTTCACTGCCATGTCGTTCAGGACAGCTTCGAGCCGACGAGCTTCACCAGGTCCGCGAGGCGGCTTGAGTAGCCCCACTCGTTGTCGTACCAGCCGACGACCTTCACCTGGTTACCAATGGCCTTGGTCAAAGGTGCGTCGTAGATGCACGACGCGGGGTCGGTGACGATGTCGGCGGACACGATGGGCTCCTCGCTGTACCGCAGGACGCCCTTCAGCGGCCCCTCGGCGGCGGCCTTGTAGGCGGCGTTGATGTCGTCCACCGACGCGCTCTTCGACAGCGTCACGGTCAGGTCGGTGGTGGAGCCGGTGGGCACCGGCACCCGCAGCGCGTAGCCGTCGAGCTTGCCGTTCAGCTCGGGCAGCACCAGGCCGATGGCCTTGGCGGCGCCGGTGGAGGTCGGCACGATGTTCAGCGCGGCAGCGCGGGCCCGACGCAGGTCCTTGTGCGGCCCGTCCTGCAGGTTCTGGTCCTGCGTGTAGGCGTGGATGGTGGTCATCAGGCCCTGCTCGACGCCGAACTCGTCGTGCAGCACCTTCGCCAGCGGCGCGAGGCAGTTCGTGGTGCACGAGGCGTTCGAGATGATGTTCTGCGAGCCGTCGTAGGCCGAGTCGTTGACCCCGAGGACGACGGTGAGGTCCTCTCCCTTGGCCGGCGCGGAGATGATGACCTTCTTGGCCCCGCCGTCGAGGTGGGCCTTGGCGTCGTCGGCCTTGGTGAAGAAACCGGTGGACTCGACGACGACGTCCACACCGAGGTCACCCCAGGGGAGCTTGGCGGGATCACGCTCGGCCAGAGCCTTGATCGTCTTGCCGCCGACGACAATGCCCTCGTCGCTGACGCTGACCTCTTCGCTCAACGGACCCAGGACACTGTCGTACTTGAGCAGATGCGCCATCGTCGCGACGTCACCGAGGTCGTTGAAGGCGACGATCTCGATGTCGTGACCGCTGGCCTGCACGGCACGGAAAAAGTTGCGGCCGATACGGCCGAAGCCGTTAACGCCTACGCGAACCGTCACTGCTCTACTCTCCTCGGGGTTCGGCCCGGCATAACCGGGCTGACACTTGTTCGGGTTCACCAGCCACCCTAGCGTGCTGGCCAGCGGGTATACGAATACCCCGACCCGAGACCTGGTTCACTTCCGCCCAAGGAACAAATCGATTAAGAAAGGCGATTCACATCGCCCTTATCAGCGTGTCCGCTTGTGGAA
Source organism: Actinomycetes bacterium (assembly GCA_021793175.1). GTDB lineage: Bacteria > Actinomycetota > Actinomycetes > Mycobacteriales > Pseudonocardiaceae > Saccharomonospora. Next base: position 65,410 of record JAJYTH010000006.1, read on the forward strand.
ATCGTCGCGTGGGCGAAAACCGTTCTTTCCCTTCGGCCCCTTTGCCCCCTTTTCGACGGCGCCCGGTCGTGTGCCGCCGAAGGTGTCGTCACGTGGTCGGGGGTCGACCTACCGCCACCTACGACCGTGCCGTGGGCGGGGTGTCCACATCACCGCGCCAGCCACCTGTCTCGTGCCCGCGACCCTCGATGAACTCCTTGAACCGCCGCAGGTCGTTGTTGACCCGTCTTCCCAAAAGGCCGGCCTTGTCGGCCACCTGCTCCAGGAAA
>JAJYTH010000087.1 GCA_021793175.1 Actinomycetes bacterium
TGGGAAGACGAGGGGTACGTGAGGCCGTGGGTGGATTCCCCTCCCCTGACCGATGACCTCACCACGACCCACCGACCGCACCGGTCGTGGACTCGTATCGAGTCCGTGAACAAGGCGGGGGCCGCCACCCACAGGTGACGGCCCCCGATGTCACACCGCTACCGTTGCTCGACGACCTCGAAGGTCAGGACGTCGGTGAACTTGCGCCCGTAGGAGTCGATCGCGGTGACCTCGGCGCGATGCTCGCCCACGGCGAGGTCGGTCGGCAGTTCGAACCGCCACAGGTGCATCGACCGGTCCGCGAGACTGCCGCCGTGGACCAGCTGCTGCGCGACGGCATGTGGGTCCGACCACTCCGCACCGACGTTCTGGTCCTCACCGCGCATCTGCTGCGTGCGAGTGGCCCATCGGGCCGGACCGCCGTCGATGCTCACCTTGACTTGCGAACCGGTGGAGCCCATCCAGAAGTTCGTGGTCAGCCACGTGGTGCCGGCCAGGTCGTCACGACTCACGACGTGCGGGTCGCTGAGCTCGGGAGCAGGGCCTTCGGGGTTCTCGTTCCACTCCTGCCGCGTCACGTACCAATCACGGTAGGTCGGCGTGTTCAGTCCCAGCTGCGTCTGCACCCGGTCGCTCTGCCCGGTTACCGTGTAACGCTCCTTGAACCTGTTGCCCTTGATGTCAAGGGTCACCACGCCCGGTCGGCCTCCGTCGCGCCCGACCGCGATGGGATAGCCGTCCTCGGTCAGCTCACCGGAGTACCAATCGCCGGAGATCGCTCCCGCCGTGATGTGCGGGAACGGCAGTCCTTTCAGCCCGAAGAGGTCACGCCACCCCTTGGCGAGGTCACCGGCCTTCAGGTTCTCGATCGAATGGCTGTGACCGGAGACGGAGACCGCCTTGCGACCCTTCAACAGGTCGTACACCTCCCGAACCTGGTCGACCTGGTGGATGGGGCTCCCCTCGTCGGCGTAGTTCACCAGCCCGATGTGGCCGGCGATCACGACGAGCTTGTTCCGGGGTACCTCGGCGAGGTCCTTTTTCAGCCACTCGAGCTGCTGCTCGTCGAGCCGACCGTTGTAGGTCGGGTTGTTCTCCGGGTCGTCACAGCCCGGCCGTTGCCCGTCCGCGTTGTCGACGTCCGGCGTGCACGGGTACCGCACCGTGTTCAACGCGACGACGTGGACCTTGCCGACGTCGTAGGAGTAGTAGGCCGGGGCGAGCTGCGCCCGGAAGGTATCGAACGAATGTTCTGCGGTCTCGGCATCGAAATCGAGGTCGTGGTTACCGGGCAGGAAACGGACCGGCCCGTTCAGCGAGCTGGTCAGTTCCTTCACGTCGGGGTAGAGCGAAAGGTCGTCGCCCACGACGTCGCCGACGAAGAGGGTGCCGCAGCCCGTGTAGTCGTGGCGTTGCGCGAGGTCGTTGATGGCACCCTTACGCGCGTACTCCACCTCGGTCTTGTCGTAGGTCTGCAGATCGCCCGCGATCACGCAATTCTGGTCCCACGTCTGCGTGGCACGGCTCCGCACCACCGGGAAGTTCACCGCGGCCGGGACCGGGCCGGTCGGCGCGATCCCGCCGTAACGCAGGTCGGGAGACCCCTCCGGCAGGTGGTTGTAGTGGAACTGGGCGACGTTGTGTTCGTCGACCGGCACCTGATATCCGGACGGCTGGGTGATGAACACCGTCATGTTGTCGTACACGGGCAGCTCGTAACGTCCACGAGCGTCGGTGGTGACCACGTCCCGGCCGTTCGACACCGTGACACCGCGAAGGCCCCGTTCCCCCGGGTCGCTCACGCTGTCCCGGTCCCGGTCGACGAACACCCGGCCTTTCAGCACACGGTGGTCCGGCTGACCGTCCTTGGCGGGAACCACCTCGACCTGACCGCGATAGGCGGTCTCGTTCCACTCTCCCGGTTCGAAAGACGCCGCCGCCTCCGGCGTGGTGACGATCGCGGTGCCGGACCCGACGACCGCGAGCGTGGCGAGTGCTGTCACACCGATACGCACTCTGTTCCGTTGTCTCACTGAACACCCCATTTCACTGACCTCCGGTGAGTCAGGGAGGTACCGGCCGAGGTGGCCGGCGGAAAATACCTTTCCGTAACAGATTGAACGCAAGATGTGCCCGATGGGAAACAACGCGTATCCGCGGTGTAGCCGGCGAGTGACCGCACTCGGGCGGTGTCCACGACGCCCTACGACGTCCCACGGCTTCCTACGACGTCCTACGGCCTCTCACGCCGCCTCACGGCACACCGCTTCCCTCCACCGACCTGGGCGCCCTCCGTGACGCCGTCTTCGACCAGCATCCGTGGTCCGTACCACTTCGCAAACATTCTCGATACGCCACGGATTCAGGGCCCGGGAAGACTCGACGGCTTGCCGGGCGGCCGAATGGCTCGCCTTTCCGCGAGTCATCTCCGAGGGCCCGCCGTGAGGCACCACGTGGCCCGTCACGACCTGGCGTTGCAACACGACCGTCGGTATCGCTTTCAAGCCGACCACGCGCAACAGGTCCTGGAAACCCTGTCGTGGTTGTACGATGCGTTTCCCGCCGACCATCCCTTCGCCGAGCACCGCTTGTCGGACACCGTTTCCGAGATCCCCCGGACCTGGTTGCTCGGCTCCAGCCCGAACGGCTCCGACCTGGCCGCCGGACTCGGCATCGGCTACACCTTCACCGGATTCATCGATGCCGCGGTCGCGCCGGGAGTGTGACGGTACCGTCAGCAGCCGACGCCGCTCGGGAACCGACCGACGACCGGAGGAACGAACCCACCGACATCGTGGACGGCCGGTGGCCCAGGTTCGTCGCGGGCGGTCCCGACGACGTTCGTGCCACGTTGGAACGCATGATCGACGAAAGCGGCGCCGACGAGGTGATGGTGCAAGACCTCATCGCCGACCCCGGGCCCCGACGACACTCACACCGCCTTCTCGCGGAAGTATTCGGCCTGTCACCGAGGAATTCCAGCACGAGCGAGCACGTCTGACGGACCGATAACAGCGGAATTTCGGCTTCTTCCGTTTCGTGGAGGCCGCTGTTAGCTTCTCTGCCACGTGAAGGCGAGGCGCCACAGGACTCAACGGTATCCGGTCGGGTGCGCCCGCGCCTGCGTACCGTCCGTCCACTGTGGTGAGGAGAACCTTAAACGAGCCCCGCGAGTTCGAAGACCACGCCGACCGCTCCACACCGGCACCGACTCGCCGTCGGTTGCTGGCCGGCGCTGTCGGTGACGGTGACGCGGACGACACCGCTGCGCTCCAAGCCGCGATGGACAGTGCTTCAAACGGCAGAATCGTCGCTTTGGAGAACGGCAAGTCCGATCGCATCACGAACACCGTCGTCGTCGATGTCGCCAAGGTACGCGGCATCGAAGGCAACAACGCCCGCGTCGTCACCGATCAGGACATCGTCTGTCTCCGGATCCAAGGCACGCACACCGGGTCGGCCAGTCCGAAGCACGACCCCTCCGAACGGGTCAAACTGCCGGAGATGAATCCCTACGTGCGAGGTCTTCGTATCCATACGGTCCCCGCACTACAGGGAACCGGTATCCAGGTGGAGGGCACGTTCGGGCTCACTCTGGCCCAATGACACCTCTTCGATCTCCGGACCGGGATCGAGTTCACCGGCACGAACCGCAACACCGTGTTGAACCGACCTGTACCGGAGACCCAGTTGATGTTCTTTTCGCCTCACCTGATCCACAATCACCGCGTGAGCAATGCAACGAACCCAGCCGATCTCGGTGTGCGTGAAGCGGCCACGTTACTGCGCTCCGGCGCTCTGTCGGCCGTCGAACTGCTCGATGCCTGCGAACAACGGATCGCCGAACGCAACGGCGGGCCGCCGAGCTTCGACGGTGCTCCCGACTCGGTCAACGCCTGGACACAGCTGTATCCGGAGCTGTCCCGGGAACAGGCGCGCGCCGCGGACGAGCGACTCCGTCGCGACGGCGACGAGGCACCGCTGTTGTGCGGTATCCCGCTCGCGCTCAAGGACCTCTACGCCGTCGCCGGGCTACCGCTGACGGCCTCCAGCCGTGTCCTCGACGGTCATGTCCCCGACGAGGACTCGACGGCGTGGGCTCGGTTGCGGGAAGCCGGGATGGTGCTCCTCGGACATACGCACACGCATGAGTTCGCCGCGGGCGGCACCACCGACCAGGTGGGCAACCCACACGCTCTCGAACGATCCGCCGGTGGCTCCAGCGGGGGCTCGGCCGCGGCACTCGCCGCTGGAATGGTCCCAGCGGCGTTGGGGACGGACACCGCGGGATCGTTACGCGTCCCGGCGGCGTTGTCCGGGGTGTCATCGATCAAACCGACCCACGGCCGTATCCCCCGCGACGGAATCATTCCGCTGTCCCCGTCACTCGACCACCCCGGTCCCATGGCTCGCAGTCTCGCCGACTGCGCCGTCCTGTTGGAGGCACTGGCCGCGGGTGGGGCGGAGGTAAGTCCTCTGTTCCCTCCTCCCGCGCCGTTGACCGGGCTGACGGCATCGATCCCGGTGACGGATCGTCCCCTTGCCGGTGTCCGTGTCGCTTTGACCGACCGACCGCACGTGGTCGGCGTCGAACCGGATATCGCCGACGGCCTCGAACGTGCCGCGCAGGCCTGTGTCGAGCTCGGCGCCGAGGTCGTCGAGCTGCCCGCCGCTGCCGAGATGGTGGGCGAGGACTACAGCATTGTGCTGTTCTCCGAGGTCGCGGACTACCACCGACGCTTCGCGGGCCGGGAGGCCGACTATCGGACGAGTATCCGGGAGTTCGTCGAGACCAGCCGACTGTTCACGTCGCTGGAGGCCTATCTTGAGTCGCGGCGAACGTTCGCTCAACTCACCGCCACCTGGGAGGCCTGGTTCGCCGTCAACGGGGTCGACGTCATCCTCGAACCGTCCTCGCCGAGCATCGCGCCCGTCCGGGGCGGCGGCTACGAGTCGGGCCGACTCGGTGGCGACGGCGACCCGTTGATTCGGTTGACCGCGATCTGGAACGCCACCGGCTTCCCCGTCGCGGCGATACCCGCGGAAACCGGGAAACGCAGCGGCCTTCCGGTCGGCCTCTCCCTCATCGCACCGCGCGGCGAGGAGGCACGGGTGGTTCGCATCGGCACCGTTCTCCAGGAGTACGCACTGCACCCACCGGAGCCGGTCTCCCCATACGCCGACCCCACGAACAGGCGGTAGACGGCTTCACAGGACGGACCGAGGACGCGGCATGCCCTACCAGTCGAGGGCCTCGATCAACTCCCGCTCCATCTGCGGCGCGAGGGTCTCCAGGTAGGTCGCGGTGACGTGGTTGTCGTCGAGGTAGACGAGCACGTTGCCGATCACCGGTGGACACACCTCGTCGTCGCAGAAGTAGTCACTGAAGTCCAGGAACGACACGGTCGAAGGGATGTCGGGTATCGAGGCATAGGGCGGTTCAGGGGGATAGTAGTCCTCCTTGCGCCCCATGCACTCGGGCGCGTCGATGCCCTTCTGGTGCGCACATTCCGAGGGGTCGTAGTCGTAGCGGGGGTGGTCCCGCAGCGCCACCACCGGGATGCCCAGCTCGGCAAGCCTGCGCCACTGCTCCACGTAGCCTTCCGGTGTGCGCTCGTGCAGCCCGAACCGCACGTCGCGGCTGGCCATCGTCACCACCGCATCGGGCCGCATCTCAGCCAGTTCGGCGATGACGGCTTCGTTCCACTCCGGGCAGTTGTCCTCCGGCCAGTCCGGGTCCGCGGTCAACGGGCACCCGCCCTTGCCGATCGAGATGATCTGCCAGCCCTGCTTCTCCACGCTGGGGGCCAACGCGGCGATGTGCTGCTGGGAATGCGAGTCACCCACCACCGCGATCCGCTTCACGGGAGTGCCGGGTGGGTCGATGGTGCAGATACGCAGGTCCTCGTTGCGTGGTGAGATCCGGCACTCGTCGTCGGAGAAGGCCACCCATTCGTCCGGCAGAGCCGCGAACGGCGGAACCACCGAGGCCCCCGTTTCCGGCGAGGGGACACCCGCCGCGATCGCCTGGGCACCGGGATAACGCGGATCGTCGAGCACGGGCGCGAAGGACGCGCGGTCGGTGCTCACCACCTGCCACACGACTGCCGCGGCCAGCACGGGGACCAACGCCACGACCCCGAACCGGTACGCGCCCCAGCGGGTCGTCTCGCCCACCCGGGATTTCCGCACCGGCTGTTCGACGAGGTGATAGGTCACCGCCGACAACACCAACGACACCGCGATGACGGCCAGGCCACCCGCGATACCCGGTTCCGTCTGGTCGGTGGCGACCAGGAAGAGCACCAGCAAAGGCCAGTGCCACAGGTACAACGCGTAGCTGATGTTGCCCAGGTACTCCAGCGGCCGGGACGACAACCACCGGTCCGCGCCGATCCTGCTCTCCGTCGCCCCGGCCAGCAGGACACACACCGCGGACATCGTGGGCCACAGCGCCGCGTATCCCGGGAAAACCTCACCGACGGTCAGGACCAGGCCGCACAGCACCAGACCCGCCACGCCGATCCAACCGAGAGCGATGCGGACCAGCCTCGGCAACACCACCCGATCGATGGCCAGCGCCAGCATCCCGCCCAGCGCGAATTCCCACAGCCGTGTCGGCGTCATGAAATACGCCAGCGGCTGGTTCACCGCCGTCAGCCACACCGACAACGCCAGGGATGCCGCGAACACCACGGCCAGCACGACGAAGACCGTCCGGCGTAGGCTCCAACCGGCCCGTCTCACGAGCAGCGCCACCGCCGCGATCAGCAGCGGCCACAGCAGGTAGAACTGGCCCTGGATGGACAGCGACCAGAAATGCTGTACCACGCTCGCCGTGTCGTGATCCGCGAAGTAGTTGGTCGAGGACGCGACCAGGACCCAGTTCTCGAAGAACAGCGCCGAGGCCACCACCTCGCGGATGGTGTCGAACCAGCGCTGTTCGGGCAGGAACACGACCGACAGCGCCATCGTCACCAGCAGCACGACCACGGACGCCGGTAACAGCCGCTTGATCATGCGGCCCCACATCGGTCGGAACTCGATGCCACCACGCAGACTCGCCCGGAACAGCTGGCCCGTGATCAAGAAGCCGGAGACGAGGAAGAACACGTCCACGCCACCGGAGACCCGCCCCAACCACACGTGGTACACGACGACCAGCAACACGGCCAGCGCCCGCATTCCCTGCAGTTCCGGGCGGTACCGACGCCCCGAACTCGGTGGAGAGGGATTCTGCTCGGCGGGGCGAGTTTGCGTGATCGTCATGCGGATGTTCCTTCACGAGTGTCAGCTGGGCGGCTCAGACGTCCCACACCGGTGAACCGGCGTGTTCCACGCGGGGCCGGTTCCGGCAGCCCCTCCGTTAGCCCGGCATCACCGACGGTACGGGGCAGGAGTCACCCTGGCGTGGTCCGCCCCGTGCGCTGTCTTTGATTCGGTCCGGCGCCCACCGGTGAGAAACAGCTGCGACCGCGTGCGTGACCGGCCCGCGTCGCCGGACGTGAACGGACCGGGACTCGTCGTGTGCCGGGCATGCTCGCGCCGGCAACGCGGTACAGCGCTGCGCTGGGCGAATCGACCACACCTTCCTGAAGCTCATCGGCCGTGAGCGTAGACGAGGCGGTAATCACCGCGATCACGACCCGTTTACCTTCGAGCGGCCAGGCAGGGGTGGACACGATTCGGAAGGCGTCCTCTATGCCGGCATTCCACCTATATCGAGGCGAAGAGCCCGTTTTCCGACATCTTGTGACGGCCCGACGCGACCTGTCGAGAAATTCGCCACCGAGCCGCGTGAGCAGCGCCACGCCTCCGCCCGGGCACCGCCTACCCATCCCCGGGCGATCCGGAGTTCGCCATCGGTAACACGAGGCGCTCGGGACACCACTGTTTCAGGCAAGCGTCGCCGAGCGCCCCGCGTCTCATCGAACAGTCGGTCTCGATCTCCTCTGTCGATAGGCCGTTTCCGTGACCGTACGGAGACGGCCGAGCTCAGGCCGTGGTGACCGTCGCGTCCTCGGCGTCGACGCCACTGTCCGACGAAATCGGCTTCTTCCGAGTCAGGACGACGAAGGAGAGCACCGCGAGAACGATCACGACGGCCATGGCCACCCCCATTGGCACGGCGGTTTCCTCCCCCTGCAGGCCCACGAGCGGCGACACCACAGCGGCGAGGGTGAACTGCAGAAAGCCCCATCACGTTCTGCATCACGAACGGCGACGCGGCGATGTAGGCGAACAACGCGGCGAACGTGAAGCAGAAGGTAAGCAAGTAACCGACGTAGTTCCGGTTGCCCAGCGTCTTCCGGACACCGACGAGCGTGGCCTTGAAGCCGCCTCGGATCCGCTTCGACGGCGGCAACGACTCCTTGGCCCACAACATCGTGCCGAGGAGCATGAGCAGCGTCAGCCCGGCCAGGACCCAGAACACCGCACGCCACCCCAGGGTCGCGATGATCGCACCACCGGACAGCGGAGCCACCACCGGCGCGATGACGTTGATGATCATCAGAACGCCCAACAGCTTCGCGGCGACCGCACCACGGGCCGTGTCGGAGATGATGGCCCTGGCCAGCACGACTCCGGCCGCGCCACTCAGGCCCTGCACGAACCGGCCCACCGCGAGGACTTCGACGTTGGGTGCCAGGGCGCACACGACGCTGGCGACCAAGCACACCGCGGAACCGATCAGCAGGGGCCGCCGCCGTCCGACGGCGTCGGAGAGCGGCCCGATGAACAACTGTCCGAACCCGAGTCCGACCAGACACGCGGTCAGCGTCAGCTGGATACCGGAAGCACTGGCGCCCAGGTCGCCGGCCATCTCCGGGAAAGCCGGAAGGTACATGTCGATCGCCAGTGGGGCGACCGCGGTGAGCAGACACAGCAGCGCGACGACCGTCGCGGCGAGGCGCGGCGCGGGCTGGGACGCACCAGGGATTCAGGCATCGAATTCTTTCCTAGGAACCATCGGCGAAAAGATATCTTTCAATATATATTGAATGATATGGGGTAAACTCGCAGGTATGGCAACAGCCCATGGTGAGGCGATGGCAGACCGGCGGGAACTGGCGACCGTGCTACGCAATCTCGCGTGGACGATCCATCGGATGGTCCCCGAGGTGGCCGGTCTCGATCCCCTGCCCACGACGGAGCTTGCCGTGATCAAACAGGTCCTGGAAGCACCCGGGATCACGGTCACCGAACTGGCCAGACAGCTGGGAATGCAGCAGAGCAACGTCAGCACAGCCGTCCGCGCACTGGTCGGACGCGGCCTCGTCGCGCGACAACGCTGCCCGGAGGATCGACGGGTGACCCGACTGTCCCCCACAGAGAAGTCACTGGCCGCGCGCGAATCGATCGACACGGTGTGGTCGGGCACGATCTGGACGGCGATGACGCGACTCAGCGACGAACACGTCGTGGCCCTCGAGTCCGCCTCCGAAGCCCTGCAAGCCCTCGATCAGGCTCTACACTCCGAACAGTCTCCCCCCGCACACGCTCATGACACGGATACCACTTCCGTGCGTGTGGGTCCCCGCCATACGCGGACCCGTCGCATCGGACGACGGTGAAGGAACGGACGCTGCCGACTCGGGCGGCACAGGAACGGTACAGGCGGGGTACAGGCGGATACGCCGAACAGCGTCGGCAACGCGAATCCCCGCACTTCGCCAAGGCGTCCCCGCGCGAGGGCTCGCGGCGAGTCTCACACGGCGCGCCGGTTCCTCACGGACGTGGACATGTCCGTGAGGAACCGGACTGCGATCAGGACCACGCGGGTATGCGATCCAAGATGTCGCAGCGCAGGTCCAACGCGGCCACGAGTTCGTTCGGATTGCGGTGATCCTGCACAGGGTCGAGCACGTCCAGGTACTCGCCCCGCAGATACACGCCCCGAAACGAACGTGGATCAGTGAGCAGGAACTCCAGCAGCTGAGAACTCAGCACGGCGTGAGCGAACCGCTCGTCCTCGCTGAGCACCTCGAACTGCCGGTCGAACTCCACGTTCCCGGTCTGCACACCTCCCAGACCGATCCTGCGATTGATCGCGTTCTGCACCGCCACCATCCGCTGAATGCTCAGCATCGGATGCGGCGCGGGAGCGGCCACCCAGATCGCACGTTCGGGTTGGTGCCGACCTTGGTAGACGGTGTCGAAGGTAGCCGCGATAAAAGGACGGCCGCGATGCGTCCCGGTGATCACGTCTCGGGCGGCTTTCGCGCGCGGCGGATGAGTCAACGGTTCCCACCGGCTACGCCGGTTGTACTGCCGGTCGTAGAGCGCGACCTGGGTATCGTCGCGCTCGGCGTACGTCCAGCCGCGCCGAGCGGCTTCCTCGCGGAGCGCGTCCAGCGACACCTCCGCTCTACCCACGAACGATCGTTTGATCCAGAACACGAATGCCGCGACCGCCCCCAACAGGAGCACGGTGCCGCCGATCACGATCGTGAGAACGACCCCGGTACTCATGAACCCCTCTCTTCGCCACGCCGTCGATTCCGGAAGATGTCACGGCCGACGGAGGATCTGGAAATCCTCGAAACTATCGCCGTCACCCGACACCCGGCGGGCAGCGGACTGTGAACGGGACCAATCGACCGGGGCACCGATCGTGGTCGCCACCGGTGGCGGGCCGGGATCGACCGGCCGCTGATCCCCGAACATCCGGGCGTCCTCGGCCAACACCTGGTCCAGCAGATGGGTGTCGTCGAGGTTGCGGCGCATCACCTCCGCTTGTCCCCGAGTCGCTTCCACCCGGGCTTGCGCGATGGTGTGCACCACGATGGCGGACAACGCCGCGGGATCCACCTTGCGCACCTGCTCGGAGAAAGTGATTTCCTTGACCGGGCCGTCCGGACCGGCGACCACGGTCACCACCCCGTCCGGCGAGCTGGCGGTGCCCGTGACGTCGGCCAGCTCCTCGGTCATGCGCCGATAGTTCTCCGCACGCGCGCGGTTCTCCGCCGCGGCCGTGTCGATCGCCTCCACACGTCGCAGAAGCCGCTTGATCGTCTCACTCATGCCAGATCTCCGAGAACTTTCCTTGCCTATTCCGGACGAATGGAGTCGATGAATGCCTGAAAATCATCGATGACCTGCGGGAACTGATCCAATTTGGAGGTCAGCACGACCTGCAGCACCGCCCTCCTGTCGGGTTCGGCGGTATCGACGAACACCATGAACACCTGGTACTGCACCAGGTACTGTGGTTGGCCGCCCAGGTCCACCTGCACCCGGACCGCCTGGGTGTAGACCGGGTTCTCCGCCGTGCCGCCCTCGGTGGTGCGACCGAGCTTCACCTCGTGCGCGCCCCGGCGAAGCCGGTCGACCGACTCCGCCGCGATCTGGTTCAGGGGAACCTCGGCGTCCCTCAGTTCGCCGGTGATCGTGATATTGGGTGTGAACCCACCGCCTCTGGAACCCGGGTGCAACGCGACGAACGCGGCTTCCGGGGTGTTGATCTCGTCCGGGTTGACCGATACCCACCCTTCCGGCAGGGAGAATTGGATCGGCACCGGGATTGTCGTGGCCATCTCTTCGCCTCTCTCGTCAATCTCGGGCAGCCGTGTCGACTAGAAGCCGAAGAAGTCGCCCACGGCTTCGGCCGCGTTGCGGGTGGTGTTCCCCATCGCGTTGCCGACCTCTCCAACCGCATTGGCCGCATCGCCGACGGCGTCCACGACCCCGCCCGGATCGACGGACACGTCGAAGCCGACCTTGCCGCCGACACCGAGGCCGACACCGACCGACGCGCCCACGTGGAACTTGCCATCGTCGCCCATGCCGAACTGAGCGTTGCCCTCTACCCCGGCACCGGTCCAGACCTCACCGTTCACACCGGCGCCGACACCGGCCACCTCGGCACCGACATCGCCACCGGCTCGCGCCCCGGCGAAGGCCTCACCGCCGACATTCACGCCGGTCAAGCCGACACTGCCTTCTGCCGACACCGTGGCTCCCGCCATCGCGTCACCATTGGCCGACACGCTGGCGTGGTCGCCGAAGTTCATCTCGCCGGAAGCGTCGGCACGAGCGCCGATGAAAGCCTCCGCATTGCCCTTGGTATCGAAAGCGTCCACGCTGCCCGTGGCCTCCGCGGAGGCACCGACCATTCCCTCGGCCTTGCCACTCGCGTTGACTCCGTGGCCCAGGCCCACCTCGCCCTGCACACCGCCCTTGGCCAGATACGCCTCGGCATCGGCCCCGGCGGTGATCCCGTCGGCGGTGACCTCCCGGTAAGCACCGGCACCAGCCCCGAGCAGCGAACCTTCCGCGCTGCCCTTGCCGGACATCGGTCCGAACTCGAAATCACCGGAGGCGTCGCCGCCCATCCAGTCGATGGAATTGCGGGACTCGGTCCGCCCTTCCTCCAGGCCGAACGTCTCGGCGAACGGGATCTCGATGCCGAAGCCACCGAGTAGGTCGCGAAGCTTGTCGTGCATCAGGCCGTCGGCCTGGCTGCCCCACTCGTTCTTGTAGCTGCTGCCATGCCGATTGTGTTGCCAACCACCGGGGTCCTCGTCGACCCACTTGCCTGTCTCCGGGTCCCAGCGGCGCTGTGTCGTCCGCTGCTCGGCGCCCCACTCGCTCTCGCCGAACGAATGTTTGTATCCGCCCTCACCGTCCGGGGAGAAGCCGAGCGCCATGGCGACCATGCCGCCGGCCTCCTCGACCCGTTGCCGCGCGGCGTCCAGGATGGCCTGTGCCGCGGCCGCGCGGCTGGCGGCCTGCGCCTGGTGGTACAGCTCGATCGCGCGCTGCGCCTCGCACTGCCCCTAGTTCAGCACGTCGGCGAAGTCACAGAGCAACTCCCCACCGTCGCCGGCTCGCTCCACCGCCTGAGCCCATCTCGGCACCTCGTCGCCGAAGGCGGAGCGGAAAGCGTTGCTCGCCTCTCCGACTCACTGCACCGGGTCGATTCGGCCGAGACTGCCACCGATCTCGTCCAGCGAGGTGAGCGTGCCGATCAATTCCCGCAGGTCATCGGAGATCGCCTCCGGCTCCCCCGGGACGAGGTCTCTGGGATTATCGGTCTGTCCCAGCTCAGCCATCACCACACCGATCCTTTGCTGCCGTACCCCGGCTCTCGCCTGTGACTGTTGTTCTGAAAATTCCAGAAGCGAACCCTCAGGAGCGCGCCCTCACCGTCCTCCCGCGGCACCGGCCCTTCACCCTCCAGAACGCTTCCGATGCTCTCCCCCGCGGCGCTGCCCGCGGCCGCTCCCGACGCGGCACCGAGGGCACCACCGGCGATTCCCCTGCGACTCCTCCGGCGGCTCCTCCTGCGATCCCCCCCCGATCGCACCGCCATGGCTTTCCACCAGGTCGCCGAAGGCTTTCAGGGTGCCACCGCTCTCGGCCTCGGTCTCCCGGTACTTGCCGGCCGCCTCGTTGAGCTTCCCGCCGAACTCCTCCACGGTGTCTCGTAGCGCTTCGACGTGAGCTTTCAACTGCTCGACGAACTGGTCCCAACCTGCCTGCACACCGGGATGCCCGTAGTCGCCGCTCGGTCTGCGCCAGACCATGTTCGCGACACCACTCACGACCTCACCGATTCGGCCCGCCGTCTCCTGCAGCTCTTCGGGAACCGCATCGAAACCGGCCATCTGTTCAACCCCCTTGCTCGACGGCTGTGGACACTGTGGACACCGCCCACGTTCAACTCGTGTGCTTGATCACTGATGCCACGACAGACGTACGAAGTGTGCTATCAGTTCCCTCCGGTCCGAACCGATTTCGTGACGACCGGTCCCCGCCGAGTGGTCGACACCACTGTGGAGGCACACCGGTCTCGGTCCGTCACGGGCTCCTCACCCGGGACATATGTCGACGATGTCGGAAAACACCGGGGACACACTGCCGCTTCGAGCGGAGCTCGGGGATACTAAGGACGACCGGTCAGGCAGGCTCTCGCCATGGTGCGATGCCGCGAATCCCGGTGATCACGAAATTCGACCGAGCGGAGCGTTCTTCGAGGCGGCCGCAGCCGAGGAAGCCCGAGAAAGCCGACATGGCCTGAGCCGTCGAAGACCACATCAGCCCTTCAGCATGCTACGGACCCGAAAGGAACGACCTTTCGGCCTCGGCCGAGTCCTCGAACCAGGCAACCGGGTCTCGTCCGCCCTCATCGGTCGCGGTGCACTCCCGCGCGGTGGAGGTCGAGCAGGTCCACATAGTGCTGCGCGCCGTCGATGATCTGATCCCGCTCCCTCGGGCCCACCCAGCGCACCACCCGCGCCGGCAAGCCGAGAACCAGCGACCCCGGCTCGACGTTGCCGACCACTGTGGCACCGGGCGCGTTCCAGGCGGTGGGGTGGACGCGAGGCTCATCCGACTGTTTGCTTGGAGAACGACGTTTCGAACCGCTTCCCCACCCTGACCGACACGACACAGCACCGGCACAACACCTCGCGGGAATGGAGGACGAACGGCTGACCCACTGCGGAACCCTGCCGAGTACTCGAATATCTCTACGGACAGCGAAGCCGATGTGCACCACCGGTTGAGGAAAGAAAGGCTTTCCCGGAAAGCCGAAGCGTGCTTTCACCGACCCGGTGACCGGCTGATCGGAAATAGTGCCTCTCCTGAAAGACACGACGACGGCATCGAGCCACTCACGACACCTGTGCCCTGAGTGGCCGAATCGAGACGGTCGAGGCAATGGCACCTTTCGCCAGGTACCGTGATCGGCCACAATCTAATGACCGACTACACGGCCAAGGGGGTCATCTGGTGGGAATCCGCGAATGGTTTCGCCGTGGCCGTGGACTGGGACAGCAGTGGCGTCGCTCGACCGAGGAGCCGTTCACGGTCAGCACCTCTACCAAAGCGGACGGTACGCTCGTCGTCGACGTACTACTCGGCTCGGTGATGTCTCTCG
This sequence comes from Actinomycetes bacterium, assembly GCA_021793175.1. Classification (GTDB taxonomy): domain Bacteria; phylum Actinomycetota; class Actinomycetes; order Mycobacteriales; family Pseudonocardiaceae; genus Saccharomonospora. Next base: position 14,885 of record JAJYTH010000087.1, read on the forward strand.
GTTTGCAGTACCAACACTGCGTCCAGAAATACGGGGTCTCCGACCCGCTCACACTCGCTGCGGGCAAGGAATACGCCGAATCACTCATGGACGAGCACGAACTGGAACTCGCCGTCACCGCTTATCGCGAGCTCGCCGCAGCCACCCGAGCGTCGCTCGGCCCCACTGCTCCCGAAACGCTCGCCAACCAACACAGCCTCGCCTTCGCACTGTATTCACGGGGTTCGTTCACCGAGGCCGAGCGGATACAACGGGTCGTGTACAAGGCACGCCGCCGGGCGCTGGGCCTTACGCACCCGGACACGCTCAGCAGCGGCAACAATCTCGGTGAGCTACTGATCCAGTTGGGTAGGTACGAGGAAGCGAGAAGCCTGCTGCGGACTGTGTCCGCCGGCCTGATGCGCGCGTTCGGAGCCGACGTCGCCGACACACTGGTGTGCCGGATGAAACTGGCGAACGTCGAGCACCTGATGGGGAATTCGGCCGAGGCCGAGCGGCGATACCGCACGCTCATCGAAGGACTCACGCACACTCGGGGCCGCACCTCTCCGGCAACGCTGCAGGCCCGAAGCAATCACCTGGCACTCCTCCTCGACATGGAGCGGACGCAGGAGGTGCTGGGTGAGTCCGAGCGGCTGGTAACGGAGGCCACGCGGGCGCTCGGTGCGACCGACCCGGTGACTTTGCATGCACGGCACGGGCTGGCACGTGCTCTGGTCCAAACGCAAAACCACAAGAAGGCCATCCGATCCTTGAGAAAGATCGTCGCGGACAACGAACGCGTCCACGGCGCGGAACACCCGTCGACCCTCGACGCTCGCACCTTCCTGGCAGAAGTGCTCGCCGAACACGGGGACCCTCGTGCCGAGCAGGAGGCTCTGGCCTGCCTGTCGA
>JAJYTH010000183.1 GCA_021793175.1 Actinomycetes bacterium
ACAACAGTTGGATGTTGGAGCAGATCAGGAGTGTGCGCGGTGTGCGACACGCGATCGTGCTCACCTCCGACGGTCTGCTGAAGGTGAAGACCGAACAGACCAACGCCGACATCGCAGACAAGCTCGCCGCCACCTGTGCGGGGCTGACCTCGCTCGGCAGAGGCGTCGGTGACGAGTTCGGTGCGGGCGGCGATCCCAAGCAGGTGATGGTGGAATTCGACGGCGGATTCCTGTTCGTGCGGGGGGCGGGCGACGGCTCGCGGCTCGCCGTCGTCACCGAACCGGTGATCGATCCCGGCCTCATCGCACAGCAGATGCAGCTCCAAGTACTCCAGATCGGTGAGCGGACCCTCAGTACGCCGACCCGTACGCGCTGATCATGGACCACTCCGACGAATACCAGGACAGACCGGTACGGCCGTATGTCATCACAGGCGGCCGAGCTCACCCGTCGCGTAACACATTGCGCCCGGAGACACTGCTGGTCGCCAATCCCGAGGCACAGCTTCCGACGGCGATGAGTCGGGAGAAACGGTCGCTGGTGGATCTGTGCCGCGGGATGTTGTCCGTTGCCGAAGCCGCTGTCCACCTTGGCCTACCGGTCAGCGTGGTCGTGGTGCTCGTGTCGGACCTGGTCGACTCCGGGCATCTCGTGGTGCGCTCCACCCCGCAACGGCTCGTCATGCCCGAAATCGAATTGCTGGAGAAAGTACTGAATGGGCTTCGAAAGCTCTGAACGTTACGTGGCCTCGACCGTCATCCAGTCGGTCAAGATCCTGGTCGTCGGCGCGTTCGGTGTGGGCAAGACGACGTTGATCGGGTCGGTCAGCGAGATCCCACCGCTTCGCACCGAGGAGACCATGACCGCGGCGAGCGTCGGCGTCGACTCGCTGGCCGGGCTCGACGATAAACGCACCACCACGGTGGCGATGGACTTCGGTCGGATCACCCTCAATCCCGAGATCGTGCTGTATCTGTTCGGCACGCCGGGCCAGAAACGTTTCTGGAACCTGTGGGAGGGGTTGGCCGACGGCGCGGTGGGCGCGCTCGTGATGGTGGACACGCGTAGGCTGGAGGACAGCTTCGAAGTGTTCGACCAGTTGGAGTTGCACACGCAGGTGCCGTTCGCGGTGGCGGTCAACCAGTTCCCGGGTTCGCCCCATTACGACACCGAGCAGCTTCGGGAGGCGTTGGATCTCCTGCCGGAGACACCGATCGTCTACTGCGACGCGCGTGACCGCGATTCGTCGCTGAAGACGTTGATGCGCCTCGTCGAGTACGCCATCGAGGTGCGCAAGAACTCGGAGGTGGCATGAACAGAAGCGGGCAGCTTCGGACACTGGCCGAGATGACCGGCCTGATGCCACTGTCCCGGCTCGCCAGTTCGATGAGCCCACAGGGCATCTACGACGAGTTGCAGGCCCGTTGGGGTCCGGTCGCGCCCGTGGAATTGATGCCCCGTGTCAACGGTTGGCTCGTCATGGGGCATGCGGAGATCTGCCAGGTCGCGCGCAACGAACGGTTGTTCTCCCACGACCCGCGGACGTGGCGTGAATACACCAATGGTGTCATCCCGCCGGACGCACCGTTGGCGGCATTGTTGTCCCCATTGGACAACGCCGTCTACGCCGACGGGGAACGGCACCGTAGGTTGCGGTCCCCCGTGGAGGAGGGTTTCGACGCCCTCGACGAGTATCAGCTTCGACGCATCATCGAGCGTGAGTGTCTCGGCCTGATCGACGCGTTCTCCACGCGTGGCGAGGCCGACCTGGTGACGGAGTACTCCGCCGCCATCCCCATGCTGGTGATGTTGAGCCTGCTCGGGGTGAGCGCCGAGGACCGCGAGAAGCTGAGGGGAACGCTGCTGGCGGGCATCGAGTCGTATTTCGCCGACGATTCGATGCAGCGGCTGTTGGTCGACCTAGTGCGCAAGAGGCGGGCCGAGCCGCGCAACGACATGACGTCGATGCTGGTGCGGCACCCCAACATGCACAGCGAGGACGAAGTACTTCACGCCATGATGATGATCATCGGCATGGGGTACGAGGTGACCGGTATCTGGATCGCCTTGGCGTTGCAGCTGATGCTGACCGACCACCGGTTCACCGCTCGGTTGCGCGGTGGTCGGCTGGGGGTCGACGAAGCTCTCGACGAGGTGCTGTGGCGGGACCCGCCCGTGGCGAACCTGATGGGCCGATACGCCGCGGCCGATTGCGAGCTGGCCGGTCAGCGGATCAGCAGGGGAGACGCGGTCATCCTCAGTTTCGCGGCGGGGAACGCGGATTTCCGGGTACACAGCAACGACCCGTGGCTGGAGATCGGCAACCGCGCGTACCTGTCGTTCAGCGCCGGCTCACACGCTTGCCCCGCCCAGCGGGCGGCGCGGCTCATCGCCCGTATCTCGGTGGAGACGGCGCTGGACTCGCTGGACGACGTCGCGGTCACGGTGCCCGTCGATGAGCTGACGTTCACTCCGTCGCTGTGGAACCGCCATCTGACGTCGCTGCCCGTGCGGTTCCGCCCGGTGCCCGGGTACAAGCGCTGACGGGTGCTCGGCGACTTCGGGGCACGCCGAGCACCCGTGGTGTGTACATGAGCTGGGCCGTGGCACCCCAGCACTGTCTGAGCTCGGTGGGACCGGACTCACGGCCACGGTTTTCCGTGCGCTGTCCGGTGTTCACGGCAGGGGTTCCCACATGCGGGGCAGGCTAGGACCGTGATGGCACGGCCGCGCCGATGGTCCTCTGCGTTGGTCGGTGGCTGATGTGTTGGCAGCGGGACCGATAGGTGCTCGACCCCATGCCGGATCATCGGTG
>JAJYTH010000184.1 GCA_021793175.1 Actinomycetes bacterium
CCTGCCCAGTGGTGATCAACGTCTCCACCGCGACCCGACTCCGCGGATCAACAGCCAACAAGGCATCCAAGATAGAATCGCTGACCGCGTCACAAATCTTGTCCGGGTGGCCCTCCGTGACGGACTCCGACGTGAACAACCTGCGGTTCGACGTGCTCACCGGCTCCTCGCCTCATTCTCGTTCGACATGCTGACGCGACAAAGCCTACTGTCGCCGTTCACCCGCACGCACCAACTCCGCCACGGCATCCCACACCGTGGCCGCCAGTTCCGACTTGGCACCCAACGGAATGCGCTGTTCGAGACCACTGGACGTCAGCAACCAGCCCGTGTTCTCGTCCACCTCGAACGCCCTGCCCTCACCGACGGCGTTGAGCACGAGCAGATCGACGCCCTTACGCTTCAGTTTGACCCTGCCGTGGTCGAGCACACTACCGTGCTCGTCACCTGTCTCGGCCGCGAATCCCACGAGAAGCTGGCCCGGCCGCCTGCGCTGCACGAGCCCGGCGAGTATGTCCGGGTTACGGGCCAGCAGCACCGTGGGCGCCGAATCGTCGTCCTGCTTCTTGATCTTGTGCTCGGCCCGCTCGGCGGGACGGAAATCCGCGACCGCCGCCGCCATGACGACGACATCGGCATCGACGGCCACGTCCTCCACCGCCGTCTGCAACTCGGCGGCGGTGGAAACGGACACCACACGCACCCCGGCGGGAGCGGGTAAGGCAGCCGTGTGCGCGGCGACGAGCGTCACTTCCGCACCACGCTGCGCGGCGACCCTGGCGAGGGCGTAACCCTGTTTGCCGGACGACCTGTTACCGAGGAAACGGACCGGGTCCAGTGGCTCCCGAGTGCCGCCCGCCGACACGACGACCCGCACGCCCTCCAAGTCCCTGGGCAGCGCGTCCGACCTCGCCAGCAACAGCCGTGCCAGGTCGACGATCTCCCGGGGGTCGGCCAGACGTCCCTTCCCGGTGTCCTTACCCGTCAACCTCCCCGAGTCGGGCTCGGTGACCACAACACCCCGGGACCGCAGCAACGCCACGTTGTCGCGGGTCGCCGGGTGTTCCCACATCTCGGTGTGCATGGCGGGGAAGAACGCCACCGGGCAACGCGCTGTCAACAGCGTGTTGGTGAGCAGGTCGTCGGCGACCCCGTGGGCCGCCTTGGCCAACAGGTCGGCCGTGGCCGGGACCACCAGCACCAGGTCGGCCTCCTGACCGACACGGACATGCTGCACCTCGGGCACGGCGGTGAACACGTCCGTGTGCACCGGATGCCCCGACAAGGCCTCGAAAGTCGCGGCCCCGACGAACTTCAGTGCCGCGGCGGTCGGCACGACCCGCACGTCATGTCCGGACTCGGTGAGTCCTCGCAGCACCTCGCAGGCCTTGTAGGCGGCGATGCCGCCTCCGACACCGAGGACGACGCGTGGTCGTGTTCCCACCGGTGAACTACTCGCCTTCGGTGTGCTCGAGCAGACCCGCGTGAATCTCGCGCAACGCGATCGACAGCGACTTCTCCCTCGGCCCCGGCTCGACGAGCGGACCCACGTATTCCAGCAGTCCCTCGCCCAGCTGGGCGTAATAGTCGTTGATCTGGCGGGCGCGTTTGGCGGCGTAGATCACGAGAGCGTACTTGGAGCTGACCTTCTCCAGCAGCTCGTCGATGGGCGGGTTGGTGATGCCTTCGAGCTGCTCGCCCTGCGGACCCAGAGTAATCGCGGTCACTGATCGTGCTCCGTATCGTCGCAAACGGTGGTTCGGCCAATCACCAAGCTTAGCAACTCTCGCGCGGCGGTTCGCACGTCGGCGTTGACGATGCGGGCATCGAACTCGTCTGCGGCCTTGAGCTCCCGCTCGGCCTCACGCAATCGTGCCCGCACGGCGTCGTCCCGCTCCGTACCCCGGCCGGTGAGCCTGTTGACGAGCTCGTCCCAAGACGGCGGCAGCAGCATCACCAACTGCGCCTCGGGCATGGCGGCCCGCACTTGACGGGCGCCCTTGAGCTCGATCTCCAGCACCGCCGGGCGGCCTTGGTCGAGCATCCGCTCCACCGGCTCACGGGGTGTGCCGTAGCAGTTGCCCGCGAACTCAGCGTGTTCGAGCAGTTCGCCGTTGGCGACCATGGAGGCGAACCGCTCGTGGTCCACGAAGTGGTAGTGCTCGCCGTCGACCTCGCCCGCCCTCGGCGCACGGGTGGTCACCGAAACGCTGAGGTAGATGTCCGGGCACAGCCTGCACAACTCGGCGACGACGCTCGACTTGCCGACCCCGGACGGCCCCGAGACAACGGTGAGCCGGTGCCTCGGGCTCCTGCCCGGCACCGACTCACCGTCCTTTTCACGACCGGCCGTTGGGCCCGCCGCGCTCGAGCCGCGATTCTGCTCGCTCACTCGCCGCTGAACTCGGCCAACAACGCCTTACGCTGCCTGTCGCCGAGGCCACGCAGACGACGGCTGGACGCGATCTCCAAGCGCTCCATCGTCTGCTGTGCGCGCACCTTACCCACGCCCGGCAGAGCCTCCAGCAACGCTGAGACCTTCATCTTGCCGAGGACCTCGTCCTCGTCGGCCTGCTTCAGCACTTCGGCGAGGGTCGTACCGCCACGCTTGAGCCGTTCCTTGAGCTCTGCACGAGCGCGGCGGGCGGCGGCGGCCTTCTCCAGCGCCGCAGCACGCTGTTCCTCGGTGAGCTGGGGAAGTGCCACGTTTTCCTCCGGTGTTACTCAAAAATTCTGGGTGGGTGTGGCGACCGTAC
>JAJYTH010000185.1 GCA_021793175.1 Actinomycetes bacterium
GGAATCGAGATCCAGCCGCTCTACACCGCCGACGACCCGGCCCCGCCCTCGGGATTCCCCGGACTGCCTCCGTTCGTCCGAGGCGCCCGGCCCGACGGCCACGTACTCGCAGGCTGGGACACGCGGGCCCACTACGAGGCGGGGGAGAACTTCGACGCCGCCGCTGCCGCCGACCTCAACGAGGCGGTGTTGACCGACCTCGACGGCGGGGTGACGTCGCTGTGGCTGCGCGTGGGGGAGAACGAGCCCGGCGCGGTGCCGGTTTCCTCACTCGACGCCGTTCTGCGGGAGGTGCAGCTCGACCTCGCCCCGGTCGTGCTCGACGCGGGTGAGGAGTACGAGCGCTCGGCGGAGGCCCTGCTCGCGCTGTACGCCGAGCGCAGCGTGCCCGACACCGAGGTGGCGGGTGGTCTGGGCGCGGACCCGATCGGCGTCCGCGCACGCACAGGCCGCGAGCAGGACGTGGGTGCCGCCGCCGCGCTCACGGCCAGGCTCGCCGAGCGCTACCCGAAACTGTCCACACTGGTGGCCGACGGTCTGCCCTACCACGAAGCCGGCGGCTCCGACGCCCAGGAACTCGGCGCCGCGCTCGCCACGGCGGTGGCGTATCTCCGTGCCGTGACCGATGCCGGGCTCGACGTCGATGCGGCCGCCGCGCGCATCGAGTTCCGGCTGGCCGCGACCACCGACCAGTTCGGCACCATCGCGAAGTTCCGTGCCGCGCGCAGAGTGTGGGCACGTGTGTTGGAAGTGTGTGGTGCCTCCGACATCGCCATGCGCCAGCACGCTGTCACCTCGCCCGCCATGCTGACCCGTCGGGACCCCGAGGTGAACCTGCTGCGCACCACCGTCGCCTGCTTCGCGGCCGGTGTCGGCGGTGCCGACGCGGTGACCGTGTTGCCGTTCGACCACGCGATCGGACTGCCCGAGAAGTTCTCGCGCAGGTTGGCCCGCAACACCCAGGCGATCCTGCTGGAGGAAAGCAAACTCGCCAACGTGATCGACCCGGCGGGTGGCTCGTGGTACGTCGAGAACCTCACCGACGCGCTCGCGCGCGCGGCCTGGGACGAGTTCACCGCCATCGAGAAGGCAGGCGGTATCGAGGCTGAACTCGCTTCGGGCGCGTTGGCCGACCGTTTGGCCGACACGTGGCAGAAGCGATCGCGGCGGATCGCGACCCGTCGTGACCCGATCACCGGCGTCAGCGAGTTCCCGCTGCTGGACGAGAACACCTTCGAGCGGGCGCCTCGACCGGCGGAGGAAGGCGGAGGGCTTCCGCGAGTCCGGTACGCGCAAGACTACGAACGGCTCCGCGACCGGTCCGACGCCCACCTCGCCGAGCACGGCAGCCGACCGAAGGTCTTCCTCGCCACGCTCGGCCCGCTGGCGCAGCACACGGCGCGGGCCACGTTCGCCGCGAACCTCTTCCAGGCGGGTGGGATCGAGCCGGTGAACCCAGGCCTTGCCGACCCGTCCGTCGAGGACCTCGTGGCCGCCTTCCGCGACAGCGGAACCACCGTGGCCTGCCTGTGTGGCAGCGACACCGCGTACGGCGAGGACGCCGAGGCCCTGGCCGCGGCCCTGCGTTCGGCGGGCGCGACCACGGTGTTGCTCGCGGGCAAACCGGCCGACATCGACGGCGTCACGGGTTACGTCCACACCGGATGCGACGCACTCGCCGTCCTCTCTGACACCCTCGACACTCTGGGAGTCGCGCGATGAGCATTCCCGATTTCAGCGACATCGAGCTGGGGTCCGGCGCCGCACCGAGCGGCGACAGGCAGGAATGGACGGAGGCGCTGCGCGCCGCCACCGGCAAGGACGTCGACGCGCTCACGTGGGAGACCCCGGAGGGCATCGGGGTCAAACCGCTCTACACGGCGGAGGACCTGACGGGCCTGGACTTCCTGCGCACCTATCCCGGCATCGCGCCGTACCTGCGGGGCCCGTACCCGACGATGTACACCACCCAGCCGTGGACCATCCGCCAGTACGCCGGGTTCTCCACGGCCGAGGAGTCCAACGCCTTCTACCGGCGCAACCTCGCCGCGGGCCAGAAGGGCCTGTCCGTGGCGTTCGACCTCGCCACCCACCGCGGTTACGACTCCGACCACCCGCGCGTGGCCGGTGATGTCGGCATGGCGGGCGTGGCCATCGACTCGATCTACGACATGCGGCAGCTGTTCGACGGCATCCCGCTCGACCGCATGAGCGTGTCGATGACCATGAACGGCGCCGTCCTGCCCGTGTTGGCGCTGTACGTGGTGGCGGCCGAGGAACAGGGTGTTCGGCCCGAGCAGCTGGCGGGGACCATCCAGAACGACATCCTCAAGGAGTTCATGGTCCGCAACACCTACATCTACCCGCCGCAGCCGTCGATGCGGATCATCTCCGACATCTTCGCGTTCACCTCGCAGCGGATGCCGAAGTTCAACTCCATTTCGATCTCCGGCTACCACATGCAGGAGGCCGGGGCCACGGCCGATCTGGAGTTGGCGTACACGTTGGCCGACGGCGTCGAGTACATCCGCGCAGGCCTGGACGCCGGGCTCGACATCGACGCGTTCGCCCCGCGGCTGTCGTTCTTCTGGGCCATCGGCATGAACTTCTTCATGGAGGTCGCGAAGCTGCGGGCCGCGCGCCTGCTGTGGGCAAAGCTCGTGAAGCAGTTCGAGCCGAGCAACCCCAAATCGCTGAGGGCTCAGCGATTTGGGGT
>JAJYTH010000007.1 GCA_021793175.1 Actinomycetes bacterium
CACCCGGCGACCACACCATCCAATACCAAGCAACCGACAACGCAGGAAACACCTCCGAAACCGGCTCCACCACCCTCACCGTGCTCGAAGGCGACCCCGAAGACACCACCCCACCCGAGGTGAACGCGGAGGTGGCAGGCGACCAAGACGAAGACGGCAACTACATCGGCTCCGCCACCGTGACCATCACGGCACAAGACTCCGGATCCGGCGTCGACACCATCGAATACGACCTCGACGACACCGGCTTCCAGCCCTACACCGAACCACTCACCATCAACACACCCGGCGACCACACCATCCAATACCAAGCAACCGACAACGCAGGAAACACCTCCGAAACCGGCTCCACCACCCTCACCGTGCTCGAAGGCGACCCCGAAGACACCACCCCACCCGAGGTGAACGCACAACTCACGGGTTCGCAGGATGCACAGTGGAACTACGTGGACTCCGCCACCGTGGCCTTGTCCGCCAACGATCCGGATTCAGGGGTGCGCTTCCTGCGTTACTCGCTCGACGGCGGATCGTACACCGCCTACAGCGAACCGATCATGGTGAACGAGCCGGGTAAGCACACGGTGCGCTACCACGCCACCGACCATGCCGGGAACAGGTCCGACGACGGCGAATTGACGTTCACCGTCGTCGCGGCCGAGGGTGACGCCTGCCCCGGCTCGGACATCCGGGATACGATGGTCGTCAACGGGCACGACAGTACCGTTGCCAATGTCGACACCGGCAACGGCTGCACCATCAACGACCTGATCGCCGCACACGCCGAGTACCGGGATCACGGAGCTTTCCTGAACCACGTCACCAAGGTGGCCGATGACCTGCTGGCCGACAACGTCATCTCCGCTTCGGAGAAGAGGCGAATGGTGCGTGCGGCCGAGAACTCCGGGATCGGCGAGTAGCCACCCGCTCCCTTAGGGAGTGCCGGATAGGAAAGGAGAAGGCTTGTCCCTTCCGGGACAGGCCTTCTCCTTTCGCTGTGCCGTTCAGTCGGCGTCCGGGGCCGAGGTACGGACCAGGTGGTCGAACGCGCTCAGGGCCGCGGTCGAACCGGACCCCATCGCCGTCACGATCTGCTTGTAGGGCTCGGTCGTGCAGTCGCCCGCGGCGAACACTCCCGGCACGGAGGTCGCGCCTCGCTCGTCGACCACGATCTCCTTGTGCTTGGTCAGCTCGACGGCACCTTCGAGCCATTCGGTGTTCGGCAAAAGACCGATCTGCACGAACACGCCCTCGACGTCGAGCTTCCGGTCCTCGCCTGTTTCGACAGCGGTGTAGGAAAGTCCCGTCACCGTGTTGCCGTCACCGAGGACCTCGGTGGTACGCGCGTTGAGGACGATGTCCACATTGCTCAGGCTGCGCAGCTTGCGCTGCAACACCTCGTCGGCGCGCAACTCGCCGCCGAGCTCCAGCAGCGTCACGTGCGAGACGATACCCGCCAGGTCGATCGCGGCCTCGACTCCGGAGTTACCGCCACCGATCACCGCCACCCGCTTGCCTCGGAACAACGGTCCGTCGCAGTGCGGGCAGTAGGTCACGCCCTTGTTGCGGTACTCCTGCTCGCCCGGCACGCCCATGGGACGCCAGCGGGCGCCGGTGGCGAGGACCACGGTCCGGCCCTTCAGGGTGGCGTCGTTGTCCAGCACGACCGTGTGGAGGTCGCCGGGACGCTCCGCCGGCTCCAGTCGCACGGCCTGCTGCGAGTCCATGATGTCGATGTCGTAGTCCGAGGCGTGCTGCTCGAGTGCCGCGGCGAACTTCGGCCCTTCGGTGTAGGACACGGAGATGAAGTTCTCGATCGCCATGGTGTCCAGCACCTGACCACCGATCCGGCCGGCGGCGACTCCGGTGCGGACGCTCTTGCGGGCGGCGTAGATCGCGGAGGAGATACCGGCGGGGCCGGCGCCGACGACGAGCACGTCGAAGGGCTCCTTCTCCCCGATCTCCTTGGCGGCCCGCTGGGCGGCTCCACTGTCGAGTTTGCTCAGAATTTGCTCAAGCGTCATCCGGCCCTGCTCGAAGGGTTCCCCGTTGAGGAACACGGCGGGCACCGCGAGCACGCCACGGTCCTCGACCTCGTCCTTGAACAGGGCGCCGTCGACGGCCACGTGCTTGATCCGCGGGTTGACCACGCTCATGAGGTTGAGCGCCTGGACGACCTCGGGGCAGTTCTGGCAGGACAGAGACAGGTAGGTGACGAACTCGTAGTCGCCGTCCAGCTGCCGGATCTGCTCGATGACCTCTTCGGACACAGCAGGGGGGTGCCCACCGACCTGGAGCAGGGCGAGCACGAAGGAGGTCAACTCATGCCCGAGAGGAATGCAGGCGAACCGCACCGATATGTCGGTCCCCGGCCGGACGATGGCGAACGACGGGCGTCGCTCATCGTCGTCACGGCGCACCACCGTGATTTTCTCCGAGAGTGCGGCAACCTCGGTCAGTAGCTCCATCAACTGGGCGGACTTGGCGCTGTCGTCCAGCGACGCGACTAGTTCGACCGGCTGCCGAAGAAGCTCGAGATGTGTGGCGAGCTGCTTGGATAGTGCCGGGTCAAGCACGAACGACCTCCGGGAATCGGTCGGTGGAATGGGTGGAATGGGGCGGGGAGAGAGGTCCGCGCTACCCGGACCGGGCCGAAGCACTCATATCCGGATAGCGCGGACGCGAAATGAGGTGGTCGGTCAGATCTTGCCGACGAGGTCCAGCGACGGGGCGAGGGTCTCCTCGCCCTCTTCCCACTTGGCCGGGCAGACCTCGTTGGGGTGCTCACGGACGTACTGCGCGGCCTTCACCTTGCGCAGCAACTCGGCGGCGTTGCGGCCCACGCCCTCAGGAGTGATCTCCATGATCTGGATCACGCCGTCCGGGTCGATGACGAACGTGGCACGGTCGGCGAGCCCCTGGCCCTCACGCATCACGTCGAAGTTCCGCGTGATCACACCGGCGGGGTCACCGAGCATCGGGAACTGGATCTTGCGGATGGTGTCCGAAGTCTCGTGCCACGCCTTGTGGGTGAAGTGCGTGTCGGTCGACACCGAGTAGATCTCCACGCCGAGCTTGGTGAACTCCTCGTAAAGGTCCGCGAGGTCGCCCAGCTCGGTGGGGCATACGAAGGTGAAGTCAGCCGGGTAGAAGAACACGATCGACCACTTGCCGCGCAGGTCGCTGTCGCTGACCTCCACGAACGAACCATTGTGGAACGCAGTGGTCGTGAACGGCTTCACTTCCGTATTGATCAGTGCCATGTATTCAAGGCCTCCCATGCAGGTTTTCTGGAATCATACCAATCTAGCCGCCGAGACTATCGTGGAGTTGACCAAGCTCACGTCACCCCTCCCTGCCGCGACCTGAACCTGTCCACAGCCAACCTGAAAGAGGTCGACAACCAGCGGGAACAGGCCCCGGCAAGATCGGCTCGAGTATCCATAGTGGACCGTCGGCGGCCGGTTGCCCCGCCCGGGGCGGAGCACATGAGCCATACTGGCCTGTCGCGAACCGGCGGCGTCAACCGGGTCCATCACACCAACGAGCTACACCGTCGGGTGGCCCACTCACGAGGAAGCGCACCGTAGACCACGGAGCCGGCAGACCACACCACGCCGCACATCACGCTGTCGGGTGGCGCGGACGCGAGGCGGAGCGCGATCACCGGCAACCGCTCAACGAGCAGGGTTTCGGAACGCGTTTCGGCGGTCTGCCCCGGAGGGATGGACCGACATCAGTACCTGATCGGCCAAGCGGTACGGCCGAGTACTCACCAGCGCACCGAGCAACCGGCGCAGGCGGGACACCTCCGCCCGAACCGTGACCACGTGCTCAGCGTCCCCGTACAACGCTCGACTCAACGCCTCGGCCGACAACCCCGCCCGCCCGGCACGGTGCAGGAGAACCAGGATCTCGGCGTGTCGCTTCGTCAGCGGCCGTTGCCAGCCGAGGTCACCGCCCCGCAGACTGAGCACCGGCGCACAGGCGAGGTCCAGGTCGAGCCGCACGGTTCGATCAGGCCCGGACGGCCGGACGAGCCAGCCCTCCCCCAGCCGTTCGGGACGACACACACCCAACCCGGGCACCACCATCGGCTCACCGTCCGTCGGCACCGCGATCCGACTCCCCACCCATACCCCCGCGCTCGCGGCGACCCAGCCTTCGTCATCGACCACCAGCGAGGGCCCGGCGGCCAACAGCGGCTCCCCCACCCGGCGAAGGCGGTCCAAGTGTTCGCGATGTCGGTGCCGGAGGCGCGATTCGACCAGTCGCCGCCCTGTCTCAACCAGCGCGCCGATCGCCGGGTGCAGAGTCAGCGCAGGCCCGCTGACGTCGATCACGCCGAGCAGCTCGCCCGTCCTCGGGTCGTGGACGGGAGCAGCGGTGCAGTACCAGGAATGCTGCCCCTGCTCGAAGTGTTCCCCGGCGAGCAGTTCGACCGGAGCCGCCTCGACGAGCGCGGTCCCGATGGCGTTCGTGCCGACCCGCTTCTCACTCCATTCCGACCCCTCGCGGAATCCGAGGTCGTCGGCTCGGTGCCGAACGGCGGACGTCCCCTCTCTCCAGAGAATGACACCGTCGCGGTCGGCGATGACCAACAGGATGTGGGAGGAGTCGGACATGACACCGGCCACCTGCGTCAGGTCGGCCACGACGTCACGCAGCGGTGAGGTCTCCCGGCGGTGGGCCAGCTCTTCCCCACCCAGCCGACCTCGGGCGTTGAGCGTGTCGGCCCTCAGTCCGAGACGGAGCACGCGGGACCACGACCGGGAGACGACCCCACGAGGACGCACCGGTGGACGACTTCCCGAGATGACGGCGTCGTGCATGCGGATGAGATCACGGGCATGGGCGGGAAGACTTCGCCCCGGAGGGACAGCACTGGGAACGCTCACGGTCCACCTCCCGCACCGCCGCGCCGAGGATCGAGGATAGGTTCCCTCCCGGCGCCGGCCAAGGCATGCAATTCACTGCAACGGTTGCCCTCCCCCTCACCGGTGGATGTGATCTACATTACACCGATGTCGACGAGGGCAGGAGTGGCAATGGCACAGATGATCGGCCGAGAGGCAGGAGAGGCTTCCCCACAGACACGTGTCGACGCCTGGCTGGAACGATTCGAGGCCGCACTCGTGGCACGTGACGTCGAGGCCGCCTCCGGGATGTTCGCGGCGGACAGCTACTGGCGCGACCTCGTGGCGTTCACCTGGAACCTCAAGACAGTGGAAGGCAGGGAGGGCATCGCGGATCTGCTCCGTGCCTGCCTGGAGCACACCGCCCCCTCGGGCTTTCGCACCACCGAGCCCCCGACCGAGACCGACGGCGTCATCGAGGCATGGCTGGCGTTCGACACCGCCACCGGCCGCGGCCAGGGACATCTCCGGCTGACCGACGAAGGCGCCTGGACGTTGCTCACCACGCTGCGGGAACTCAAGGGGTTCGAGGAACCGCAACGCACACGCCGGCCGAAAGGCGTCGAGCACGGTGTGGTCAGAGGACGCCGCTCCTGGGCCGAGAAACGTGAACAGCAGCAGCGGGAACTCGGCTATCGCCGTCAGCCCTATGTCGTCGTGATCGGCGGTGGACAGGGCGGCATCGCCCTCGGCGCGCGACTACGCCAACTGGACGTTCCCGCATTGGTGGTGGAACGTCATGACCGTCCGGGCGATTCCTGGCGTACGCGATACAAGAGCCTGTGCCTGCACGACCCGGTCTGGTACGACCACCTGCCCTATCTTCCGTTCCCGGACAACTGGCCGGTGTTCACGCCCAAGGACAAGATCGCCGATTGGCTGGAGATGTACGTCCGGGTGATGGAAGTGCCGTACTGGACGCGGTCGGAAGTCACGTCGGCTTCTTGGGACGAGGACGCGAAACAGTGGACGGTGACGGTCGACCGCGGAGAGGAGACGGCGGTCCTGACCCCACGGCACCTGGCCTTCGCCACCGGAATGTCAGGCAAACCGAACATTCCCTCGTTTCCGGGCATGTCCGTCTTCGAGGGAGATCAGCACCATTCGTCCCAACATCCGGGCCCCGACGCCTACGCCGGCAAGAAAGCGGTCGTCATCGGTTCCAACAATTCGGCCCACGATATCTGTGCGGCCCTGTGGGAACACGGCGCCGACGTGACCATGGTGCAGCGGTCGTCCACACATGTCGTCAAGTCGGAATCACTCATGGAATTCGGTCTCGGCGACCTCTACTCCGAACGCGCGGTGGACGCCGGAATCACGACGGAGAAGGCCGACCTGTCCTTCGCATCACTGCCCTACCGAATCATGCACCGGTTCCAGATCCCGATCTACGAGAAGATCAGGGAACATGACGCGGAATTCTACGCGCGACTGGAAAGAGCCGGATTCCAGCACGACTGGGGAGACGACGGGTCCGGCCTGTTCATGAAGTACCTCCGCCGCGGCTCGGGCTACTACATCGACGTCGGAGCGTCGGAACTCGTCGCCGACGGGGAGATCAAACTGGCGCACGGCCAGGTCGACCACCTGACACGCAGCAGCGTGGTGTTGACCGACGGCACCGAACTGGAGGCCGACCTCGTCGTCTACGCCACGGGATACGGATCGATGAACGGATGGGTGGCCGACATCGCGGGCCGGGAAATGGCTGATCGGGTCGGGAAATGCTGGGGCCTCGGTTCGGGGACGACCAAGGACCCGGGCCCCTGGGAGGGCGAGCAACGCAACATGTGGAAGCCCACGCAACAACCGGGTCTGTGGTTCCACGGCGGGAACCTGCATCAGTCACGCCACTATTCGCTGTATCTGGCGCTGCAGCTCAAGGCACGCTACGAGGACATCCCCACACCGGTGTACGGACTTCAAAAAGTGCATCACCGGTCGTGACCCGTAGGTAAGCCGGGGTGCCGCGCCCTCACACCGCAGCACCCCGGCATCACCCGGTCGGCAGTCCACTACGGATGAATCGAGAAAGCGTGTCGCCCATTCGGTGACGCGGATCGGACCGCGGATTCATGCGCGCCCTTGTCGGGCTTTCAGGTGAGTCCTGAAACCGGAAGGCTGAACAGTGGACCGGTGGATTCGTCCCGCCATACGCATTTGTCTGTCTCGGCGGAGCTCGAAACCAGCCCCTACAGGTCACTACCATCCGTCACAGACTTTTGACGGGTTGTTGTCTTCGTGGTCCTCGGTCAGCCTGAGCTCATGGGCATAAGACGTCGGGGAATCGCCACCGTCACAGGGCTGTTCATGATCGCCGGCCTCGCCGCACCGGCCGGCGCGCAACAACTCGATGACCGTGGCTTATTCGAAGTACACGACACGGATACCGCGCAACGCACCGCCATCGCCCACTCGGGCGCCGATGTATGGGGCGTACGTGACGGCACAGTGACGTTCGCCGCGCAAGCCTCGCAGGCGGAGGAACTGCGCGCCGAAGGCCTGGACCTCGTAAGACTCGACGATCTCGATCGGATGCTCGCCGAACGCAGCCCAGGCGTACGTGCGGCGGCGGACGAGTTTCCCCCGGGCGACGAGGCGTACCACACCTACACCGAACTCACCGAGGAACTTCAGCAAACCGTGTCCGACCACGGTGATATCGCAAAGTTGTCGAGTGTCGGACAATCCCACGAAGGCCGTGACCTGCACCTGATCACGATCAGCGGCAACGTCGAGGTCGACGAGGACGAACCCGAGGTGTTGTTCACGTGCAACCAGCACGCCCGGGAGCACCTGACCACCGAGATGTGCCTCCGCATCATCCAGCGTTTCACCGATGAGTACGGCCAAGACCCGACGGTCACGGAGCTCGTGGACACACGCGAGATCCATGTGATCCCGACCGTGAACCCGGACGGCGCCGAATACGACATCGAGGGTGGCCAGTACCGGGGATGGCGGAAGAACCGCCAGGGCAGCGGTACCGACCTCAACCGCAACTGGGGTTACCAGTGGGGTTGCTGCGGCGGTTCGAGTGGTTCGCCCTCCAGCGAGACCTACCGGGGTCCCTCAGCGTTCTCCGCTCCCGAAACCGCGGCCGTGGCCGAGTTCGTCGGCTCCCGCGTGGTCTCCGGGACCCAGCAGATCACGGCACACATCGACTTCCACAGCTACTCGGAGCTGGTGCTGTGGCCCTACGGCTACACCTACGACGACACCGCCGAGAACATGACCCCTGAGCAGGCCAAGCGGTTCCAGGAGGTCGGGGCTCGACTCGCCGACAGCAACGGCTACACCCCGCAACAGTCGAGCGACCTCTACATCACCGACGGCGGGATCAACGATTGGTTGTGGGGCGAGCACGGCATCCTGAGTTTCACCTTCGAGATGTATCCGGCGACAGGAGGCGGGCTGGACGGCTTCTACCCGCCCGGTGACCGCATCGAACCGGAGACCCAGCGCAACGACGAAGCGGTGGAGATCCTGCTCACCGAGGCCGGCGCGGCGTAATAACTCCAATAGTGAAGAAGTACCGAACGCCTGTTCCCCGCTGTCGGGGAACAGGCGTTCGACTCTGGTCGAAAACCACGGACAAAGGCGAGACTGGGCGGATGACTGCCGACGCTCACACATCCGGGATGCGGCCGGAGGAAGCCGTCGAGATTGCGCTCGAGTCGTTGCGTGCCAGCGGCCAGCGGATCACCGGTGCGCGCAGTGCCGTCATCGAGGCACTCTCCCAACTCGACGACCACCCGAGCGCGGAGCGAGTGTACGACCGGGTGCGCACGCTGCACCCCACGATTCACCGGGCCACCGTCTATCGCACATTGGACACTCTGACGGCATTCGGCGTGGTGACGCACGTGCACACCGGCGGTGGGGCGACCGCCTACCATCTCGCGCCGAGCGTGACGTCTCCCGGACACCTCCACGCGAAGTGCCATCCCGGGCGGACGGCTCGGCGTCGCCACAGCTCTCTCTGGATCAGCGGCCTCGGTCTCGGTTTGGCCGCCACGATCGTGCTCGCGGTCGGCATCGGCGCGATAGGGGTGCCACCGGCGACCGTGTCGAAGATCATCGGTCACCATCTCTTCGGCACACCCGCCGAGATGAGCTGGACACTCGCCCAGGACTCCATCATCTGGCAGGTACGCCTACCCCGGGTACTCCTCGGCGCCTCCGTCGCGGTCTTCGTCATCGCCAGGGCGGGAGGACGGATCACCTCGCTGCGGCTGCTGATAGCCGGAGTCGCCGTCGGCTACGCGCTCTATGCGGCCACCAGCTTCCTGATCTTCGCTTCCGACTCGGCCCAGGGCTTGCGTTCCGTGCTGTTCTGGCTGCTCGGTTCCCTCGGCCTCGCTCGCTGGGGCCTGCCGCTGACCTCCGTGCTGGTGATCGTCTGCCTCACCGTGGCGGTACTCGCCGTGTGGAGCCGCCGTCTCGACGCTCTCGCCGTCGGTGACGAGACCGCGCACGCACTCGGAATCTCACCGACCGGCTTTCGGGTGCGACTGCTCGTGGTGGTCTCGCTCTGTGTCGGGCCGTGGTGGCCGCCTCCGGCGGCATCGGTTTCGTGGGTTTGGTGATCCCGCACGTCGCGCGGCGCTTCGTGGGAGCGGCTCACGGCCGGTCGATTCCGGTGGCCGCGCTGCTCGGCGCCATCTTCCTCGTCTGGGCCGATGTCGTGGCGCGCGTGCTGTTGGAACCTCGCGAGCTGCCCATCGGCATCATCACCGCCCTCGTGGGCGCTCCGTTCCTGCTCCTGCTCGTTCGACGTTTCCATCCGGCGAGCACCTGATGCGACCGCGACGACAGCGAAGGAAACACCCCATGCGCCTCGGCCACCACCGCCTCACCGTCCTCCCGGCCACACTGGCCCTCCTGCTGATCGGCATCGCGTGCGGAGCACCCACGGCGGCTGGGGGAAGCTCGGCGTCGACATCCGGCGACTACCCCCTGACCATCACCAACTGCGGAGTCGATGTCACCTTCGAAGAACCTCCCGAACGGGTCATCCTGCTGGAGAGTGCGCCGGTGGCGTCGCTGAAGGCGCTGGGGGCTTTGGATTCCGTCGTGCTCCGAGCGGGCGCGTTCCCGCCCGACTACTACGACGCCGAGACCAACGCGGCCATCCAAGCCATCCCGTCTCTCGGCGAAGAGCTGGACTCAAGAGGTCATCTACAGATCTCCGAGGAAGTGATCATCTCCCGGCAACCGGACCTGGTGCTGGGCCTGCCCGACGGGATCACCCGCGAAGGACTCGATTCGGTGGGGATCAAGGCATTGGTGCAACCCACGATGTGTCCGGCGGGCGTGGAGGCCACCACGTTCGACGATGTCTACGAGCAGATCAACACCTACGGTCGGCTCTTCGACCGCCGAGCCCGAGCAGCGGATTTGGTGGCCTCGCTGAAGGAACGGGTCGCCGCCATCGAGAAGGCAGCGGACGACCAGCCGGAGCGGACAGCCGCCGTGCTGTACCCCACGGTCGGCGGAGGCGTCGGCTACGCCTATGGCAACGAGAGCATGGCGCACCCACAGCTGGAGGCCGCTGGGTTCACCAACGTCTACGCCGACGGCGACGAGCGCGTGTTCGAGGTGACGTGGGAAGACGTCCTCGACAAAGACCCGGACGTACTGGTGCTGCTCCACGTCGACGGTGACCCGGAGACGGTCAAGAAAGCTGTGGTGGGACTGCCCGGGGCCGGGGCGCTCCAGGCCGTGCGAAACGACGACATCCTGGTTCAGCTGTTCAACTTCACCGAGCCGCCGACACCGCTGTCGGTGGACGGGTTGGAAACGGCTCCACGAGACATTCGGTCCCACCTCGTGATCACCGCGGAGAACATCTCGTTCGCTTACGGTGACACCGTCGTGCTCGACGGCGTACGCTTGTCGGCCGCTCCCGGCCGAGTGGTGGGGCTGATCAGTCCCAACGGCAGCGGCAAGACCACGCTGCTCCGCACGCTCTACCCCGCGCTTGCCCCACGCGCGGGACTCGTCAGTCTCGACGACACTCCTTTGGAAGCGCTGCCCCGACGAGAGGTCGCCAGACGACTCGCCGTCGTGGTGCAGGAAGGAACCACCGAGCTCCCCCTGACGGTGGCCGAGACCGTCCTTCTGGGACGGTCGCCGCATCTGACGACGTTCCAACGGTACTCCGCGCAGGACTACCGGATCGCCGCGGCGGCACTCGCCGAAGTCGGCGCCCGCCACCTGGCCGACCGCGTCTTCGCCGGCCTGTCGGGCGGTGAGAAACAACGGGTGCTCATCGGCCGCGCGCTGGCGCAACAAGCCGATCACCTGTTACTGGACGAACCGACCAACCATCTCGATATCCGGTACCAGCACGAGGTGTTGCAACTGGTGCGCGCGCTTGAGGTGACCACGATCGTCGTGTTGCACGACCTCAATCTCGCCGCCCGCTACTGCGACCAAGTGGTGTTGTTGGAGCGCGGAAGGGTCAAAGCGGCCGGGACCCCTGACGAGGTACTCCGGCCGGAGATCCTCGAACCGGTCTACCACATCGGTGTGCAACGCGTGCTCTCCGACGGCGAACTGCAGCTGCTGTTCCGACCGCTGGCTCCGCCTTCGCCCACTTGCGACGGGAAGTGACATGCTCCGCCCGGCGAGTCACCGATCCCCTCGTTCGCCGCGGACAACGCGAAAGCCGGTGACGAGCGACGACGAGTCGCCTGTCACCGGCTTTCCTGAACAGCTGCCGGAGTCGGTCACTTCCGACCGGGCAGCCCCTTGATCTTCCTCACTGCCCACCATGCGCTGGGCAGCGTTCCGGTCGCCAGAGCGATCTTGATGGCGTCACCGATGAGGAACGGCACCACGCCCATCACCAGCGTTTCGGCCAGTCCCGCACCGAGCGAGAGCCCGAGCCAGGTCAGACCGAAGGCGTAGATCACCAGGTTGCCGGCGACCATCGTCAGAGCCGTGCGGGGCACGGTGCGATCCCAGCCACGCTCGGACGCCACACCCACGAGAGCGGCCGCCGCCACCATGCCGACGAGGTATCCCGCGCTCGGTGCCGTGAGTATCCCGAACCCGGAGTTCCCCTCGGCGAAAACCGGGAGCCCGGCGAACCCGACAGCCAGGTACGCCAGAAGGGTCATGGTGCCGCGCAGCGCCCCGAAGGAGGCACCCACCAGCAGCACGGCGAAGGTCTGCCCTGTGAGAGGGACCGGGGTGATCGGAAGAGGAATCACGATCTGCGCGGCCACGGCGATCATGGCAACGCCGCTGGCGACGATCGCGAGTTCAGCGAGCTTCCCACGGGCTGGGACCAGTGTGGGAACGAGAGGGATCGAGGTCATGAATCACTGCTCCATCGAGCTTCGGAGGTGTGGAGACGGAACGGGGCCACGAAGAGCATCCGGTACTTCACGGACCTCACCACCGTTCCTTCTGCGATGCCCGGTGCCGCAGACACCGGCTACACCGTGTTCGGAGTTGAGAGCGTACCGACCTCTCCCGGAATCCTCACCTGCCGAGCAGGTGTCCCCGCTGTGATCTACCTCTTAGAACGCGCTCCGCCAGCCCCTGGGAAGAAGCACTTCGGTACTCGCGGTGACGAGTCAACGCTCCCGCAGTATGAGAACAGGCAGCCTTACCGAAATCTACCGGCCGGTACTTTCCGGGTCGTCACCCGGCCATCGCCAGAGCCCCTCCGCTCAGCAAGGAGACTCCCGCGAAATCGGGACAGGGCACCGTTCGAGAACGAGACCCTCGCCCCGTCGCCCATTTTCGGTCAGGTCGCCACAAACGATTGAGGAGCATACATATTTCCAGCCGGACCCACGACCTTCATCGCGAAATCGCGACACTGAAATCGGATCGACCCACGAGGAAGGCACCGAAAGGAACCCACTCGCCGACAGAACAACAGGAAATTAGCACTTTTCACCCGAAAAGCAAGGGTTTCACGATATCCCCTTTCTTCACCTTCGGAGAATACCCACCGTTACCGGCATTCGAGCCCAAAAGAAGTCATGGATCCAGCCCGTTCACCCACTCGGCTCACCGGAACAGGCTCTTCCTTGACTTACCCCCGAACGAAAGTGAATATCGATCGGCATGCGGTCTCCGCTGTGTGACCCCGATACAGAAGTCGTCCGATTTTTCGCCCTGAATCGGGTCAGCTAGCTCCCCCGGGAGCCCGGTACGCTCAGGAGGCACATTGACCGGCCGAAACAACGATTTCACGAAGTCCGGGGTATCACGATTTCCGGACCGAGATCTGGGGGTACCTCGGTTCAAGTGCGAGGTAGGAGTACCACTCGCCGAGCAAAAGGAGTTGGGGCACAACCGGTTTCACCCGGATATCCCGCCGCTGTTCGAGTGCGACCCCGGCGACGAGGTGATATTGGAAACCCCCGGCTACGACGACTACCAGCTCCGTGATCGGGACGACGACAGCGACATACATTTCGATCTCACCCGCACTCACCCGCTCGCCGGTCCGATCCGTATACGGGGCGCCGAACCCGGTGACCTGCTCGTCGTCGAATTGCTGGACATCCAGCCGCTGAGCGGTATCGGATACTCCAACATCCTTCCGGGGATGGGAGGGCCGCTCAAAGAACGGTTCCCAGACGGGTTCAAGACGGTGTGGGATCTGCACGGCCTCTACGCGACGTCACGGCAGGTCCCCGGGGTACGCATCCCCGCTATCAGCCATCCGGGCATCATCGCCGTCGCACCGTCGCACGAGTTGCTGGCGCAGTGGAACCGTCGTGAAGACCCTTTGATCGCAAGCGGCCAGGCAGGCCCACGGGCCGAAGCCACCGACACCGCGGTGCTGCGAACACTCGAAGGGAAGGAATGGGAGCGTGTGGCGGCGGAGGCGGCTCGCACCATTCCCCCGAGGGAGAACGGCGGGAACATGGACATCAAGAACATGTCCCGCGGCTCCAAGGTCTATTTCCCCGTGTTCGTCGAGGGCGCCCTCTTCTCCTGTGGCGATCTGCACTTCGCCGAGGGCGACGGGGAGATCACGTGGAACGCGATTGAGATGGACGGCTCAGCGTGGCTGAAGTTCGATCTGATCAAGGGCGGCATGGCCAAGTACGGCATCCGCAACCCCGCGTTCCGCCCATCCCCGGTCGACCCGAACTTCGGCAATCGGTATATCAGCTTCGTCGGCTACAGCGCCCGCGGCGAGGAGCAGCGATACCTCGACACGACGATGGCGGCGGTCGACGCCGTCGAGCAGGGGATCGACTACCTCACCAAGTTCGGTTACACCCCGGAACAGGCCTACACCATCATCAGTGTGGCGCCCTGTGAGATGCACGTCGGTGGAGTCGTGGACATTCCCAACGCCGCGGTCACGTTGAGCATCCCGGTGGACATCTTCGACCAAGACATCCTGCCGACCGCTTAAGTTCCCCTTCAAGGCCGCAGAAGCCCCGGCCCGTCACTTCCGGGGCTTCTTGCGTCCTCAGCCCGCGTGAACACATCGGCGAACGCCCATCGGCCGGTTCGACGGCGTCAGGCCTTCCCGGTCGCGGACATGACGGGTACGGCGACATCGCCGCTCGTGTCGATTCGGCGGGTGGAGACATGGACACCGTCCACCAGCCGACCACCTGATGTCGCGACAGCGGCCAGGCAGAAGCGAACCCACATGTTGAGCTGTACCTCCTTGGCGAATCGCAGACGTGTGTACAGCAGGTGCACCAGACGGCTGCTGCATCTGGCCCAGAGCTCGATCTCGAACACCAGCACCGCTCCGTCCTGGCGCGCACGGAACTGCACCTGGCCGGCTTCCAGATGTCCCCGCAGGGTCACCAGGCGTAGCAACGTGTTCTCGCGGTGTACCACTCTGACGGGACCGTTCCACGGTCCCGGCATCTCCACCAGCATCTCGTCGCCCACCTCCAGTCCCTGGGCACCGGCCTCATCGGAGCGGACATCGACCACCTCCGAGGGGACGAAATGTTTGAAGTCATGGATGACGCGGTCGATGAGCTGGTCGGCGCCGAGTTCGGCCGCTGCTATGCACACGTGGAAACGCCGGTGGAACACAGGACCGCAGCCGTCCGAGATCAGCTGCACTCGGTCGTCGATCGCTTCGGGGGGTACCTGCGGGGGGCGGTCCCATTCGTCGCCCGGACATTCGGTTCGATGCAGGGGTGTCGTCTCCCACAGGTAGCGCCAGGTGACCAGCGCGGTACCCAGGAGCCATCGCGTGACTACGGTGAGCGCCCTGGGAGGTCGCGACAGTCGCAACATCGGCGCCCCTCCAAATCGATGAACCGGGGGTAATTCGGGTACAGACTCTGCTGTACCCCGTACAGCGGGTGTGACACGAAGTCGACGAATGCGGAGGCGCACATGGTGGTCGGGTTACTGCATCGGGTCGGGGTGCGCAGCACCCATCTGTACCTCACCTCATTGGCCACGATCGGTCTCTGCCTGGGCTTGTGGATACGTGCCAAGACGGTGGATCAGGCTCAGCGGGGAAACGCCGAGCGGCGCGCACTCTTCGTGGGGCTGTGGCCGCCGACGATGTGGCTGATCGGCGACTCGCTGCAGGAACACGAGTGACCCCGGATGCGAGACTGGATCTTCGGGCGGCTCGACTCCGCTCGAGTCTGGAGCGACCTCGCCGACGCCCGCATCAACTATTCGATCGATGAGGTACGTCGACCCGCTTGGAACATCGACACGCACCGTAGGATTCTCGCCACAGAACGCCCCGGGCCGCCGGAGCCGGAGGGCCCTTGGGAGCACGCCTGCCGGTTGGTGCGTGACTACGAGTTCTCTCCCCCGGAGATCGTTCGCGCGCTCTACGATCCGACCACACCGCTACTCGGACGCGACATGCTGCTCGAGGCTCGGTTCCCGGGGATTCACTTCTATTGCGGAGTCCGTATCACCGAGGTGGTGGACAAGACGCTGGAGAACGGTGACAGGACCTGGGGATGGGCATACGAAACCCTCGAAGGCCACCTCGAGCGCGGCAAGGTGACCTATGAGGTGGTGAAACACCGGGGCACCGGCCAGGTGGAGTTCGTGGCCTCGAGTCATTCGCAGGGCGCTCCCACCCTGGGCCCTGTGACGTTTCTGGGCTGGCGGGTCTTCGGCCGACACATCCAGCTGAGCTTCTACCGCCGATGCGGTGAGCGGCTGCAAGCCTTCGTCGAGGCGGGTCTGCGCGGTGAGGACGCGCTGCCCGACGTCCGGGCTCATGTCGATCACCTGGTGCTCGCCCCCTCCGACACCAAGATCCATCGCCTGGACGCGTTGGCGATCCACCGGATCTTCCCCGGCTGAGCGAACAGAAGACGGCTCGGTCGGAGCGAGCCGACGAACCCCTCGACGTGCCGGTGGGCCGGTCCGCACCGGACCGGCCCACCGAGTTCACTTCACTCCTGGCCGGAGTTGGCCACCGGCTTCTCGTCCACCTTCTGTTGTCCCCGTTCGCATTTTCCGAGCAGCGAATGCCGCTTGCCGTAGAGGAAGTACACGACCACGCCGATCGCCATCCACACGAGGAAACGCAACCAGGTCAGCACGGTCAGGTTCAACATCAACCACACGCAGGCGGCGATCGCCAGGATCGGCACCAGGGGGACCAGCGGCACGCGGAAACCACGGGGCAGGTCGGGGCGCTTCTTGCGCAACACCAACACACCAGCCGACACCAGGATGAACGCGAACAGCGTTCCGACGTTGACCATTTCCTCGAGCTTGCCCGCATCGAAGAAGGTGGCGGCCACGGCGACCGCGATGCCGACAAGGAGGTTCACCCGCACCGGGGTGCCTCGCGAGCCGGTCTTCGCGAGTTTGCGCGGCAACAGCCCGTCGCGCGACATCGCGAACAGCACACGCTGTTGGCCGAGCAACAGAACCATGACCACCGTGGTCAGGCCGGCGAGGGCGCCGATGGAGATGATGTTCGCCGCCCAGTCGACGCCGTGCAGCGAGAACGCCGTCGCCAGCGTCTTACGGCCTTCCGGTTCGGCGTCGGTGGCCAGCTCGGTGTAGGGCGCCATGCCGACAACCACGAGCGAGGTCGCCACGTAGAGCACGGTGACGATCGCCAGCGAGCCGAGGATGCCACGCGGCACGTTGCGTTGCGGGTTACGGGTCTCCTCGGCGGTGGTGGCCACAACGTCGAAACCGAGGAAGGCGAAGAACACCAGCGAAGCACCGGCCAGAAGTCCGAACGCGCCGTAGACGCTGCCGGATCCGCCGACGAGTACGGAGAACAGGGACTGTTCGAGACCGGCGCCCGATTCGCCACCCTCGGCAGCGGGCGGGATGAACGGCGTGTAGTTGTCCGGGCTGATGTAGGCCAGCCCCATGATGATCACGAAGAGGATGATCGCGACCTTGAGCGCCGTGACCACGATGCTGAACCGCGACGACAGCTTGGTACCGAGTGTCAACAATGTGGCCAGGATGGTGACCAGCAGCAGCGAGCCCCAGTCGACGCTGACGGCGCCGAGCTGCACGGTGGTGGCGACGCCCTCACCGAAGGCCATCACCAACACTTCCTGCAGATAGACCGACCAACCCTTGGCCACCGCGGCGGCGGCCACCGAGAACTCCAGGATGAGATCCCAGCCGATGATCCACGCGAGGAACTCACCGAACGTGGCGTAGGAGTACGTATAGGCGCTACCGGCGACGGGGACCGCGGAGGCGAACTCGGCGTAGCACAATCCCGCGAGCGCGCACGCGATTCCCGCGAACACGAACGCGAGCGCCACCGACGGGCCCGAGATGTCACCGGCGGTGCGCGCGGTGAGCGTGAAGATGCCGGCACCGATCATCACCGCGACACCGAAGACCATCAGATCCCATGCGCCGAGGTTCCTGCGCAGTCGGGTGTCTGGCTCGTCAGTATCCGCGATCGACTGCTCGACCGACTTCGTTCGCCAAATACCGCTGGCCGGCACGGTGTCCTCCTTGGCTGCCAAGATCGCGAAACAGGCAGCAAACCTTAACCGGTCCCGTGGGCTCGCGCTAGGATCCAATTCCAGCCGGTCCCCGGGACCAACTCCGCAGTAACCATTCGAGGCTACGAGCACCGGCCACAGGGATTTCAAAAGGCCGTACCGTTCATCGGTTTCGTCACAGTCACCACGCCGGGCGGATGTCCAGCTTTTCCGATTGCTTGCCCGTGGAGCCGTCGATGACCGCGGCCTACGCGTTGGGAACGTCGACTCTTCGGGCTGAGGAGATGCGCGGCAGCCGAGGTAAGAGCCGATCCTCTCAGGGCGCGAGGTGCAACGCCCGCACGCTCGCTGCTGAAAGGATCGGCTCGTCTCCCGCTCAGACGCGAACCAAAAGATCGGGTTCGGTCTTGGCCCGGACCTCGTCTTCGGTGACGCCCGGTGCAAGTTCGACCAGCACGAGCCTGTCCGGAGTGACGTCGATGACCGCGAGGTCGGTGATGATGCGTTCGATGACGCGCTTGCCCGTGTAGGGCAGAGAGCACTCGTTGACGATCTTGTAGGAGCCGTCCTTGGCGACGTGCTCCATCACGACGATGACCCGCTTGGCGCCGTGGACGAGGTCCATCGCCCCGCCCATGCCCTTGACCATCTTGCCGGGGATCATCCAGTTCGCGATGTCGCCGTGCCGGGAGACCTGCATCGCGCCCAGGATGGCCGTGTCGATCTTGCCGGCGCGGATCATGCCGAAGCTCGTGGCGGAGTCGAAGAAGCTCGTCCCTCGACGGAGCGTGACGGTCTCCTTACCCGCGTTGATCAGGTCGGGGTCCACGTCCTCCTCCGCCGGATACGCGCCCACGCCGAGGACGCCGTTCTCGCTCTGCAAGACGATCTCCACGTCGTCGGGCACGTAGTTGGGCACGAGCGTCGGCAACCCGATGCCCAGGTTGACGTAGTCACCGTCGTGGAGCTCAGCCGCGGCACGAGCCGCCATCTGCTCACGGGTCCAGCTCATGCCCGCACCGTCCTTTTCTCGATCCTCTTGTCCACGGCCTGCTCGGGGGTCAATGCGACGACCCGCTGCACGAACACCCCGGGGTATGGATCTCGTCGGGGTGCAGTTCCCCGGGTTCGACGAGCTGTTCCACCTCGGCGATGGTGACCCTCCCGCACATCGCGGCGAGTGGGTTGAAATTGCGCGCTGAGTGGCGGAAGACAAGGTTGCCGTGCCGATCACCCTTCCACGCGCGGACCAACGCGTAGTCGGCGGCGATCGCGTGCTCCAGCACGAACTCCTTGTCGCCTTCGGGGGTGGGGAACGTGCGCACTTCCTTGGTGGGCGAGGCGATCGCCACCGAACCGTCGGCCGCGTACTTCCACGGCAGTCCGCCGTCCGCTACCTGCGTGCCCACGCCTGTCTGCGTGAAGAACGCCGCGACTCCCGAGCCGCCCGCACGCATCCGCTCGGCGAGCGTGCCCTGCGGAGTCAACTCCACTTCGAGCTCACCGGCGAGGTACTGCCGGGCGAACTCCTTGTTCTCACCTACGTACGAGGCGACGATCCGCCGCAACCGGCCGGCCGCGAGCAACAGCCCGATACCGGCGTCGTCCACACCCGCGTTGTTCGAGAAGACCTCGAGGTCGTCAACATCGGTGCCGGACAAGGCTTCGATGAGCACCGACGGGATCCCGCACAGACCGAAACCACCCACGGCGAGGCTCGATCCCGACGTGATGTCGGCAATCGCCTCGTCCGCTGATGTCCAAGTTTTGTCCATGAGCCCCTCCACGATGAGCAGGTCGAGCCCCATGACAACCGGACGTCCATTCCACGATCAATGATCTTTCGCTCAAACCTGCTGGAATGGTCGCTCAGTGAAACCGCCCTGCGAGGTTGCGTTCACTCAGTGAACACACCACACTCCTCCTCGTGGAGACACGGGGGCTGGTGGAGCGGACGACAAAGATACTGCGGACGCTCTCGCGGTTTCGTACCGGCGGTGCCTCGACGAGCCAGGTGGCGACCGCGTCCGGGCTGCCTCGCCCGACGGTGCACCGGTTGCTGACCGCGCTGCACCGGGAAGGCTTCGTCGACCGGGACAACACCACGGGGGCGTGGTATCTCGGACCGGAGCTGTTCCTGCTCGGCTCCACCGCGGCGGCGCGCTACGACCTCACCGACGTGGCTCGCCCCCACCTCAAGGCACTCGCCTCCACGACGGGGGAAAGCGCTTCTTCTCCGCCCGCCGAGGCGATGAAACCGTGTGCCTGCTCCGGAAGGACGGTGACTTCCCCATCCGGTCGTTCGTCCTGTTCGAAGGCGCTCGGTTCCCCCTGGGTGTGGTCTCCGCGGGACTCGTCGTCCTGGCGCACCTTCCCGATCGGGAGATCGACGAGTACCTGAGCCGAGCCGACCTCACCACCGACTTCGGAGACTCACACAGCGCCACCGCGGTGCGCGAACGCATCCGACAGACACGCGCCGACGGGTACTCCACCAATCCCGGCCTGGTGGTCGAAGGGAGCTGGGGTATGGCCGCCGCGGTGTTCGACGAGCTGCACCGTCCCGAATGGGCGCTCACCCTGACCGGGATCGAACCTCGCTTCCACCCCGAGCGACGCCGTGAGCTCGGCGCATTACTCCTCAGGCACGCCCACGCGCTGGGCAAAGCCATTCGAGCCCGATACGCCACCAGATGAAGTCGGTAGGACGAGCTCACCGATCCGCCAGGATGGCACGACCCGCACTCCGATTCTTGTCGGTGGCTACCTCTATCCTCCGTAGCGGGGATGCACCACCGCGCACTGGGGAGGCCGTCACACATGGGAGGCAAGACCGCTGAGCAACTGTTCCACGAGTTCACCACCAACGCCGCCGCTGACGTCACGCTCTCCCTGTTGCGTTCCAAGGACGCACTGCTGAACCTCGCGCTCATGGCAGCGCATCTCGGTGACGGGCAGATCGTCGACGGGCAGACGTTGACGGCGGTCATCGACGCGGACCTCCCTCGGTTACTGCGCTCCGCACCGTCTACTGAAGACGAACTCACGCCCCTCGCGACCGACGCTGACACGTTGCTCACCCGGTGGACCAAACGCGGGTGGGTGCATCGCAGCGTCGATCCGGCCACCCGGGTCGAGCGCTATCAGCTCACCTCCGGCGCCGCGCAAGCGGTGCGTCAGATGCGTAACCTGCGTCGGCACACCTCGGTCGCCACCGAGTCCGCGCTGTCGATGGTGATGGCTGAGATGCATCAGATCGCCGCCGAGGCCAACCCCGATCCAACGGCACGACGGGCCGCTCTCGACGAGCAGATCGCCATACTCACCGAACAGCGGCGCGCGATCGAAGGGGGCCAAGAGCACGCTGTGGATCACCGGGAACTGGTCGACCGGGTTTCCGCGCTCGCCCACCTCATCGAACGGATTCCGTCGGACATCGCCCGCTATGGAGAGCGGATGCAGGCCAACACAACCGCTCTCGTGCGGCAAAGCCTCGCCGACGATCCCGAGGAGTTCGCCGAGTCACTGCAACGGATGTTCGACGGACACGACGTCATCGCCGAATCTCCCGAAGGACTCGCGTTCCGGGCATTCGCCACTCTCATCGCGACACCGTCCCAGCGGTCACAACTCGAGTCCGACATCGCCGAGGTACTCGCCCACCTCGATGACCTTCCCGACGAAGTGACCGAAGCTCTCTCCGGATTCATCGGAACCACGTGGGAGCGTGTGCAGGAGGTCGAGGAGACGCGAGCCGTGGCGTTTCGCCGGGTGAGCAGCTTCGTGCGGGGTGGTGACGCTTCCTACTACCGCAGCATGCGTACTCGTGTCGCCGAGGCGCAGGCCGCGGCGACCGAGGCGTTCCGGCACAGTCACGGAGGCCGCGATATCGGGTTCACCATCCCGATCAGTGGTGTCTCCACCACCTCGGTCGGGCGGCTGCGGCTGCACGACGGCACCAGCGACACGCCCGACCCGCTCGACGACACGGCGGACTTCCCGATCGATCCCGCCGCGGTCGTCGGACAGGAGTCCCTAGACTGGGTCGCGCTGCACTCGACGGTGAACACTGCCGTGGACGCCCACGGTGGTACCGCCACACTCCCGGACGTGCTCGCCCGACTCCCCGAGCCGCGCACCGGCGACATCATCGCGTTGTGGTCGCTTGCCACCCGCTTCGGCGAGACCGACACGGCACAACCGGTCACCGTCTCAGCCAACACCTCGGCGGGCATCCGCGAGATCACGCTTCCTCAGCTGTTGTTCACCAGACGATTACCCGACCTCGCCGCACCCACCGCCGGTGCTGTCACGTTCCTCCAATCCCAAACCGCTCTGCTGGAAGACACACTCGATGCCTGACACCCCCGTGTTCGCCGACATCTTCGGTGACGCACTGTTCGACGACACACCGTCCACGCACCGGGAACTCGATCCCGCGGAAGTCTTCGACCACACCGACCATGCGACCGTGGGCTCGCAGGTCCCCGCCGACCGGAAACCCCGGTTCCCCGGTGACACGAGCCAACTGCCTCCGGAAGCCTGTTGGGCGCTCCAGGAGCTGGTCGCCGCACCGCACATCACCGATAAGTCCAAAAAGCATTGGCCGGTCGTCGTACAGTACGAAACCGAACTTCGCAGCAGGCTTTCCGAGCTCGGGCTCGTGCTCGAACTCAACCACGAGCATCGTTTCGCGTTCACCCGGCAAGCCGAGGACCCCAGTCCCCACAGCCGGAACATCCTCCGGACGAAGACGCTCAGCCTGGGGGCGAGCGCATTGGCGCTCTACCTCTACCAGCGCTACCTCGCCGCTCCGGACAACCCGGTGGTCGAGACCGACGACATGATCGACCACATGCTCGCCTACAAGCGGCCGGACGACACCGACGAAGCGACCTTCCACAAAAGGATCCTCTCCGCCATCAAATCGCTCGACGACGCCGCGATCATCAAACCGATCAAGGGCACCGACCGGTATCTGATCCACAGCGTCATCACCTCGATCCTCACCGCCGACCGAGTCGAGGCTCTCCACGACCGCTACCGGGCTCTCGCGCGCGGTGAGAACAGTCGTGACGCACTCGCCGACACCGAGGAGCCCGCCGATGAGTGACTCGCGGGACCGGAGGCGATACCTCGGCCAGTTCCGGCTCGTCCGGCTCCAAGTGGTCAACTGGGGCACGTTCACCGGCTACAAGGACCTCCCGATCGACGAACGCGGCGTGCTGTTCACCGGGCCGTCCGGCTCGGGCAAGTCATCGCTGATGGATGCCCACTCGGTGGTGTTGCTGCCCACATCCGACCAGCGCTTCAACGCCTCCGCCGATCTGAGCGCACGCGGCGCGAAACAAGCCACCCGAAGCATCGCCGACTACGTGAGGGGCGCGTGGTCCGAGACCAACGACGAGCACGAACAGTCCCGGGTGCGGTACCTACGTGGTGGCAAGCCCACATGGTCGGCGATCGGTGCGGCCTACTCCGACGGACTCGGTTCCACCACCACGGCAGTGGTCGTGAAGTGGTTCACCGGGACGGAGAACGACACGTCCTCGCTGAAGACGCTGTACCGTCTACACGAGGGCCACTTCGACCTCACCGCGTTGGAAGAGTGGGCCAGGCGTGGATTCGACACCCGCTGGCTCAACGCGACACACCCGGCCGACACCCCTGACACCCAGAAGTCCTACCTCGATGCCCTCGCCAAACGCATCGGCCTCGGCATCTCGAAAACAGCGCGTTCGCTGCTGGGCAAGGCGAAGGCGATGAAGAACGTGGGCGATCTCAACTACTTCATCCGGCATGACATGCTGGATGAGCCCGATACGTTCGCGGCGGCACAGAAAATGCTCGACGCGTTCACCCCGCTCAACGAGGCCTACGAGATCGCGCGCCGTGCGAACGCCCAGGCGAAAGTATTGGCAAACGTTCCCGAGAACTGGGCGATCTATCAGGAATCGCAGCGCACTCGCGTACTCGCCGAAGCCCTCACGGGAGAACCGATGGAGCGATACCTGCGCGAACGTCACCTGAGGGTCGTCGAAGCGGAGATCGACCGGCTTGACCGCGCGATCACTGCAGGCGCCCGGGACCTCGAACAACACGAACATCAGGCGGAGCAAGCCGAAGCCGAATACCTTTCACTGGCCAGGCAGTTCGAAGACAGCAACCGGCTGATACGCGAACTCGACGCCGACTTAAGACAACGCCGCTCCGAACTCGCCTTCCGCGAACGCGCACACCAGGACTACAGCGCCTTGGTCGGCGCGCTCGGCAGGCAATGCCCGGAAGACGAGGCCGGGTTCACCTCTCTCCGCGACAAGCTGGCCGACATCGAAAGGGAAGCGCGGGCGCAGCAGAAGGAGATCGACGCGCGGAGACGTCCGGCGGCAGCGGCAGCGGAGCAAACACAGCGGCTCCACGACGACAGAGCAGCCGAACTGCAGGCCCTGCGGTCCTCACGGACCCTGATTCCCACCACGCAACTGCGCTCCAGGCAGCGCATCGCGGACGGCGCCGGGGTCCCGGTCACCGATCTACCGTATGCGGCGGAGCTGATCGACGTGATCGACGGTGAACAGCGATGGCGGCCTGCGGCGGAGAAGGTCCTCCGCAACTTCGGTCTGCGGCTGCTGGTTCCCGAACGTCACCACCGTGCCGTGCAGTCCTTCATCGACACCAACGACATGCGCGGCGTCGTCGAATACAGCATCGTTCCCGCACGATCGCATCGCCCCGCCCCGGCGGATCCGACCACGTTGGCGGGAAAACTCGACGTCGACACCGATCACCCCTGTGGGGCGTGGCTTCTGAGGCAGCTCACCTCACGGTTCGCCCACGTGTGCGTCGAAAGCGCCGACGAGCTCGGCAACCACTCCCTCGCGGTCACCGTGCGGGGCACGGTGAAGCGCCCCGGCAACCACTACCGCAAGGATGATCGGCCCGAACTCACCAATCCCGCCTCCTACATCCTCGGTGCGAACACGGAGGCCAAACTGGCCGCGCTGGAGGCCGAGGTCGCCGAACTCGCCGCCGCAGCACGTCGTGCCGCCGAGTTGGCCGACGAGCTGGACGCCCGCTATCTCGCGGTGTCGAAGACGATAGAGGCCGTCACGAAGCTCACCGGGTACCACAGCTGGGCGGAACTCGACCGCTCAAGCGCCTCGGAAGCCATCCGCCGGCTGGAACAGCGCATCACCGACCTCAAGAACGCCGACACCGACCTCCGCAGCCTGGAGCAGCAGCGGGATGAGGCGAAAAAACACTGGCAGGAATGCTCCGACACCTGCTCGACGCTGAGGACCGTGATCGCCGACGACCGGCGTCGCCGAGAGCGCCTCACCGAGGTCCTGGAGCGAGAGCGGTCCTGCCCACACTCGGTCGATGTCGATACCGACCGCGAATACCTGGACGCCGTGTTCGGCGACGTCGAGGTCGAGCTGACCCCCGACACTCTCCCCCAGGTACGCAGCGCGTTCCGGAAGGAACTCGAACGACGCCGCGATGCGGCGAATGCCCATCGCGACCTCGCCCATTCGCAACTGAAGACGGCCATCGACCAGTTCCTGGAACGGTGGGAGTCCTCGGCACCGGACAACAGCGGCGACGTGGACCGTTCCGGAGCGGACTTCGTCGCCCTGTACTCCGACATCACGCAACGACGTCTCCCCGACGCGATGACCCACTTCGAGCGGATGATCAGCCAGGACATGGTGCCGTCGATCAGCGTGCTCTACCACGCCGTGCAAGCGGCGACCACCGAGATCGAACGGCGCATCGCGATGGTCAACTCCGGGCTGCGCCGGGTGGAGTTCAACCCGGGGACCCACCTGCAAATCGCCTACAAGGCCAACCCCTCCCCCGATGTCCACGACTTCCGGCGCAGGGTGGACGCCCTGTTGCGGGGCGCGTCCCAAGCACTGCGCGACCCGACGAAGCTGCTCGCCCAGTTCCGCCAGATCCGCGACCTGATGAAACGTTTCACCGGAACCGGCGCCGAGGACATCAGGTGGCGCGCCAATGTGCTCGACGTCCGCACCGGCTACCAGTTCTATGGGCGTGAAGTGGACGCCGAGGGGGTGACCACGACGACGTACCGCAACACCGCGTCCAATTCGGGCGGGGAGCAGGAAAAACTCGTGGCCTTCTGCCTCGCCGCGGCACTCAGCTACAATCTCGCCGAATCGGGCTCCGACGGCAGGCCGCTGTTCGCACCGCTGATGTTGGACGAAGCGTTCAGCAAGTCCGACGAGACGTTCTCCCAGCAAGCGCTCGGGGCGTTCGACGAGTTCGGGTTCCAACTGATCATCGCGGCTCCGATCCGTATGTCCGGCATCCTGGAACCCTTCATCGGACAGGCGGTGCTGGTGGACAAGCGGGTGACCGACGACGGAGCCTTCTCCCACGCCGCGACGGCCACTTTCGGAGAGCTGTCGGCTCGGGGTGGTAATGCATCGTGGAGAAGCTCCCATGCTCCGGCCTGAGGACGTCATCGCCACATTGCGACGCCGGTTCGAAAACGGCTATCCGGACTGGGCGCGTGGCCGAGGCACATGGCCGATACGCCTCGGCCTGCGTCCCCCGACCACACAGCAACGGGCAGCGGATCCGGTGGCGTGTCACGCCTGGGCCGAGGAATGGCGCGCGTTCCCGGGGCCGGGTGTGGTCGAATACGTCGCGTTGCGGTTCCCCACCGGCACGCATTCCATGCCCAAGACACTGGTCGTGGACTCTCCCCACGCCGTGGCCACCGCGAACACGACCACCGAGGCAACCTGGCGACGGTGCGGACGGCGGCTCACGGCACTGCAACGGGAGTTTCCGCAGGCACGCTTCGACCGCATCATCCGCCGGATCACGGAGCTTTCCGAGGTCGAGTACGGAAGGCTCGTCGCGACGGTGCGCTGGTTGAGTGCCCATCCCGCATCGGGGATGTTGCTGCGCCAGTTGCCGATCGAGGGCATCGACACCAAATGGCTTGAACGGCACGCGGGTCTGGTGCTGCCCCTGCTCGGCGCACGTGAGATCGGTGCCGAGGACTCGCGGCGTTTGGGCCTGCACGAGCGGCTGGGCCTGCGCAGACCACCGGAGTTGGTGCAGGCCGCCGTGCTCGACCCTGTGCTACGTGACCGTGTGGGCGGCATGCGGCACTTCGCCGCCTCGGTCGACGACTTGAACCGGTGGACTCATCGACCCGATGTCGTGCTGATTTTGGAGAACACCGCGACCGCCTATGCGCTCACCGATGATCGACCTGGCGTGGTGGTGCTGCACGGCCAGGGATTCAGCGTCGCGCGATATTCCCGTATCGACTGGGTGCACACCGCTTCGAAAGTGTTCTACTGGGGTGACATCGACCTGCCGGGCCTGTACTTTCTCAACGATCTCCGCGCCGCTGGGGTGAGGGTCGACTCGCTTCTCATGGACGTCGCCACGCTGGAGGAGTTCCGGCATCTCGCTGTCGAAGGTTCCGCACCGCCCCGAACCGCACTGCCACATCTGACCGATACCGAGCGGCGACTCCACACGCTGCTCACCGACCACGCGGCCACCCACGGCGTCGGATTGCTGTTGGAGCAGGAACGCATTCCGTGGCCGCACGCCGATACGGTGCTGCGCTCCCGGATCAGGAACTCGCCGAACGCCACGTGACGGTCTCCGCCTCCGTTACATGGGCCTACCTCGCCGCACCAGCGTGAGAATCGCCGAAGCAGGACTGATCGGCGGGCGGATGTGGGGAACGGAAAAAAGGTCGAGGACCGGCGAAGCCCCATCTCGAAGCTCGTGACGCCGCTTGAGCTAGTGGCCCACCGGAGCGGTGTCGTTGTCGCGGAGGGTTTCGAAGGTGACCAGGACAGCGCCGACGAAGGCGATCGGCATGACGACGATGGCGGCGAGCGGAATCGCGCACAGCAAAGAAGCGGGTAGTCCCAGGCCGAGCGCCAGAGAACGCCGTTTGCTCAGCAGCGCGCGTCGTTGTTTGAGGTCCATCCCACGGCGGTAGAACGACACCGCGACCAGTTCGAGCGCGAGGAACCACGCGGTCACCAGCGCCATGAGCACCGGCACGACAGTCTGTCCGACCACGGGAATGAATCCCGCGATCAGCAGCGGCAACGTGAACAGCAGCGACCGCAGCATGAGCAGGACACCGTCTCGAAGCCCCACCCACAGCAACCACCACCACGACAACTCCACCTCGCTTGATGGACCGCCGAGATCGTCTTCCACCTTCTCCGCGATGTGCTCGTAGAACGGGCCGCCCACGGCCAACGTCAGCGCTGTGAAACCGGTGAGTCCGACCACCAACGCCGTACCGATCAGCGCGACACCCGCCGCGATCCGGATCGCCGTGCGCCAGCCTTCCGCCCAGTCGTCCGCGAACGGCGTGATCCACGCCGCGAGGTCGCCGCTCCAGTAGACCAGCGCGACCATTCCACCGGCCAACAGCAAAGTGGTCAGTAACGCCGGCAACATGCCGAGGAGCAACAATCGCGGCGACCGGAGCAGAATGCCCAGTCCACGCCCGAACAGCCGAACACCTCTGAAGAAGTCACGCACGGGTTACTTCTATCAGCGGACGTGATCAACTCCTCCGGCGGCCCGGGTTCGATGATCGATTCGGTGCGAGAAACACCGGAAGGCAGGGACAAGCGCTCACAAGTCCGACCGCACATGGGCGAAGGCCGAGCGCATCGAAGTGGTACCGACCTCTATACGCTCGGCCTTCCCGTATGTCGACGTGCGGTTCAGCGGGACTTGAGGTCCAGTATCTCCCGGGCCTCGTCGGGCGTCGCCACCCGCGACCCCAGATTGTGGATCAAGTCGACCGCGCGTGTGACCAGCTGTTCGTTGGTGGCCTTGACGCCTTTGGAGAGATAGAGGTTGTCCTCCAGGCCGACTCGGACGTGGCCGCCCAACAGCACCGACTGCGCCACCCACGGCATCTGCATCCTGCCGAGCGCAAACGCCGCCCACTGCGCCCCTTCGGGAAGCCGGTTGACCATCGCCTGCAGATGCAACGGGTCGGCCGGCGCGCCGTAGGGGATGTCCATGCACAGCTGGAACAACGGCGGCGGGTCGACGAGCCCTTCTTCGACGAGTTTGCTGGCGAACCACAGCTGCCCGGTGTCGAAGATCTCCATCTCGGGTTTGACGCCGAGTTCCTGGATCCGTCGCGCGCCCTTACGCAGCATGTCGGGGGTGCTGACGTAGATTTGGTTGCCCTCGCCGAAGTTCAGCGTGCCGCAGTCCAGCGTGCAGATGTCGGGGTCCAGCTCCTCGACGTGCGGCAGGCGCTCGTAGGCATTCACCAGGTCGGTGCCCTCGACCGGCTTCAGCGGATCCTCGTCGTCGATCACCAGGTCGCCGCCCATGCCCGCGGTCAGGTTGAGTACGACGTCGACGTCCGACGCGCGGATGCGCTCCACGGTCTCGCGGTACAGGTTCACGTCACGTGATCCCTGGCCGGTGTCCGGGTCGCGAACGTGGATGTGCACGACGGCGGCCCCTGCCCGCGCGGCGGCGATCGCCGAGTCGGCGATCTGCTCGGGCGTCACCGGGACGTGCTCGCTTTTGCCCACGGTGTCGCCCGCACCGGTGACGGCACACGTGATGATCACGTTCTCGTTCACGGTAACTCCTCTGTCGAAACGAAAGCCCGGTGCCTACGCCTGCTCGGGCAGTGGGCGCTTGAGCCAATCCCGGTAGAACGCCTCCAAATCGGGCAGGAAGTCGAACACGACCGGGAACCCCGGTGGAGCGGCCTCGACCTCCAACAACGTGTAGCAGCCGGGGCACATGAACTCGCGGAGCTCCATCCATTCCGGATCGCAGGCATAACGGCCCGGGTAGATCTCCTCGATGCTCTCCCGGTCACCGCGAACCCGTACCAGGGCGTTCAGCTTCCAGTTCTCTCGGTAGTCGCCGAACTCGTGCCCGCAGTCGCACTTGACGACCCGCCCGTGCGCGGCCTGCACGATGTAGAGGTGTTCCCCGATGGGAAGCAGGATCTGCTCGGACCACGGGACGCGTTCCTGCAGGATCTGCAGGTAGGTCTCGAACCGGTCGTCGTCCTTATACGAACTCATGATCGACTTGGTGGCCGGCCAGGGCAGTGTCCCGTCGATCAGATCCTGGATCGTTTTCTTGTCGTAGCTTGTCACCTGCTGGTCCAATCTGTGGGAAGGAACAGGGAGCCGGGGTGGTGTGCGGGAGTCGGCGTGCTCGCCGCACACCACCCGGATCAGCGGTTCAGCGCCCCTTCGGCGGTGTGAACTCGAAGTCGGAAGGCAAGTTCCAGAATTCACGGAATTCCTGGGTGAACCGGGCCGAGTTGGCCATGCTGTCGCGGTACATCTCCTGGACCTCGGGAGCGAAGTCCTGGGCGAGTACCCGCTCGCGGTCCTGTTCGACCCACTGCCGCACAGGCACCGCGTGTGTCCTGCGGTCTCGCTGGATCCGCTCGCGCCTGGCGATGGTGGCTTCCCGGTCGACGCGGCAGCCGTCGGAGTCCGACTCCACCACGACGCCGTACACGGCCTTGGCCGAGTCGGCGGTGACATAGCCGTTGGCGACATCACGAGCCACCGAATCCGGGTCACGCTCCAGCGGGTCACCGTAGCCGCCGCCACCGTTGTAGGAGTGGGCGAACAGGTCGCCTTCACGCAACGGTTCGGCGAGGTAGGGACCTTCGATGACCTTGACATCGCCGCCCGCGTACTTCTCGATGTCCGTCTCGTAGGGGTCCGTGCCGAGCGAGTGCGGCAGCCGGACGCTCTTGCTCGTCAGCTCCTTCAGGTCGGTGTCGTGTGCCGCGTAGTGCAGCTGCACGGTCGGGGCGGGGTAGCCACCGCACATTCCGGCGTTGTCGAAAACGCGGCTGGAGTGTTCCGAGGTGGCGATGATCAGCTGCGGGGTCTTGTTCACCAGCCACAGCGACTCGAATCCCGCACCGCCACGGTACTTACCGAAGCCACCGGAGTTGGCGCTGATGGTGCGACCGAGGTAGAGCATGGGCATGTCCTGTTCCCAGATCTCCATGTTGCCCATGTCGGATTCCGGGTTCCAGCCCACGTAGGCGGTGTCCAGCCCGTCCTTGATACCCATCGCACCACTTCCGGCCGCGGCACATTCGAACAGCGCGATACCGAACCGGGTGCCGTACTGGCTCTGCCCGCCCATCTCGATCATCGGACTGTTCACCTGTCCGACGAACACTTCCTCCTTGTATCCGCGGCCGAGGAAACCTCGGCTCAGGAGTCGCTGGAAGACCCCGAAGGCGGGCAGAAGCAGCGCCCACGACGTAGCGGTGGCCAAGGACTCGTCCGTCGGATTCGTCCAGGTCCCCTCCGGCAGGTTCATGTCCGTAGCGAGCCACGCACCGTCGTTGACCTTGCCGTCGTAGTTCATGCTCTGCGTCAACGTGACGAAGAAGCCACCGTCCATTCCGGCCGGTGTGCAGTTCATCGAGTGGTAGCCCGAGGAGTTGGTGCCGTCGAAGTCCAGGTGGATCTTCCCTTCGGCGGAGATCTCCATCTCCATCGGGATCGCGTACAGCCAGTTCTTGTTGCCCATGGGCAACACACCCTGCTTGCCCTCGGTCACGTGCCCGAAGAACGTGTGCCCCCGATAGCGTCCCGGAACGGTCAACTGGCGCACACGTGCGAGCTGGGCCCGCCGTCCCTCCTCGATGAACTCCTTGGTCGCCCTCTTGTAGTAGTCCAGCCCGACCTGGTCGATCAGCTCCAGAAGCTGGTCTCGGACCTCGAGGCACGCCGCGACCTTGGCCTTCTCGTCGAGCACCCAGTAGATGGGCATGCGCAGGTTGCGTTCGAGGCGGATGAGGTAGTCACGACGCAGCTCGTCGTTCTCACCGACCTTCTCGGCGCAGACCATCAACCCCTCGGTGTAGCGCTCCTGAGCCAGCGCGACGTCGCCGCCGGGAGTGATCCCACCGACCTCCAGTTCGTGGCACACGGCGGCGGCCCAGCCGATCAACTCGTCGTCGTAGAAGATCGGGATCACGTCGATGACGTCGGGGGCTTGCACCGTGCCGATGAAGGCGTCGTTGTTGGCGAAGATGTCCCCCGGGCGGATTCCCGGCGCCTTCTCGTAGTCGTTCTGGATCATCCACTTGATGAACCGGCTCGCAGTGTGGACGTGCACCATGATGCCGGTGGACAAGGCGATCGCGTCGCCTTCCGGCGTGTAGAGCGCGACCACGCTCTCGCCCACCTCGCGGACACCGGGCGATGCGGAGATCCGTTTGGCCATCTCGCGAGCGGAGACGACCATCGACCGGAGCTTGATGTGCAAGCTCTCGTACTTCAGCGGGTCCTCGTCACGAAGATCCAATTTGTCCAGTCCGGCATAGTGGCCGGTCTCCTGGAACAGCCGGTCGCTGGCGAGAAGCTGGTCTTTCAGTGGGGTCGCGGTGGTCTCTGTCATCTGACTAGCGGACATGGAGCCATCCTTGTTCTGTCGAAAAGTCGGTACTCACGCGTGCTCGTAGTGCAGGATCGTCCACTCGTCGACCCACACCCGGTCGCCGGCGGGAATGACGAGAGTGGTCGCCGGATGCTCGATGACGGCGGGACCCTCGATCTCGTTCCCGGGGCGCAACAGGTCCATCTCCCACAGACGCGCCTCGTGCCATTCGCGGTTGTAGTACATGTTGCGGGTGCCCTTGAACGCCTCGCGGGACGCCTTCTTGCCTTCCAACGGCTGCCGCACCAACTTCGGCTTGATCTTGTCCACTTTGGCTATCAAGCCCAGCTCGGTGACGCTGTGTCCCGCTTCGCGGTAGTGCGCGACAGCGCGGTTGATGGAGGTGTAGAGCCGCTCGAACTCGCCGACGAGCATGTCCAGACCGGAGTCCGTGGACAGCTGCTGCAGAGGGATCGGCACCTCCACGTCCTCCAGCTGCCCGGTGTAACGCATCATGGCGAACATCTCCAGCTGCACGTCGGCGGGGTCATGGCCTTCCTCGGCCATTTCCCGACGCGCGGCGTCGGCGAGCGCTGCCCACACCGCGTCGATCTCCTCGATCACCTGCTTGCGGTGTTCGGCCGAGGCCTCCGGCGGGACTGTCAGCTGCACCGAGCGGCTGTAGCGGCGCAGGTAGTCGGCCGTGGTGCAGCCGAACGCCGAGAAGGCCGCCGCGAAGGGGAACGTGAGAATGTTCTTGAAGCCCAGTCCCCTGCTGTACTCGGCCATGTGCAGCGGGCCCGAGCCACCGTAGGCCATCAGCGAGTACTCGGACGGGTCGACGGCGCGGGCGGAGACCATCTGCCGGATGGCTTCCTTGGCGTCCATCTCCAGCAGGTTGGCCATGCCCTCAGCGGCTTCGTAGACGTCGATGTCGAGCGGGTCGGCCACCTTCTCCTGGAGCACGCGCTTGGCGCCCTCGATGTCGAGCTTCACCTTCCCGCCGAGGAAGTAGTCGGGGTTGAGCCGACCCATGATCGCGTCGCAGTCGCAGACCGTCGGCTCGGTGCCCCCCATCCCGAACGCCACCGGCCCCGGCGACGATCCCGCGCTTTCCGGGCCGAGGCTGATCTTCTTGGTGAGCGGGTCGACCTTGATGATGGTTCCCGCACCGGCCCCGATGGTGTCCATCGCGATGGTCGGCAGGTTCAGCTTGAACCGCGCGAGGGTGGGCTCGTTCTCGATCGGCACATTGCCGCGTGTGATGGCGCTGATGTCGAAACTGGTGCCACCCATGTCGGTGACGACCACCGAGTCCGCGCCGATCACGTCACCGATGTACTTGGCACCGAGGATCCCGCCGACGGGGCCGGAGATCATCGTTTCGTGCAGGCGCGGGTACCGCACGCCCGCCAGCCCTCCGTAGGACAGGACGGTCTGCACTCCGTAGCGGAAACCCTGCCCTTGCGCGGCTTCTTCCACACCGACGAGTTGCTCACGACTTTTGTCGGCAGCGTAGGCCTCGATGATGACGCTGTTCAATCGGGACTGCTCACGCACCACGGGACGTACCGCGGATGAGAGGTAAACGGGAATCTCGACACCGCGGTCGGCCAGCACCTTCTGCGCCACGTCCGCGATCTGGCGTTCGTGCTTGTCGTCCACATAGGAGAAGATGCAGCACACGCACAGAGCCTCGACATCCTGTTCGAGAAGCTCTTCGACCGCCTGCACAACCTCGTGCTCATAAACCGGGATGGTTTCGTTACCGAATTGGTCGATACGTTCGGTGATCCCGCGAATACGGTTGCGAGGAACGAGCGGCTCGGGGTGAGCGTGCGTCACAGCGTGCAGCCGGTCCGGGTACGAGTACTCCGCCCAGGCCTGCAACCCCCGGCCCATCAGTACGGCGTCCTCCATGCCGCGGGTCACCAGGAGCCCTACGCGGCGGCCAGTACGGGACAGCAGGGTGTTGAGCATTCCCGTCCCGGAGTACAGCACCACCGACAACTTCTCAAAAGTGTCCTCTGAGGACAGACCCCACTGCCGAGCCGC
The DNA here is from genome assembly GCA_021793175.1 of Actinomycetes bacterium. Lineage (GTDB taxonomy): Bacteria > Actinomycetota > Actinomycetes > Mycobacteriales > Pseudonocardiaceae > Saccharomonospora. The sequence goes on from JAJYTH010000007.1 coordinate 34,319, forward strand.
GTCGGCTGCGGACTCCAGAAAACCCTCCGACTCGTTACGCGGAGTCGTCGAGGCCTTGCCCACAGCAAAGCGTCCGTGCTCATCGACGAGGAGCGTGTCGGTCATCGTTCCGCCCGCGTCGATGCCGAGTACGAGAGGTTGAAACTCGTTCACCAGGCTTCCTTCCCTGCGTTCGCGCCACACCAGCGACCGCTACGCGTTGCGTAGCCAGGTGCGAGTGAAACTATGGAACGCGTACGACACTGCCGGATGTTCTACGCACAGTCAAGGCAAGTCGTGGTGTTTGACGGCTCACGTTATGCGTACGTAACAACGAAAAAGTCGCCGCAAAAGCGAAAGAGATCACCTTGCAGTTGACGGTTCGCGTAATTTTTGACAGGTTCGCTAACCATTGCGCAGGCAGAATCCCTGTTTGCCGTGTGCGCACAGTCGCGTACAGCGCGATGGCCATCCTCGGTGCTCAACTCAAGGATGTGATGCTTGTGAGTCAAGACGAGACAGTGTTGGCCGAACTCTCCGCGCTCGATACCGCACCCGTCGGCAAGGAGTTCAACCGAGCCGACTACGTACTTCTCCTTGTCCTCGGTGTCGTGATCCCTGCGGTTCTCTTGGCTTGGGGTTGGTTGTGACTTCTTCACAAACCAGAATTAAGATTCCGAAATCCAGCCTGCCGCTGCCGTTGAAGGAGCGGAACTGGAACGGGTTCGTCCTCGGCGCGGTCTGTACGACTGCGGGGATCGCCACCTGGTCCTTCGTCGTCGGTGGAACGTCCGCCAGCTACCTCGACGCCAAGATGGGTGTGGCGGCGATGTTGGCGGGAGGACTGATCGGACAGTTCCTTATCAGCCTCGCCACGATTCCCCCGAGCACGAAGTTCGGCATCGAGACGGTGATCTCCACCAAACCGCAGCTCGGCTCGCGCGGCAGTTATCTCGCGCTGTTCATGCAGTACTGCACCGCACTCGGCTGGAACTGCGTACTCATGCTCTTCTTCGGCCGGTCGGCTGCCTCCATTTTGGAGATTCTCGGGCTCATCAGCGCAGAAGCCAAAGCCGGATGGGCTACCGGAATCTCCGCCGCCGGTGTGGTATTAGTCTGGCTGATGGTGAGCCGCGGCGCGAACTCACTACAGAAAGTGGGTCCCGTCGTCGCTATCTCGATCTCGTTGATGGCCGTGTGGCTCCTGGTGCTGCTACTCCAGGACTACGGCATCTCCGAGATCTCGGCGGCAGAACCCCTCGCTCCGACGTCCGACGAGCTACTCAACTACACCTCGGTCGTCGAGTTGCTCATCGTGAGCACCTGGGGCTGGTGGTCCTACATGGGCGGAATGGTGCGCATGGTCGACAGCGCCCGCAAAGCCATACTTCCGTCCATGCTCGGCCTGGGTGTCGCCTGGGTCCTGGTCGCCGCTATCAGTCTGTATTCCACTTTGGTCACAGGAGAACCGGATCCGGCAGTGTGGGCTCCCATGATCGCCGGCGAGGTGGGTGGCATCGCCGTACTGCTCTTCATCGCGTTCGCCAACTTGGGCTCGACGCTGGTGGGAGCGTTCGTCGCATCGTTGGGTGTCTCTCAGATTCCCAAGGTGGGTGGCACACTGTCCTGGCGGGTCATCAGCGGGCTGGTGCTGTTGCCCATGCTGCTGGTCAGCCTGTTCTTCGCGGAGCCGTTCTCCAACAACGTCGACCAGTTCATGGCCTTCATCGGCCTGATGATCGCGCCGATGGTGGGCATCCAGATCGCCGACTGGCATGTGTTGCGGCGCGGCAAAACCCTTCGGGTTTCAGGGCTGTACCAGCAGAGTCAGGCGTCGTGCTATTGGTATCTCGGTGGCTTCAACCCCGCCGGGATCATCGCTTTGGCGCTGGGCAGCGTCACCTACCAGTTGCTGCTGGACCCGGTCACCTACGAGCCCCGATCGTCCCTGTTCAAGTACGTGACCGCGTCGCTGCCCGCGCTGGTCGTAGCGGCGGTGGTGTACTCGCTGCTGTCGATGCTGTGGCGAGGAAGACTGAACCCTGCGAGAGCGGACACCCAGCTGGACGAGACTCCGCGGTCCGGCTGATCAGCGATCGGTGAACCGAGTGGGCCTGCGGGCTGGGATCAAGCCTGCAGGCCCACCGTCCCGCCGCCGTTGAACGTCGGATAGACGTAGGAGACCTTGTGCATCTTGATTTCCTGGAACGTCTCGGCGTCGGTGATTCCGTCGACGGCCGGCAGCCGATCGGTCAGGATCTGCCACAAGTGGTCGTGATCACGGCACACCAGCTGAACGTAGAGATCCGCACGCCCGGTGCAGGAGGAAATATAGGTGATCTCTTCCCAGGGGGTCAGTTCGTCGATGACCGACTGCCGCTTGCCCACCTGCACTTTGATCAGGATGAACACCATCACGCTGTAGCCCAATTTAAATGGGTCGGCGATAGCGGCGATGGTCAGAATGCCCTCGCGTTGAAGACGGTTCGCGCGGCTACGCACCGTGCCTTCGGACACACCCAGCTCGCGGGCGATCTCCCGATACGAGGCGCGGCCGTTGAGCTGTAACATATTCAGGATCTTGTTATCCATCGCGTCCAATAGCGGCCGGGACGCCTGTAAACGACTCGCACTGGTCCGTCTCACAAACGGCATTTTACCTACCACCCTCGCTTGGGCGCGTCGGGGGACCCAGGCTCGTTCATCGGAAGAGGTGCCTGCATTCCATGCCTGAACTGCTCCGTTATCACGAGAAAGTCCGCGACGAATGGATCGACTACAACGGCCATCTCAGCGAGCCGTTCTACGTCATGGTTTTCGGATTCGCCACGACGAACTTGATGGACGAAGTAGGTCTCGACGAGCGGTATCGCGCCGAAACGAACGCTTCGCTGTACACCGTCGAAGCGCACGTGCGCTATTTGAAGGAAGTCGGCCCGAACGCCGACCTCCTGGTCACCACTTCGGTCGTGTCCATCGGCACGAAGAAACTGCGGCTCTGCCACGAGATGTACGTCGATGACGAACTGGTCGCCACCGAAGAACTTCTCGCGTTACACGTGAAAGACGGGGCCTCGTATCCGTTTCCCGAGGAGGTCGCGAAGCGGCTGCAGCAGTACGTGACTGCCGCACCCGACTACGCCGGGCGCTCCATCAGCGGCTGATACCGTCCTCGCCACGAAGCGGAGGGGAACACCACATCGGATATTCCCTCGGCTCACCCGGAACCCCGGTTACCGAGATGAGATCTTCGTGCGATCAGTCGCGTTGATGGTCGTTTTGCTCTCCGCGCTCACCGGATGCGGCTCGGTCGGGGAAAGCGGGTCGATGGAGTACGACGAGGAGTTCGCCGCACACCTGCGTGAGCTGTGCGACGGCAGGCAGAGCAGACCGCTGAAGGATCTGGTGCCAGGGGACTGGACCACCGTGCACATCATTCTCGGCCCGCACACCGAGGAGTGGGTCGAGCGCGAGATCGGCGCACCGCTACCGGAACCGAAGTACGGGTTCGACACCGAGGGCAACATCCTCGTGTTCATGCGCGGCCAGGACGTCGTTCGGATGAAGGGCACCACCGGCCGACTACTGGGAGAGGACTACTTCTCGTCGGAAATCGTGCTGCGAGGCACGAGCACCACCATCGAGATCGACGATCCGACACCACCGCAGCCGGACTGAATCCCCCTTACAGAATGTGCTACCTCGATCGACGACGAGTACGACGAGAGCCCCCGGATGGCTGACGCCCGGGGGCTTCTCCACATCGACGCTCGAAAGGCCCCGCACCCCGGAAGCATCTGGTTGCCGGTGTCCCTTGGTCGAAGCTCTGTCAGAGGTCGATTTCGGCCGCCCTCCGATGTCTTCAGCCGCGACGACTACGACGCGGGCTGGGACGAATCACCATCGTCTGCCGGGCGAACGACATCATCGCGAGTGATGCGCTTTGTGATCGGGATGAAGGTGTGGGAGATCCGGTCGGGGTCCATCGCCGGACTCACGAACATCCCCACGGCTCGGGCCTCGTCGAGTGCTGAGAGCGCCTCCTCCAGCGGGCCCTCGATCTCGTAGAGGGCGATGTACCGGTAAGCCGGTTCCGGATTACCTTCGCGCTGGTAGTCGGCCAGCCGGAAACGCTGCGCCGAAACAAAGCCGGGAACGGCCACGACATCGTGCAGGTGCTGGTTCGTGTACCAGTCGTTGTATTCGTCCTCTCGCCCCGGGAGCGGGTCGGACTGCACGAGGAACAAGTAGTTCATGCCAATCAACTCCTACCGGAATGTCAGGCCAATGGAATCATTGTGGATGAAAACGATGAAAGCCGATTCCGCGAGGAGGCCTTTCAGTCCCATGAGGGTTCGATCGGTCTACACCGACTAGCCTGAGGCGGATACATCGAGTGCGAATTCCTCAGTGATCCGATACCTGAACTCCATTCAGGAATCGGGGCCGCCGACACAACGGTGTGAGGTCAGAACGAGCCCACCGAATTCGCCGACACGCCCCCACATCGAAAAGGGCTCCCCTGAGCGAGACCCCTTCGCCGGAAACCGAGCATCAGCGCAGAGGCTCGACCCATGCCCTCCCACCAGCCCCCTTCGGCACAACCTACCGAACGATCGTTCTGTCCACTGTCGCGCAAGCTTCTCTCGTGCGCATCGAGTTGTCAAGGTCACATGGCGGCTTTCTTCTCGACACCCGTCGGACGAGCCGCGCCCGGAGGGTGGGATAAGCGCATTCACCGGGAATCCGCTGGTGGCAGCAGTGACAGCAAGGCGCTGACCTTCGGCGGCCTGCCGCATCCCACCCGGCGACAGGGCCCCGCGCCCACAGGCACCCATCGCCGAAGTCCGGCGCGAGGCACATCGGAACGAAGGCGGCGCGGAGCCCCCTCCATCGCCGATGGTGGGACGTTTCGCGACCCTCGGCAGGCTCACCTCAGGTCCGGCCCGCTCCACATCCCCGCGCAGGTCCGTTCCGGCGAGGCCGTCTCCACGGAAAAAACGATGTCGGGCCATGTTCCCACCTCGACATGCGGGACACCGTCATCGGTGATTCCATAGAGCACCGAAACCGAATCGGCCCCACGGGCCAGCATCTACTCAACGAAGATCCCGCTCGGACCCGGCCGCCGCAGCGATTCATCCCATTCGTGAGCCACGCACGTTCTCACCCACCGCCCGGCGGGTAAATGCGCTCTTTCGCACGCTGCGTCGAGACAGAGTCACGAATAAACTCCGAAAACACTCGACTTATGACTCGACAACGAACCGGGTAAGGAATGAACGCAGCCAACCGAAGAATGAAACGTTCCGCTGTTGCGTTACTCGCAACGGCCACCATGGTCCTGACTCTGGGAATGACCGGCACCACGTCCGCGACAGCCGATCAGCCGCTCGACTGGACATATCAGGTGACCGGCCTCGACGAACCGGTCGACATCATCGTGGACGAGTGGGGCGTACCGCACATCTACGCCGGTGAACATTACGACACCTTCTTCGCGCAGGGGTTCAACGCCGCCCGCGACCGACTGTGGCAGATCGACCTGTGGCGTAAGCGAGGACTCGGTCGGCTCTCCGAGGCACTCGGTCCGGAGTACGTCGAACAGGACCGCGCGAACCGCATGTTCTCCTACCGGGGAGACATGGAACAGGAATGGTCTTCCTACGGTGACGACGCGAAACATATCGCGGAGTCCTACACCTCCGGCATCAACGCCTACGTCGAGCTCGCTCGGGACAACCGGGATCTCCTGCCGTGGGAATTCGAGTTCCTGGGATACGAGCCGGACCTGTGGAAACCCGAGGACGTTGTACGGCTACGGACCCATGCGATCGCCGGAAACCTCACCAGTGAGGTGGAGCGCGCGTACTTCGTAAAGGACTTCGGCTTTCAGTACGAGGACATTCGCAGCCCACTCGACGCGGGATGGCGGACCGAAGTACCGGAAGGGCTCGATCTGAGTGTGCTCCCGGACACCCCCGACGACCTGCTACGGGTCTACGACTTGGCGACCGGCCCGGTCGAGTTCGACGCGGACACGCTGTCCGTCGAGTTTGGGGAGGCCGAGATCGACGGACGTCCGGTCACCGCTGCGACAGTCCACGAGGCAACCGAGAACGCGGCTGGTCGACTGCCCGACGACACGGAGGACGACCGAAAGGAAGGGTCCAACACGTTCGTGGTCTCACCGGGGCGGACCGCCACCGAAGGGCCGCTGATCGCCAGCGATCCGCACCGAGACCAGGGCGTCCCTTCGCTGCGGTACATCACACACCTCAACGGACCGGGCATCGATGTGATCGGTGCGGGAGAGCCGGGCCTGCCCGGGGTCTCGCTCGGCCACAACGAGAGCATCGCCTTCGGACTGACGATCTACGACATCGACCAAGAGGACCTCTACGTCTACGAGACCAACCCGAAGAACCCGAACGAGTACCGCTACCGGGGTCGCTGGGTACCGATGGACGTGGAGACCGCTGAGATCCCGGTACGGGGCAGTGCTTCCGAAACGGTCGAGATGAAGTTCACCGAACACGGCCCCGTCATCTACGAGGACGAGGAGAACAACGTCGCATTCGGTGTCCGAACGGTATGGAGCGAACCGGGTACCAGTGCCTATTTCGGAAGCGTGGAATACATGCGCGCCCAGGACTGGGACGGGTTCCTCGGGGCGATGGACCGTTGGGGCACCCCCGGGGAGAATCAACAGTACGCCGACGCCGAGGGAAACATCGGTTGGAAGCCGGCCGGTCGAACGCCGGTTCGCCCCAACTGGGACGGTCTGCTGCCCGTTCCCGGAGACGGTAGCTACGAGTGGGACGGCTTCTACGACATGGACGAACTGCCGGTCAGCTACAACCCGGAACGAGGCTGGTCACAGACCAACAACGAGACGCGGCTGTTCGACGAGCACGAAACCGGGCCGCTCCCGGAGTACGTCGAGCGCAAGATCGGTTTCGAGGCAGCGGAACCTTGGCGTGCGATACGCACCAGAGAGGTCCTGGCCGAGATGGACGACGCGACCATCGACAGCATGCTCGCTTTGCAGACCGACCACCTGTCCGTCCCGGGAAGGCTGATCACGGCGGAGCTCGACGACATCACCTCTGCCGACCCGGCCGTCGACCGTGCGCTTGAACTGCTGCGGGACTGGGACCATGTGATGGACCTCGATTCGGCGGGCGCCGCCCTGTTCGACGTCTGGACCGACATCCACGGAGCCCCCGGCACCGGAGACGGCTTCCTCGGCCGAGCCCTGTTGGAAGCCGCGGTCGAGGACCCGGCCGCGGTCGAACGGATCGGTGAGCCGGACCAAAGAGCGTTGGTCGACATGATCGAGAATCCGGAGGACTGGTTCACCGGCGACGCCATCTCGGTGCGCGACGAGGCGATCACGTCGAGTCTCGCGGCGGCGGTCGCGAAGTTGACCGCGGACCAGGGCGCGGACCCGCAAGGGTGGCGCTACGGCTTCTACAACAAACAGGAACTCATCCACCCGCTCTCCGAACTGGTGGATCCGCACACTCGTCGGGCTATCGACATCGAAGCCGAGGAACGGGAACCGGTGAACAACACGGTCGGAGACCTCGGCGCTTCCTGGCGGTACATCGCCGAGCCGGGTGACTGGGATACCGCGGTGGCGATGAACAACCCGGGCCAGTCGGGTGATCCGGAAAGCCCCTTCTACGAGAACCTGTTCGTTCCGTGGACGAAGGGTGAGACGTTCCCGTTGCTGTTCGACAGGGCGGACGTGATCGAGAACGCCGCGTTGAGCATCCGTCTCGAACCGGCCGGCTGAGACGTTCGCACAAGCTGCGCTGCCGTGGGTACTTTCGGTGAGTCCACCGCCGAAAGCACCCACGGCGACCTCCACGCCGAAGACGAAGTTCGTCCAAGGAGGCGGGCTGCCGACCACGGACCCATAATCGAAGTCCGCGCACGACTTTCGATTATCGAAATCACCACAGTCGAAGTATGATTCGAGATTTCCGCACCCGTCCGTGACCCGAAAGCGAGATGGCGTGTACAGCCAACAGATTCGAGGAGTGAACCACACATTTCCCACCCTGATCGAAGTGCTGGCGAAGGCCTCGCCTCCACGGTCGGGTGATGAACTCGCCGGGTGTGCCGCGGAATCGGATCGCGAGCGTGCTGCCGCGCAATGGGTGCTCGCCGACATCCCGTTGACCGATTTCCTAAACGACGTCCCGATCCCCTACGAAGAGGACGAGATCACCCGACCGATCATCGACGGTCACGATGCGGCGGCGTTCGAGCCCGTGTCACACCTGACCGTCGGAGGGTTGCGGGACTGGCTGCTCGACACCGCGGCACGCGACGACGGAGACACGGAACTGTCGGCACTCGCACCCGGCCTGACACCGGAGATGGTGGCCGCGGTCTCCAAGCTGATGCGCAACCAAGACCTCATCGCAGTCTCCCACGCCGTCGCCCACACGTCGGCTTTCCGCACCACCATCGGCCTGCCCGGCCGACTGAGCACCCGGCTGCAACCCAACCACCCGACCGACGACCCACGCGGTGTCGCCGCCGCCGTCCTCGACGGTCTGCTCTTGGGCTGCGGTGATGCCGTCATCGGCGTCAACCCGGTCAGTGACTCCCCCCCCCGACACACGGCCGACCTACTGCACCTACTCGACGAGATCCGTGAGCGGTACCGGATCCCGACGCGGTCCCGCTGCGCAGAGTGCTCGAGTTCCGAGCCGACCACGCCGATGCGCGAGACGCCATCCACCAGACCGTCGACCTCTCCGCGCTGTGCGCCGACGTGGCCGCGACAGGTGTGGGAACGCCGACCGTGTTGCACAGCCGGGTATGGGATAGGCAGGAGTACCTGCGTCGTCCCGACCTGGGACGTCTTCCCTCCTCACTCGATTCACTGACCCCCAGCGGGGCCGATGTGGGGATCGTGCTCGCCGACGGACTGTCCCCACGGGCATTGGCGGTCCACGGAGCGCTGTTGCTGTCCGCCCTGGTGAACGAACTGGGTTCGAGGTACTCGATCGCCGCTCCTGTCATCGCCACGCAGGCCAGGGTGGCGATCGGCGACCACATCGGCGCTGCACTCGAGGTGGGGACAGTACTCGTCGTGATCGGCGAGCGGCCCGGTTTGTCCGTCGCCGACAGCCTCGGCATCTACCTGACCCACCGCCCACGCCCGGGCCGAACCGACGGGGAACGCAACTGCGTGTCGAACATTCACCCTCCGGACGGCCTCGGCTACGAGCAAGCCGCCGCAACCGTCCTGCGGCTGGTCACCGGTGCCCGTGAACTCAGCCGTTCCGGAGTGGCGTTGAAGGACACCGGTACCGACCGCACGCTCCCCGAAGACCCCACGAGCACGCGGCCACTGTGGGAAACCATCGAAGCGTCACCGGACGGCGACACACCGACCGACGAGTGAGCGACATCGCTCACTCATGCCTGTTCATCGCCGCTGATCCGAGTGCGAGCACGCCGCACACGCCGAAGATCACGGTAAGCATGACGGGGCCATCGTTGAACACGTTCCACACCACGACAGCGATGGCGATGAAGGCCATCACGAAGTTACGAATCTGTAGGGCATTCGGCTTCGCCATGCCACCAGCCTCCCATGCCACCTCGGACGCTCGGCCAGCAGCAGTGGCTCTGGAAGCCGACGAACAGGGGGTTTTCCGTCGTAACCCCCTACCTCTCCTCGAGTCTCTTCGGAGCCCTCTTCCTTCAGGTCAGCCACGAGTGGCCCACGAAGCTCTCGGTACCGCGCGGCAGGCGAACGTCCTCACCGTCGACGAGTCGGCGACACAGTTCCCGCAGCTCGACGTGGTTGAAAGGTAGGCTCCTTCCGCTCATAGCCGAGCCCTCCGGGTACCAATGGGCGTTCCAACCCTTCCCTCGCAGCATGACGAACGGACCACCGACAACGGCGCCGATCGTCTCGTCGATCGATTCGAGGAAGTTGGCCGAACCGAAATCGCAGGCGTCGCAGCCACAGTCTGGCACTCTCTCCACCTCGAAGTCGGGTCGCACGACACTGATCCGCAGGGACGGCACGGTCGGCTCGTCGTCGCTCGCGTTCTGTTCGAGCAACAGCAGCGGCAGCGTTCCGGGTGTGCTCGAGGTGATTCGGAAGCCACGGTCGAAGCGATCCCTGTCCTGCCGTCCAGCGGCCGTGGGCGTGAAACGCTCCAGCTCCACGCCTGGGACCTCGCTCAGCTTCTCGACCCAGACACGGGCTCGAGCGTGCACGATGTCGTACCGACCTGGTTCGGTGACACGGGAATACTCCTCGTCTCGTGGCGAGGCCATGTCCGGGTGGGGGTCGGGCCACGAAGGCATCCTCAGGCGTTCGTAGCTGTGCTCCACCCGTGTCCGAAGCTCGTCGATCGTCGGCATGCCCGCGACCCTAGGTTTCGACGCCCGAGCACGGCATCCGAATAACGACGGACAGTGACCGCTCCCGCTCGACGTTACGCCCCGGTAGGCCCTTGGCGACCGCCACGCCGTCCTGCGGTGTCACCACGGTCTTCCCGGGTATTCGCCTGACAAACCCACGTAGCGAAGCACACGTCCGAGGCTCCGACGGCCCGTCCTCGGCTTCGGCGTGCGTTCTTCCGATCGAAAAAGGGAGCGGTCATAGTGGGGGCGGGTGAGGCAGGACAGCGCGCTGACACGGGGATTCTCGTCCGGAACGCGCGGATCTTCGACGGGCTCAGCGACGAGGTCCGCCCTGGGCACGTGCGGATCGACGGCCGGAAGATCGCGCACGTCGGCGCCGACGAACCACCTTCGTCCACCGATTCCGGCCACATCGTGATCGACGCCGACGGTCGCACACTGATTCCCGGCCTCAGTGATGCCCATGCCCATGTCATGCTGACCGGCGCCTCCCCCACCACGCTGCTGGCCAGCGGTGCCGGGTTGAGTTATCTCACCGGCGCGGCCGAGGCCGAGGCGATGCTGCTGCGCGGGTTCACCACCATCCGAGACATGGCCGGTGACACCGGCGACCTCAAACGGCTGATCGACGCCGGCCTCCTACCGGGCCCTCGGATCTATCCCAGCCAGGCGGGGATCTCCCAGACCGCCGGGCACGGGGACTTCGGCATGATCTACGAATCGCCCACCGCGCTCGGTGGAACTCCCTCCCGCGCCGAGGAACTGGGGGTCATGCGGGTCGCGAACGGACGTCCACAAGTCCTGGCCGCGGTGCGGGAACAGCTCAAAAAAGGAGCTTCCCAGATCAAACTGATGGCGGGCGGCGGTGCGGCCTCGGCCTATGACCCATTGGACGTATTGCAGTTCACCGCCGACGAGATGCGCGCTGCGGTGGAGGCGGCCACCGACTGGGGAACCTACGTGACCGTGCACGTCTACACCGGCCCCGGCATCCGCCGGGCGGTCGAAGCCGGTGTCGCGGTGATCGAACACGGGCAATTGGCCGACGAGGACGACATCAAACGCATGGCCGACAACGGTGTCTGGTTGAGCACCCAGCCGTTCGTCGAAAACGACCACACGTATGCCAACCCGGTCTCGGCCGAGAAGAACCGTCGGATCTGCACCGGCGTGGAACGAACCTTCGCGTGGGCGCTCGAACACGGGGTCGACATCGCCTTCGGCACGGACCTGCTGCTGGACCCGGGCAAGAGCGGTAAACAAAGTGAGATGCTGACCCGGCTGGCCTCGCTCTGCGGCAGTTCACTGGCCGGACTGAAGATCGCCACCTCCGGCAACGCCGAACTGTTCCGCCTGTCCGGGAACCGCGACCCCTACCAATCCCCCACCGCGGCGGAGAGCGACGGTGCCGCCCGCACCCCGCACCACAACCACCTGGGAGTCATCGCGGAAGGAGCCTGGGCGGACATGTTGCTGATCGACGGCGACCCCACGCGGGATCTCAGCCTCCTCGGCGATCCCGACACCAACCTGCGACTGATCATCAAGGACGGCCGGATCCACAAGAACACACTGTGACCGCCCGAGTCGGTCGCAGTGCATGGCCCCCGAGACGACGGGTGAAGAAAGCGCCGAGAAAGGCCCACCGAAAAGACAATGATGAAGCGCTTCAGATTCTCCGGCGGTGATGCCTCCACCGCGATACGCGTGGTCACCATCGTGGTCATCGTGCTCGGCGCCATCGTGACCGGATCGGTGTCCCTCATCCTCGAGGACATTCTGCCGAAGTCGGACCCGCAAGAGGCGATCGTCGCGTCGCGGTGGGTCTTCCTCGGCAGTTCCGTGTTGCTGGTCGCGTTCGCGGTCTGGCTACGTTACGAGGTTCGGAGCTTTTCCGGGACTCTGTTCAGCCTGCAGGTCCTCGATGAGGGCGTGACGGACCGGCTGAACGAAGGGGGGATGGATTTCCGTCTGGCCGCCGATCGCCGGTACATGTATCTCCGCAGCATTCACCGCTGGGTGGACTACGAGTACTCGGTCCATCACGGTGTCCTCGACCTCCACGAACTCTCCCACGAGATCGGCGTAGCGTTGGAGGAGTTGCTGAACACGGCACCGGACGAAGGCAAGAAGACGGTCGCCCCCAACATGCCCTGGCCGATGTCGATGGCCGTCGGCGCATATCTGCCGGCCAGGCATTCCGATATCCACATACTCGAACTGCCCCGACAGGAAGACGACAAGGAACACGAGTTCCCGCTCCGTCCCGCCGCTCCGGGGAACACCGTGCCGAGTGCCAGAAAGATCCATCGACTCCCTCAGCCGACCGGGCATCGCGTCGGTGCGCTGGTGACACTCGACACCGAAGCCGGCCGGGACGACATAGAACGACTCCGGAGTTTCGGCGCCTCCACGGTGTACACCGTGAACATCCCGTTGAACACCGTCCGGGAAGGACCGCCTTCCCGCTACGAGGAACCCGAGCTGGAGTCCTGTGGGCACAGGATCGCCGAGGAACTGACCTCGATCAGAAGAGAACACCCGGACGACGAACTCGTCGTCGCGGCCGAGCTCTCCTCGGCGGTGGCCCTGTCCGTCGGGTGGCACCTGACCCAGCACACGTGCCACCTGTACCGGAACACATACCTGTTGTATTTCGACGGTGAGAGGTTCGTTCCGATGCGGGTGCGTCCCTCACAGCCACGGCACTTCGACTCATGAGCGGGTGAGGACGGTATTCACCCGGTACGCCGGTTGGGGACGAGTGTTGATCGGCGGCGTTGGATAATGCCGTGTCAGCGGATCTTCCATGTCCGCGCTGTGCGACGGGCCGGTCGGCGAAGAAGGGGACGAATCATGGCGGGTAACACTCTCGGCGGCACGTTCACGATGGCCGAAGGGCTCACCGTCAACAGGATGGGATACGGCGCGATGCAATTGGCCGGGCCGGGGGTGTTCGGACCGCCGAAGGACCGCGACGAGGCGATCGCCGTACTGCGCACCGCTGTCGAGCTCGGGGTCGACCACATCGACACGGCCGACTTCTACGGGCCACACGTGACCAACGAACTGATCCGAGAAGCGTTGTCGCCCTACGGCGAGGACGTGCACATCGTCACCAAGGTCGGTGCGGTACGGGACGAGCACGGCGGATGGCCGCACGCGCGTTCGCCCGAGCAGTTGCGGCAGCAGGTGGAGTCGAACCTGCGTACGCTCGGCGTGGACGTACTCGACGTCGTCAACCTGCGGGTCGGTGGTGGTCCCGACGGGCATTCGCCGGTGCCCGGTTCGCTCGCCGAACCGTTCGGCGCTCTCGCCGAGATGCGCGAACAGGGGTTGATCAAGCACCTCGGCGTCAGTGTGGTCGACGAGGAGCAGGTGCGCGAGGCGCAGTCGATCGCGCCGGTGGTGACCGTGCAGAACTGGTACAACATCGCGCATCGTGGTGACGAACCGCTCATCGCCTGGCTTGCGGAGCAAGGTATCTCCTATGTGCCGTTCTGGCCGTTGGGTGGGTTCAACCCGATCCAGTCCGACACTTTGGACACCGTGGCGAAGGAACTGGGCACGTTGCCGCAGGCGGTGGCTCTGGCGTGGCTGTTGCGGCAGTCGCCGAACATCCTGCTGATCCCCGGCACCTCGTCGGTGGCGCACCTGCGGGAGAACGTCGCGGCGGCCTCGCTGGAACTGCCCGAGGACGCGCTCGCGACGCTGGACGGCATCGGCGCCTGAACGCGCCGGCAAGGTAGGCCCAGCCCGCGTCGACGTACGGGCCGGGCTCTACCGTCCTACCGTCCTACCACTGCCGCCGCTCGTCGGCCCCTATCCGGTGGGAAGGAACCGGCGAGCTCCGGCTCCCCCGGGCGGTCCTCAGTCGAAAGTCTCGTCAAGAGCATGGATCAGATCGGCGAGAAGGTCGTCGGTGTCCTCGATACCGACCGAGAACCGCAGGTGTCCCCACTTCCGGAACGGCTCCGGATAGTGCACGACCCGAGGTCCTTGCGTGCCGACGTGCACGATGAGGGATTCGTCATGCCCCAGCGACACCGCCGAGGTGATGACCCGTAGGTTGGCGACGAAACGGTTCTGCGTGTCGGGGTCACCGTTGACGGCGAAGGCCATCATCGCCCCGTATCCCCGGCCGCCGAACTGCCGAGTGGCCAACTCGTGCTGCGGGTGGCTGGACAGGCCCGGATAGGCCACATAGGCGATGCGGGGGTCCTGTTCCAACCGCTCGGCGATCCGCGCGGCCGAGGTGATCTGCTGACGCAACCGGAGCGGCAGCGTCACCGAACCACGTGTGATCAACCAGGCGTTGAACGGCGAGATCACCCCGCCCACATCGACCATCGCCTCACTTTTGACCGGTTCGAGCAGCTCGGCCGAGCCGATCACCGCGCCCCCCCATCGCGTCACCGTGCCCGTTGATGTACTTCGTCAACGAGTGCACGACCAGGTCCGCGCCGTCCTCGAGCGGCCGATACAGCGGCGGTGGCGTGAACGTGGAGTCGACGACCAAAAGCGCTCCCGCGTCGTGTGCGATCGAAGCCACCGCGGCGATGTCGGTGACCTTGGTGGTCGGGTTGGCGATGGTCTCGACGTGCACGATCCGCGTGTTGGGTCGGATCGCCGCTCGCACGGCGTCGAGGTCCATCATGTCGACGAAGGTGGCCTCGATGCCGTAGCGGTCGGGCAGCAATTCGGCGAACAACCGCCAGGTCGCTTCGTAGGTGACGTCGGCGACGACCACGTGATCGCCGGTGCGCAGGTGGCTGAAGAACACCGCGTGTAGTGCCGCGACCCCGGACGCCAGCACGACGGCGTCCTCGCCACCCTCCAGCGCCGCCAGCTTGCGTTGCAGACCGAGCTGGTTGGCTCCCGAGTTCCGGTTGTAGAGCGGCACGTCGGTCCCCGACCAGCTCAGCTGGGACGGGTCCTCGGGCAACGCGTAGGAGTTGGCCATGATGATCGGGGTGCGGATCGCCCCCGAACCGGCGTCGATCTCGTTGCCCGCGTGGACGGCGTTGGTCGGAAACGACAGTGTGTCGGGCAGACTTTTGTCCGGGCGGGTTGTCATGGGTCCGATTCTCCGACCGGAACGCCACCGGCAGCAGGTCGTACCACTCTCTGGAACGCCGATCGCGCAGCGTGCAGCGGCGCGGGCCGTCAGGGGCGGTCGAGCCATGTGGCGGACGACGGCGGTAGTGCTCGTCGCGGGCTCGGCCTGGGAGAACAGTGTGTCGGGCGGACATGGTGCTTCTCACGCTCATCTCGCCGCGATGAGGGCTTGCGGAGCGGCTTGCTTGATGCGGGTACGCAGCCAAGACAGTTGGCGCGCGGTTTCGGGTTCGCAGGAGCGGACGATGTCGAGCAGTTCGCGATCGCGTAACCCCAGGGCGGCCTGTCCCACGACGGTCCAGGTGACGTCGGTGAGGCTGGCCAACGTGTAAAGATCCTGCAGATCGCGCAACAATCCGACGGGTCCGCTGCGCGTGGAGTCCAAGCCGGCGGCGTGCAGGCGTTCGGGTTCGGGTTCGCAGTGCTCGCCGTAACGTGCCACCACCGGGGCCAGGGCATCGGCCTGTCGGTCGACCCGTCCGGCGAGGAACTGGCAGGTACTCCGCACGTCGGGCTCATGGCCGTGCCCGTGCCCGACCTGGCGGAAGGCGTCGGCGAGGGACGTCAAAGACGTGTGCAACAGTCCCAGGTAAGTGGCCAGATGCATGTTCCCTACCCCTTCGCCTCCGACGCGGTGTGCGGCACGTTCGCCGTCCTCTCCGGTGTCGGAGGCGGTGCGGGCGGCTCCGTGGGAGCGAGGGCTTCCCGCACGTCGTCGTCGCCCGCTGTCGTGGGGACACCCTCGGGGTCGTGCGGTGCCGACGCCGTGGTGGTGGGCGCGGGAGCAGGCCGTTCCCCGGCGGCGAGCTTGGTCACGCGCACAGCGCCGACCTTGTACAGCGGCTGCTTGGACACCGGGTCCCACGCGGTGAGGGTCAGTTCGTTGGCCGCACGTTCATGCCCGTCGGCTCCGCTGTCCCAGTAGCCGTAGTGGAACGGCACGAACACCACGCCGTCCCGGCCACGGCCGACGCGCACCGGCGCCTCGACACGGCCGCGGGGCGACTCGACACGAACCAGGTCCCCCTCGGAGACCTCCAACATGGCGGCGTCGTGCGCGGACAACTCCACCCAGGGCTCGGGCGCCGCGCGCCGCAGCTGTCGGGACCGGCCGGTCTTGGTGCGGGTGTGGAAGTGGTAGACGGTGCGCCCGGTGGTGCAGACGAACGGGAACTCCTCGTCGGGCTCTTCCGGAGGAGCCACGTACTCGGCCGCTTTGAGCAACGCTCGGCCGTCGGGACGCATCGCCTCGTACTGCTCCGGCGAGACGAAGCCACCGGTGAGCAGGTCCCGGCCGTAGCTTTCGCACACATCGGGATGGGTGGGGAAAACCCCGTCGGCGTAGAGCCGGTCGCATCCGTCGGGATGCTCATCGTCACACGGCCACGGGATGCCGCTGTGGCCGCGCAGCTTGTCGTAGGAGAGGGCGGTGTAGTCGCACAACCGGCCGCGACTGCACTCCTTCCACGCCTCGAAGACCTCTTCGGGGTCCCGCCACGGGATCAACGGTGCTCCGTCCCGGTCGCGGAAGTCCATGCGGCGGGCGTAGTCCAAAAAGATCTCCAGGTCGGAACGGGCCTCACCGGGTGGCTCCACCGCCTTGTCCGACAGGTGCACGGTGCGGTTGGCGTTGGTGAACGTGCCCTGCTTCTCCCCCCACAGCGCGGCGGGCAGCACCACATCGGCGTACTGCGCGGTCTCGGTTCGGAATCCGTCCTGCACGACGACGAACAGGTCCTCCTTGGCGAGGATGTCGCGGATGCGTGGGAGTTCGGGCAGCGACACCGCGGGATTGGTCGCGGATATCCACAGGAACCGGATCGAGCCCTGCTCGGCGTAACGCCAGATCTGCATGGCATGAGTGGGCGGTGACCAGTGCGGGATGGCCAACGAGTCCACGTTCCACAGCTCGGCGAGCTGCTGGACGTGTTCGGGATTGTCCCAGTTACGGAACCCGGGAAGGTCGCCGTCAGCGCCGGTCTCACGGGTGTTCTGAGCGGTGGGCTGCCCGTTCATCTGCAGGACGCCGCAGCCCGGTTTCCCGATCAGCCCGCGCAACAGGTGCAGGTTGTTGACCTGACAGGACGCCGCGGTGGCCTGGTGTGATTGGTAGAAACCCTGCAACACGGTGGACGACACCCGATCGGACGTGCCGAACACCTCGGCCGCACGCCGCAGCTCGTCCGGGTCGATCCGGCAGATCGCGGCCACCCGCTCCGGGGTATACGGCTCCACGGTGGCAGCCAGCTCGTCGAAGCCGAGAGTATGCGCGGTGACGTAGTCGTGATCGACCCACCCGCGAGTGATCAGTTCGCGGAGCAAGCCGTTCATCAGCGCGAGGTTCGTGCCGGGCAAAGGGGCCAGATGCACTCCCCCGGACTCCACCGCCGCCTCGGTCACCTTCGTGCGCCGAGGGTCGACTGCCACGATCACGGGACGGTCGGGCCCGTGCAACCGGTCCAGTACCCGCGTCCACAACACGGTCTGGGTCTCGGCCATGTTGTGGCCGAACAAGAACAGCGCGTCACACGAGTCGATGTCGGTGTAGCTGCCGGGCTGACCGTCCGAACCGAAACTCTCCTTCATCGCCGCAGCGGCCGTGGCGGTGCACAGCCGGGTGTTGCCGTCCATGTGCGGTGTCCCCAGGCCCGCCTTGCCGATCATCGCGAGGGTGTAGTACTCCTCCAAGAACAGCTGTCCGCTGGTGTAGAAGCTGTGTGACAGCGGCCCGACCTCGTCCAACAATTCCCGCGACCGCCGCACGATCAGGTTCATGGCGGTGTCCCAATCACTCTCCACCAGCTCGCCCCCACGTCGCACCAAGGGCCTGCGTAGCCGGTCCGTGTGGCTCCACTGCCAAGAACCGTAGAGGCCTTTGGGGCCCAGTCTCCCGTGGTTGACCACGTCACCCGCTCGCCCGCGGATTCCGACCATGCGATCGTCCTTGACCGCGATGTCGCAGGCACAGCCGTTGCTGCACAACACACACGCCGACTGCACCCAGCGGTCCACGTCCGACTCGGCCAGGCCGTCCTCCAGATGTAGATCGACCCGCACCGGCCAAGGCGAGTCTTTCGCATGTGGCGTGCGTGTACCCCAGATATCCGATACCCGGTCGGCCATACAGCTCCTTCGTCGTAGTCAGCGCGTGGATACCCATGGCGGCGACCACCGACGCACCGTGAGCGCGATCACGACGCTTGCAGACACCCGTGCGTAATGCGCAGAGAGCTCGGTGCGTTGCCCCTACTCGGTAGCCGCTGAACTATGTAGCCGGATCGGCCCGGCGTCGATCCGGACGCGGAACAACGAATACGGATAGCGGCGTAGGTCCTGACCGTTCTGATACTGCGCCTGGCGATGAAGTTGATTCGCCGTGAGGTACAGATAGCCGCCGGCGACCGACAAAGTGTCGGGCCAGAGTAGTCTGGCGTCGTGCACGACGGTCTCGGTGGTGCCATCCGGATTGCGTGCCATAACAGCGTTGTGTTCACCGTCGGTGTAGTAGATTCGCCCAGTGTCGTCGGTTTCCAAACCGTCGCCGCAACTTCCCTTGTCACCTTCATCGAGCACGGTCGCGGCTGCCTCTTCGTCCGTCAACGAACGATCCACCAACGCCTCGACCGACACACTCCACCATCGCCGGGATGCGAGTGGACAGTAGAAAAGACGAGATCCATCGGCGGAGATCGCTATTCCATCCGATCCCATCAGGACCGGTTTCGGCGGCCCGTCCGGCGGTCGTTCCAGGAAAAAACGGCCTTCGACGACCGGAACGAAGTGTGGTGGCCGCTCAGCCTTGGTGCTCGGATGGTCATGCAGTCGTCGGAATGCCTTGCCCGTAGCGAGGTCCACCACGATGAGACCGTTGGGGCCCTGGTCCGAAGAGTCGGTGATGAACGCATACCCGGCTTCACCACGGCGCAGGTCGAACCGGACATCGTTGAGGTAAGTGGTGTCCAAAGCGACGTCGGGATCAAAAACGATCTTTCGCACGACAGAGTCGCTGCTCAGATCGACACAGACCAGCTTGGGGCCGCCCGGTGCGGTCTTTTGCATCATCGGCGCACCGGTGTCGAGGATCCAGAGCCTGTCGTCCGGGTCGACGACGATGCTCTGCACGGATACCAGCGCGTTCGAGTCATCATCTCCCGATGGCGTGTTCCATGCCTCGTCCGGGAACGCAACGGGACGGCCGTCACGCAACTCGACCACGGTGGCCGGTACCTCGTCTCCCCATTTCGGGAAGTTGACGAAGATCCGTCCGGAGCGGGAGACACTGACTCCCGTGGGCATCGGCCCGTCGTCGAACGCGTGCACTGTCTCCAAGTGGCCGACCGCCTGATCGACAGGCTGAGTGGCCGCAGCATTCATCGAAAAAGCTCCTGACTGTGCGTGCGCCTTCAGCAGGACACATACCCGACCGAATCGCCGGAAAACGAAATATGGCGGCCGGCCCCGTACCGGCCCTGTCCTTAGTCCACAGTTGGACGGCCGGCGGCCCGTCCGGATCGGCATAGCCGATGGCACGCACGTTTCGGCCCGTTTCCCACGGGTAGGTGGCCGGTGTGGCCGCCGAACGGACGGCCGAAAGCGGAGGTGACGACTATGCAGAACCTGCCATCCGTGTCGCTGGAGGAAGCGCGCGGGATCATCGCTGGAGGGGAACGCAAGGCACAGGAGATCGGACAGCCGGTCAACATCGCGGTGGTCGACGCGGGCGGCAATCTGGTCGCACATGCGCGGATGGACGGCGCCTGGGTCGGCAGTGTGGACATCTCCATCAACAAGGCCTTCACCGCCCGCGCCTTCGACATCTCGACCAGGGATCTCGCCGACAACGCGCAACCCGGTTCGCAGTTCTTCGGTATCCACGCCTCCAACAAGGGGCGAGTGATGATCTTTGCGGGTGGGATCCCCCTCCAGCACGATGGTCGGGTCGTCGGTGCCGTCGGTGTCAGCGGGGGAACCGGTGAACAGGATCAGGCCATCGCCGAGTCCGCTGTGGCCGCATTCCAGCCCGCCGAATGAACCGGGACTGCCACAGCCTTCGTCGCCCTCGACCGAGCTGGCGAACGGTTCACAGGCGATCCCCACACACCACCCTGCTCTGCGTCCGGTGCCCGTGGCCGGCGACATGGAAAGTCGTCGGCGGGGGTAGCCGTGTCCAGACCCGAGCGAGGAGGTGGCGATGCTGAAGAGGAATGTCGCTGACGGCATCCACTGTGTGGAGGACTCCTACGTCAACTGGTTCATCGTCGAGGGCGAGGACGGACTCACCATCGTCGACGCGGGATTGCCGACGTCGTGGGATTCGCTGCTACAGGCGCTGAGCGAACTGGGTAAACGACTCCTGGATATCAAGGCGTTGGTGCTGACGCACGGCCACTTCGACCATCTCGGGTTCGCGGAACGGTTGCGGTCCCAAGTGGGTGTGCCGGTCTACATCCACGACAACGATGTTCCCTTGACACGGCACCCACGCCAGTACGGCCGTGACCGTCCACTCACGTGGTACTTGTTGACCCAGTTCAAGGCGATGCCGATGGTCGCCGGGTTCGTGAAGAACCGCGCATGGTGGCCCAAGCCGATCAAGGAGGTGCGCCGCATCCGTGACGCCACGTTGCCGGTTCCGGGCTCCCCGCGGGTGCTGTTCACCCCCGGACACACATTGGGGCACTGTGCGTTCCATTTCCCGGAGCGGGACACGGTCATCTCCGGTGATGCCGTGGTGACGCTCAACCCCTACCGCGGCTCGTGGAAACCCCAGATCGTCTCAGGAGCGGCCACTGTGGACCCGGAACGTGCCTTGGAGTCGTTGGACGCGATCGCCGAAACAGGAGCGCGGACGGTGCTCACCGGCCACGGCGACGCCTGGACCGACGGCGCCGAACGGCTGGTCGAGCTGGCCCGTCGACGCGGCTCCTCCTGACTCGGGTTTGCAAAGGACGCCGAACCCGGCCTTTCAGTGCGGTTCGACGGCGGGAGCTCCACCGCGCCCTCGCCCCGCTCGGTGGCCGAGATCTCGGGGCCGACCTCGGTCACGACTCGTCGTTGCGCCGTTCCGTTGTGGTGATGCGAGTGACGGACTCAAGGGTCAGCTCGCGGCTATGGGGGCGACGGGCCAGCGCTCGATGCAGCGTCAATCCCTCGATGAGGGCGTCGAGCTGGCGGGCGGTGTCCGGATCGAAATGCTTCTCCAGGTGTCTGCGGCTGCGGCGCATCCATTCTTGGGTGAGTTCCCGGTATTCCGGCCGACGTGCGGCAAGGGTGTACAGCTCCTGGGTGAGCACGAGGTCACGCTGACGCCCCTCGGACAGAGCGTGCACGAGGTCGACCACGGCCGTTCGAGCTTGCTCACAGTCGGCCGCGGCGGAGAGGTATGTGTCGAAGACATCGACGATGTGGTCGGTGAAGCGGCGAAACGCCTCCCGCAGCAGCGCCTCGATACCACTGAAGTGGTAGGTCATCGACCCCAGAGGGACACCGGCGCGCGCGGCGATCTTCCGGTGGGAGACGCGTGCGAGGCCCTCCTCGGCGATGAGGTCGAGGGTGGCGGCGAGGATACGTTCGCGACGCTGCGGATCGGTTCGCCCCGTTGCCATGGCGACGAGCTCACAGATTCCCAACCGGCCGGACGGCACCGACACGACATCGAGCGGTCGACAGCACGGCCCGGTTCCCGCGGGCGAGATCGATTCGGCCGTCTTCGGTGAATACCACCGGTACACGGGCGAGGCTTGTCAGCGAAGCCTCCATGAGGTCGTCCGTCGACACGCATATGACCATACCCCCATAACGTACGGTCGTACGCTTCCGCGCGGCGGAGTCCGGGACCCCCGGCACGTCATTCACCACCGCCGTGGTCGCAGCGCCCCAGCGAACACCAACACCAGCAGCCCGGCGAAGGGTATTACCAACAGACCCACGCGAAGACTCGTCGCGTCGGCGATCAACCCCACGATCGGCGGGGAGAGCAGGAAACCCAGGCGCATGAGCCAGGAGACGATGGTCAACCCCAAACCGGGCTTGAGGCCGGGCAGTTCGTCGGCCTCGTGCATCGCGGCGGGCACCAATGTCGCCACCCCCAGCCCCGCCGCGGCGAAACCGAGGATCGTCCCGGGCACCGTGGTCACCGCGAGTGCCAGTCCCATACCCGTCGCGGCGATCAGGCCCCCGGCGCGGGCCACCGCGCGCTGACCGAAACGGTCGACGAGCCGGTCGCCGACCAGCCGCCCGACGAACTGGGCCCCCACCAAGGCGATGTAGCCGGAAGCCGCCACCGCCGCCGACGCGTGCAGCGAGCCGGAGAGATACAGGGCGGCCCAGGAGTTGCCCGCGTCCTCGACGAGAGTGCCGGCTGTGGCGATGAGGACCAACGCGAGCAACAGGTAGGCGGTGCGCAGGCCCGTGCGCTGCGGCGACTCGCGCCCCTCGGCGTCGGCTCTCGAATTCGGCTCCGTCTCGGGTCCGGGCAGGCAGAACCGCAAGGCGATGCATGCGGCGACCCCGAACACCACAGCGGAGATCGATAAGTGTTGTCCTCGGGGGAGGCCGAGCGCGATCGCCCCGGCCGCCATGGACCCGCCGGTGACGGCTCCGACAGACCAGATGGCGTGGAACGAGTTGATGATGGAACGTCCGTAACGACGTTGAACACGCAGACCGTGGGCGTTCTGCGCGACATCGGTGATCGCGTCCATCGCCCCGGCGAACAACAGCGCCCCGGCGAACAGCAACACCGAATCGGCCACCGCCGCCGCGATGATCGCTGCCCCGGTCAGCACGGTCCCGGCGACCGCCACCCGGGCCGAACCCGCCCGACGGACGAGCACCCCGGCCAGCAATCCGGCCGCGATGGCGCCCGTCGGAAACGCTGCGACGGCCAACCCGTAGACGGCGTTGTCGATGCCGAGATCCGCCTTGATCTCCGGGTACCTCGGCAACAGATTGGCGAACAGGGCGCCGTTGGTGAAAAACAGTACGGCGACGGCAACGCGCGCCCGCCGGTCAGCGAGAGCGGGCCGACGCGGTACATCAACAGTCATACGCGGAACCCTACAGACGGGAACGTACGAACGTACGCTCGCGCGTAACGCGGGACTCATCGCTGGCAGCCGATTCTTTCCGCGCCATGTTCAAGTCGTCGACACGGGGTAGTCACCAAGAAGACTCTTGCCCCGATCAGGGCCGATGGAACGGGAGGACCTGATGCGCATCGGATACAAGCTGGCCGCGGAAGCCTTCGGTCCGAACGAGCTGATTCGCCAGGCGGTCCTCGCCGAACAGGCGGGATTCGACTTCGTGGAGATGAGCGACCACTACCACCCGTGGCTCGACGTGCAGGGACACTCGTGCTTCGCATGGACGGCGCTCGGAGCCATCGCCGCGAGGACCGAACAGATAGACCTGGTGGTGGGTGTCACGTGCCCCACCGTTCGGTACCACCCCGCCATCATCGCTCAGGCCGCCGCCACGCTGGCTCTCGTGTCCGGCAACCGGTTCACCCTCGGTGTCGGCTCCGGCGAACGTCTGAACGAACACATCGTCGGCCCCGGTTTCCCCGAGACCGTGCGGGGACGCCACGAGCGGCTGCGCGAGGCGTTGGAGATCATCCGCCTGCTGTGGCGAGGGGGATACCGCTCCTACGAAGGCAGACACTTCACACTCGCCGACGCGCAGGTGTTCGACCTTCCCGAACAGCTCCCGGTGATCGCTGTGGCCGCTGCCGGGCCGAAAGCAGCGCGTATCGCCGCCGAACTCGGCGACGGACTGTTCGCCACGGAACCCAAATCCGAGATCACCAGCACCTACCACGAATCCGGCGGAACAGGGCCGAAGTACGGCGAGGTGCCGATGTCGTGGGCGACCGACGAACAGAGCGCGGCACGCGCGGCGCTGGCGACCTCCCGCTGGGCACTGACCGGCTGGAAGGTGATGAGTGAATTGCCCAACCCGGCGAACTTCGAGGCCGCGACCACCATGGTGCGGGAGGAGGACATCACCGCAGCCATGCCGTGCGGTCCCGAGCCCGACCGCTACATCGAGTCGGCACGCACCTATCTCGACGCCGGTTTCGACCACCTCGTCCTGCAGAACAACGGTCCGGACCCGGACGGATTCATCGACTTCTTCCGACGGGAACTCGCCCAACCGTTGCGTGACCTCGCGCCGGCCATGGCGGGGTAGTCGACCGCCATGGCCGACTCACCGGCCCACTCGGCTCAAGGCCCGTCTTATCGAGGACGATACGGATTACACAGCCGTCTTTCACCCCGCTCGATGGCACTGCAGCGGTACGTTCGGTACGTCCGCGACGGCGACCTGTGAACACACTCTGCGTGGCCGATTGTTCCGAGCTCACAGCGGCCGCTGTGGCCAGCTCAATCGTGGCCATCGCAGCAGCGCCGTGTTCGTGACCACTCCACACATTTCGCCCTCCCTCCAGTGCGAAGCGGTCATTACTCGACGAGCTGAGCGGCGAGCGAGGAGAACGACAGTGGCCCCCTGGCGAAGTTGGTCGAACGCTAGGCTCTTGATCACGAGCGAAAGCGGTCGTCAGCGATGTCACGGACCGCCCTCGGTCGAAGCGCTCTTCACCACGGCAACGGAGGCCGGTCCGGTCCGCGCCGTCGTGCATACCGCCGGAGTGAGCCCTCAGATGGGCTCGGCCGAGTCCATCGTGCGGATCAACGCACTCGGTACAGTCCACCTCACCGAGACATTCCTCGCATTCGCCGGTCAGGGCGCTGCCCTCGTCAACGTCGCGTCGATCGCGGGCCACCTGTTCCCTCGACTCCTCGTCCCCACTCGGAGCTCCCGGCTCGCACTGACCGATCCGGCGACGTTTCTCGGCAAACTGACGTGGTCCACACGCCTAGCTCCGCAAGCGATGAGGCCGGGACTGGCCTACTCGCTCAGTAAGAACTTCGTCATCTGGTACTCCCAGCGGAGGGCGACTGCATTCGGTGCGAAGGGAGCGCGGATCCTGTCCGTTTCGCCGGGGTCCTTCGACACCGAGATGGGCAGACTCGAAGAGAAGAGCGGGTCGGGACGGTTGCTCGACCACGCAGCTCTCCACCCGTGACTCCCCCCACCGTCGGGTCGTCACCGGCGCCTGCGCACGGTCAGCAGAACACAGCTTCGTGGAAGCTGCCCGTAGCAATCGCCGCAGCAGTGACCTTCCTGTTGATCGGCGCGCTGAGCGGCAATGACGACTCTACTCCGAACACCGAGGCCGCCGACGACTACACCCTGAACACGGCGGCCAGCACGACGACCACTACAGAGCCGACAACGACAACGACAACATCAACGACCACCGCGACTACGACGGAAGAAACCTCGGAATCAGCCGGCACAACGCGGCCGTCCGAACCGGAATCGACGGAAAGGTACATCCCGCCGCCTCCTCCAGAACCCGAGCCCGAACCACACCCGGACTGCGACCCCAACTACAGCGGCTGCGTTCCCGTCGCAAGCGACGTCGACTGCGCAGGCGGCAGTGGCGACGGCCCCGCATATGTCAGCGGACCGATCAGAGTGATCGGCAGTGACATCTACAGACTCGACCATGACAACGATGGCATCGCCTGTGAATAGCGACCGCTGCTGAACTCCCTCTTCCTTCGCACGGAGCCCGGCATCGTACGAGGTACTGGAGAAAGTCGGATACGGCACCGTCTCCTGTTCGTGCCTGTGTCCTAGTCTGTTCGGACGGGCCCGGTGGGGACTCAAGTCCGTTCGAGTCCGGTCACGCCCGGGACGTCGACACGTCCGTGCGAAAGCCCCCACACTGCCACCGACAGTGCCGCGCTCACCGGCGTGAATCCGATTCTCAGCAAACTGGCGTTCCGGTAATCGAAAGGCGTGCCGACGCCGCGTGGCTCGGTTCCGCCCTACTCGAAAGTGTGCTCGCGTGGCGGCTGCCTCGCAGAACTCGCCGAGCGCACAGTGCGTTCGTTCACCGGTACGCCGGTTGCTCGGCGTTGGGGTCGGCCGGCACCACATCGAGCCGGGGGTCGGCGACGAGCCGGTCGATGGCGTCGGCGTCAGCACCGATTCCCGCCCAATGCGGGTCGACGTCGTTGGCCACGCACCACGCGTGGTCTGCGGTCCATGCGAACGCGGTGTGGGTGATGTCGAGCCGCGGCTGGTCAGGCCATCCTTCGGGGACGCTCCACATTCCGGCGTCCGACAACGGCCCTTGAAAGAGGTAGTACGAACGGTGCGGCACGCTCACCAGCGGTCCGGGCAGCCGGGACCGCACAGCGTGCTTCGGCAAACGTGTCGGTTGAGCTCGTGGATCCGGATTCGCGGCGGCGGCCATGTCTTCGACGGGACCGGGAGAATCAGGCATGACGATGTCGCCGGTGCCGTCCCAGAGGCAGAAGTAGCACTCCTGCGGGGTGCGGGTGTGCTCCGCCAGCACATCGAACAACGTTCGCAGTTGCTCGGACTCGTCGTTGACCACGTTGGCGTCGAACTCCTGCTGGCCCTCGTGCGTGGGATCGGAAACGAATCGCAACCTCGCGTATGCGGCGAAACCGGAGGGTCCGAAGGAAACCAACCGCGGCCACGGAACCTCGCTTTGCGCGATCCATCGAAAGGGCGAGGCGCCATCGCACATAGTCAAAGCCACACGAACACGGTACCGCGATACCTCTGAAGGCATCCCCTTCCAGCCTTGCGATTCAAGGGGGAAACCCCATTCGTCGAGTGTGTTCTCCCCACCGGCACGGTGTCGCCCGGAACGCCGGGCGCACCGGAAGGTGCGCCCGGGTTCGACGATCTCAGCCCGCCGGTCAGTCCACGGGGTCGCGGGGAGGACCGGACAGAACGTCCGTGCCGTGCAGGGTCGATTCGGCCGGCGGGTTCAGCAGATCGGAGTCCGCCTCGAGGTACTGCCTGGTTTCACGGGCGATCAGTCCGGCGCACAACACCAGCCCGATCAGGTTGGGCAGTGCCATCAGACCGTTCATCACATCGGAGAAGGCCCAGACCAAGCTTAGTTCGGTCGTCGCGCCCACCAGGATCATCACGGTGAACACCACCCGGTACGGCATGACCCCCTTGATGCCGACGAGCCGTTCCATACAACGCTCGCCGTAGTACGCCCACCCCAGAATGGTCGAGAAAGCGAAGAACACCACGCCCGCGGTCACGACGTAGTGGCCCCAATCGCCGGGCAACCCGCGAGTGAAGCCTTCCGCCGTCATCTCCGCACCCTCGATACCGGATTCCCAGGCGCCCGTCATGACGATCACCAGGCCGGTCATCGAAACGACGATGATCGTGTCGATGAAGGTCTGCGTCATCGACACCATGCCCTGCCGAACCGGGTGCCGCGTCTGTGCCGCAGCGGCCGCGATGGCCGCCGAACCCAGGCCGGACTCATTGGAGAAGATCCCGCGGGCGACACCGTATTGCAAGGCGATGATGAACGTCGAACCGAGGAAACCACCCGTGGCCGCGGTCCCCGTGAAGGCGTCACTGACGACCAGCGCCAACGCCGCCGGAACATCGTTGATGTTGAGCAGCAGCACAGCCATGCCGCCCAAGATCG
>JAJYTH010000186.1 GCA_021793175.1 Actinomycetes bacterium
CGATCTCACCGGCGGCATGTCGTACGGTTCGCTCTCGCCGGAGGCGCACCAGACGCTCGCCGTCGCCATGAACACGATCGGCGGCCGGTCGAACTCCGGTGAGGGCGGTGAGGAGCCGGACCGGTTGCACGACCCGTTGCGGCGCAGTGCCGTGAAGCAGGTGGCCAGTGGCCGGTTCGGCGTCACCAGCGAGTACCTGGTCAGCGCCGATGACATCCAGATCAAGATGGCGCAGGGCGCCAAGCCGGGCGAGGGCGGGCAACTGCCGCCGC
The DNA here is from genome assembly GCA_021793175.1 of Actinomycetes bacterium. Lineage (GTDB taxonomy): Bacteria > Actinomycetota > Actinomycetes > Mycobacteriales > Pseudonocardiaceae > Saccharomonospora. The sequence goes on from JAJYTH010000186.1 coordinate 273, forward strand.
ACAAGGTGTACCCGTGGATCGCGAAGACCCGGCACTCGACGCCGGGCGTGGGGCTGATCTCCCCGCCGCCGCACCACGACATCTACTCGATCGAGGACCTGGCCCAGCTCATCCACGACCTCAAGAACGCCAACGAGCGGGCGCGCATCCACGTCAAGCTGGTGAGCTCGCTGGGAGTCGGCACGGTGGCCGCGGGGGTGGCCAAGGCGCACGCGGACGTGGTGCTCATCTCCGGGCACGACGGCGGCACCGGCGCCTCGCCGATGAACTCCCTCAAGCACGCGGGCACGCCGTGGGAGATCGGGTTGGCGCAGACCCAGCAGACCCTGATGCTGAACGGCCTGCGCGACCGCATCACCGTGCAGGTGGACGGCGGTTTCAAGACCGGCCGTGACGTCGTCGTCGCGGCGTTGCTCGGCGCGGAGGAGTACGGCTTCGCCACCGCGCCGCTGGTGGTGGCGGGATGCGTGATGATGCGCGTGTGTCACCTGGACACGTGTCCGGTGGGGGTCGCGACCCAGAACCCCGCCCTCCGCGAGCGCTTCACCGGCCGGGCCGAGCACATCGTGAACTTCTTCAGGTTCGTGGCGCAGGAGGTACGGGAGTACCTCGCGCGGCTCGGCTTCCGCTCACTCGACGAGGCCATCGGCCGGGCCGATCTGCTCGACGTCGACGAGGCGGTGGAGCATTGGAAGGCGAAGGGTCTCGACCTGTCGCCGATCTTCGCGGTGCCCTCCGTGGAGTCCTCGCGGGGCGGAGCGCGTCGAAAGGTGCGCGAGCAGGACCACGGTCTCGACCGGGCGCTCGACCGTAAGCTCGTCCAGCTCGCCGAGGCGGCGTTGGAGGACGCGCGGCCGGTGCGACTGGAGCTTCCGGTGCGCAACGTCAACCGCACCGTGGGAACCCTGCTCGGGTCGGAGGTCACCCGTCGCTACGGCAGTACGGGGTTACCGGACGACACCATCCACGTGCGACTCGTCGGCTCGGCGGGCCAGTCACTCGGGGCGTTCCTGCCGCCGGGGGTGACGATCGAGCTGGTGGGCGATGCGAACGACTACGTCGGCAAGGGCCTGTCGGGCGGACGCATCATCGTGCGTCCCGACCCCGAAGCGCCGTTCGTCGCCGAGGACCAGGTGATCGCGGGCAACACACTCGCCTACGGCGCCACCTCGGGCGAGCTCTTCCTCCGGGGCCAGGTCGGGGAGCGGTTCGGGGTTCGTAACTCGGGCGCTCTGCTGGTCGCCGAGGGCGTGGGTGATCACGCGTTCGAGTACATGACCGGCGGCTACGCCGTCGTTCTGGGCGGTACGGGTCGCAACGTGGCCGCCGGGATGTCGGGCGGCGTCGCGTACGTGCTGCGGCTCGACGAACGTGACGTGAACCCCGCGACGGTCGAACTGCACACACCGGACGAGGGGGATCTCGCCTGGTTGCGCGACGTCGTGGAGCGACACCACCGGCTCACCGGCTCGCCGGTCGCTGCTTCCCTGCTCGGTGACTGGGAACGACGGTCCGCGGCGTTCGTGAAGGTGATGCCCACGGACTACCGCCGTGTCCTGGAGGCCATGGAGGCGGCGAAGGCGCAGGGGCGGGACGTCGACGAAGCGATCATGGAGGCGGCGCGTGGCTGACAATGGTGGTGCAGCTGCGCGTGCCGACCGGGTGCGGGTGTCCCGCAGAACACTGAGGCGGCGCGTGGCTGACAATGGTGGTGCAGCTGCGCGTGCCGACCGGGTGCGGGTGTCCCGCAGAACACTGAGGCGGCGCGTGGCTGACAATGGTGGTGCAGCTGCGCGTGCCGACCGGGTTGGGCCCCCGCTGCGGCATGGGCCGCAGTTGGGGAGGGCGTCCCGCAAGACAGAGGAGGCGGCGCGTGGCTGATCCCAAGGGTTTTCTGCGGTACGAGCGGGTCGATCCGCCCAAGCGTCCTCGCAAGGAGCGAGTCGGGGACTGGCGGGAGGTCTATGTCGAGCTCGCCCCTGAGGAACGCGACCGTCAGGTGCGCACCCAGGCGACGCGCTGCATGGACTGCGGTATCCCGTTCTGTCACTCGGGCAGCGCGGGGTGTCCGCTGGGCAACCTGATCCCGGAGTGGAACGACCTCGTGCGGCAGGGTGACTGGGAACGCGCGGTCGACCGCCTGCACGCCACGAACAACTTCCCCGAGTTCACGGGCAAGTTGTGCCCGGCGCCGTGCGAGGCGGCGTGTGTGCTGTCGATCTCCCCCGACTCGGGTGGGGCGGTGAGCATCAAGCGCGTCGAGGAGACGATCGCCGAACACGCGTGGGAAGAGGGGTACCTGCGTGCGGAGCACGCGGCGGTGCCCACGGGCAAGGCGGTGGCGGTGGTGGGCTCGGGGCCCGCCGGGTTGGCGGCAGCACAGCAACT
>JAJYTH010000008.1 GCA_021793175.1 Actinomycetes bacterium
CACGACCTCGCCGTCACCGATGGAGCCCGGGAAGGGTAGCCCACCACCTACCCCGACTCGAAGCTGGTCACCCAAGCCCTAAGATACGTCACCCAACAGGGTTAATACCTCGTGGAGCGCGATCTACACCGTTCAGGTTGTGACGCGGCACCGTGAGCTGGCTCCCCCGCCACTCGCTTGCCGGGCGGGCACCGCCGTGATGCTATCCAGTGGCGGTCGGGTACGCCGTGTTGTCACGCCTGAGCCAGCCATGGCGATGGACAGGGTGATTGACACCCTGGGGACAAGTGTTGCGGAGGGACGAGCAGGTGGCGTCGGGTACAGCGGGCCGCACCGGAAGCGGCAGGCAGCGCGCGGGGCGGCCGTACCGGAAACGGAGACAGCTGCCGGCTTTGATTTTCCTCGGAGTGCTCGGTGTGGCGGCGGTGGCCGTGTGGGTGAACGCCCTCGGCTCCTCGCCGGACATCGCCGAAGAGATCGCCTGTGAGCCGAAGCTCGATCCGCCCGCGGAAACGACGTTCACTCGCCTGCCCTACGACACATTGATCGAAACGTCGCCGATTCCCCCGTCACTGGTCGAGGTCACGGTGCTCAACGCGAACGGCACCCGCGGTGACGCCTCGATCGCCACAGAGGAGTTGCGCCGACTCGGCTTCACCCGCGTCCTGGATCCCCGCAACGACGAGGTGTACACGAACGGTGCGGTGGCCGACTGCCACGGGCAGATCCGGTTCGGCCCGGACGGCGAACGCGCCGCCCGCACGGTGCAGTTGATCGACCCGTGTCTCGAACTCGTCCAGGACGACCGCGAGGACGCGTCGGTGGATCTGGCCATCGGCACGCAATTCAACGACTTCCGGATGCCGGACGCGGCTGTGGACATCCTCGACCGACTCAAGTCGTGGGAGTCCGACAACGGTGCCGAGACCGACGAGCAGTCCATCGATGGCGGCGGTCCCGTGATCGACGACGAACTGCTCGCCGAAACGCTGCCCAAGCACTGCTGAGCGCCCCGAAGACCCGAACGCACCCGGGGAACACACCCGGCCGCTGTCCCCACGCGGCCCCAGGTCCCCTCAGGCCCCACCAGGCTCTTGTCAGAGGTTCGGAGGTTCTACCCGGCCTGTCAGGCTCTGTCAGGCTCTGTCAAACATCGGAGATGTCGCACTCCAGCAGTGTGGCGCGCAGTGGTTCGGCGATCGAGGGCGCCACGGCCAGGATGGCGTCCGCGCCCAGCTCCGGATCCTCGCCCGGAAGGGTGACTACGGCTCCCGCCTCCTCGGCTATCAGCGCGCCCGCGGCCCAATCCCAACGTTGCAGCCCGTGCTCGACATAGGCATCGATCCACCCCGCAGCGACGGCGCACAGGTCGAGCGCGGCCGAGCCTTGCCGCCGGATGTCCCGCACCTTGTTCAACACCGCCGCGACGAGTCTCGCCTGACGTGCTCGACGCTCGGAGGTGTAGGCGAATCCGGTCGCCAGCAGCGACACTCCGAGGTCGTCGGGCGCCGAGACCCGCAACGGGCGCCCGTCGAGCCATGCCCCGCGCCCTCGGGTGGCGGTCCACCGTCGTCCGCTGGCGGGCTCGACCACCGCACCGGCCACGGACATCCCGTCGATCTGCGCGGCGACAGAGACGGCGAACCACGGCAGTCCGTACAGGAAGTTGACGGTCCCGTCGATCGGGTCCACCACCCAGGTCACCCCGGTGCCTTCCGGAGAGTGCTCGGCGGTGTGGGTACCCTCCTCCTCGCCGAGCACCGTATCGTGCGGTCTCAACACCGCCAGCCTCTCGCGGACGAGTCGTTCCGAGGCGGTGTCCACCGCTGTCACCACGTCGGTCTCGCTGGACTTGGTGTCGACGTCCACGGACGTTCCCGCCAGCATGGACTCGTAGGCGTCCCGGACCAGATCAGCGGCCTCGACGGCGACCTGCTCGGCGGTCGCGGTCAGGCTCTCGATGTCGGATTCCACAGCTCCCACACCGACTATGGGAGCACACTTGGTTACAGTTTCGCCCAACGACTTCTGAATCGAGAAGGAAGGGGCCTCGCCCATGACGGCGAACCGCGGGTTCGGTATCGACATCGGCGGAAGCGGTATCAAGGGTGCGCTGGTCGACCTGGACAAAGGTGAGCTCATCGGCGACCGCGTCCGCGTCGACACACCCAGGCCCTCGACGCCCGCCGCAGTGGCCGATGTCGTCGGTGAGATCGTGGCCCGTTTCGACTGGGACGGCCCTATCGGCATCACGCTCCCTTCCGTCATCAAGAAGGGCGTCGCCCAGACCGCGGCCAACATCGACCCCAGCTGGATCGGCCTCGACGCGGGGGCACTGTTCGCGGAACGGCTCGGCCGGAACGTCTCCAACGTGGCGATGCTCAACGACGCCGACGCCGCGGGCATGGCCGAGATCCGTTTCGGGGACCCGGCCGCGAAGAAGGGGGTCGTCGCGCTGCTCACGTTCGGCACAGGCATCGGAAGCGCTCTGTTCCAGGACGGGACGCTCATGCCGAACACCGAGTTCGGGCACATCGAGATCGACGGCCACGACGCGGAGAAGAGAGCCGCGGCCTCGGTGAAGGACAACGAGGGCCTCTCGTACCCGGATTGGGCCAAGCGCGTCAATCGTTATCTGACTGTGTTGGAGAACCTCATCTGGCCCGATCTGTTCATCGTCGGCGGCGGGGTGAGCAAGAAGTCACACAAGTGGGTGCCGCTGCTGGACATCCGAACACCGGTCATCACGGCATCCTTGCTGAACAACGCGGGGATCGTGGGCGCGGCGGCCGCCGCGAGGGAGGGTCTTTCGCACTGATCCCCCGCGCCGCCTCCGGCTCCTTCCCCCGCCGCGAACGACGCCGCCGGGAGCCCGAAGAGGGTTCGAAAGATGATCGCCCGCGCGACTCTTTCCGTCGCCGTCGTTACAATGGAACACGGCTCTCGGCTGCGGGAGACAAAACCGCAGGCCGGGGCATGTTCCCCGATCCTGAGGCAGCCGGGACCCCACGTCTCGGTTCGTCGTGACCGACCGCTGCGAAAGGGCGTACGTGGCAGCCGCAAAGACCGCATCCCGAAGCGGGACTAAGACAACGAGCGCCGCTGAACCGACGACTGTCGATGAGGGCACGGCGGCCGTGGACGAAACGGCCACGCCGGAGGCGAAGTCGTCGGGCCGCAAGACGGCCGCGAAGAAGGCTCCCGCGAAGTCCGCGAAGACCACTCGGACGCGAAAGACCACCACGAAGTCGGAGAAGTCCAAGACGACTCGGTCGAAGGCCAAGAGCAAGAAGGCCTCCGAGGCGGACGAGAACCTCGACAGTCCCGAGCTCGAGGACGTCGACCTGTCCGACCTCGACGTCGACGCCGTAGAAGTGGACGTCGTCGACGCCACCGTCACCGAGGACTCCGACGAATCCGACGAGGAGTCCGGATCGCGGAACGACCCGGACTTCGTGTGGGACGAGGAGGAGTCCGAGGCCCTGCGCCAGGCGCGCAAGGACGCCGAGCTCACCGCATCCGCCGACTCGGTACGGGCTTACCTGAAGCAAATCGGTAAGGTCGCCCTGCTCAACGCCGAGGAGGAGGTCGAGCTCGCCAAGCGCATCGAGGCCGGGCTCTACGCCGCCGAGCGACTCCGGGTCGCCGAGGAGGAGGGCGAGAAGCTCTCCACCCAGATGCGCCGTGACCTGAAGTGGATCGTGCGTGACGGTGAGCGGGCCAAGAGCCACCTGCTCGAGGCGAACCTCCGGCTCGTGGTGTCGCTGGCCAAGCGCTACACCGGGCGCGGCATGGCTTTCCTGGACCTTATCCAGGAGGGCAACCTCGGCCTGATCCGTGCGGTGGAGAAGTTCGACTACACCAAGGGCTTTAAGTTCTCCACCTACGCGACCTGGTGGATCCGCCAGGCCATCACCAGGGCCATGGCCGACCAGGCCCGCACCATCCGTATCCCGGTGCACATGGTGGAGGTCATCAACAAGCTCGGCCGTATCCAGCGTGAGCTGCTGCAGGACCTGGGTCGCGAGCCCACGCCGGAAGAGCTCGCCAAGGAGATGGACATCTCTCCGGAGAAGGTCCTGGAGATCCAGCAGTACGCGCGAGAGCCGATCTCGCTGGACCAGACGATCGGCGACGAAGGCGACTCGCAGCTGGGTGACTTCATCGAGGACAGCGAGGCCGTGGTGGCCGTGGACGCCGTGTCGTTCACACTGCTGCAGGACCAGCTGCAATCGGTGCTGCAGACGCTGTCCGAGCGGGAGGCCGGCGTGGTGCGGCTGCGCTTCGGGCTCACCGACGGCCAGCCCCGCACCCTGGACGAGATCGGCCAGGTGTACGGCGTCACGCGGGAACGCATCCGGCAGATCGAGTCCAAGACCATGTCGAAGCTGCGTCACCCGTCCCGCTCGCAGGTCCTGCGGGACTACCTGGACTAAAGGTCGTAGCACCGACTCCACTCGGCGCGTTGGGGCCGGGAGAGACGGCCGGGATCGGCATCCCCGGAGGCTCTCCCGGCCCCAACATGCGTTTGTGGCCCTGTTTCGGCTTACGCCGCTTCCCGATCGGTCGAGCCCGACCGCAATGCCACACCTACCACGACGGCGAGGATGCCGAGAGTCTCACCGAGGGTGGGTACCTGGCGTAGCATCACGAACCCTATGACGGCGGCCGTGACGGGTAGCAGAGCCAACAGCAGCGCGAACCGCGACTGGCCCACCCGGCGTAGAACCACCTGGTCGAGCGCGTAGGGCACGACCGTGGACAGCAGGCCGACACCGACCGCGAACGCGAGTAGGTCCGGCTCTCCCCACACCGAGGTGGTGCCGAGCACAAGAGGTGAGAGCACCACTGTGGCGACGGTGAACCCCACGGCCAGGCTGTCGACGCCGTTGCCCGCGAGAGCGACGCGCTTGCCCAGCACGATGTAGGCCGCCCACGCCACCGCCGCGCCCAGAGCGAACGCCACTCCCGCGGGACTGCCTTCCCATTGCACGTCGGCGATCACCGCGACACCGACGGTGACACTGGCGAGAGCCGCGAGATCTCTCATCCCCCGCGATCCCAACGCTGCCACCAACACGGGGCCGACGAATTCGATCGCCACCGCCGTTCCCAGCGGCAGGCGTGCGATCGCCTCGTAGAACAACACGTTCATCCCGGCCGTCACCATGCCGAAAGCGCCCGCCAGCCACAGCGCGCGGCCCCGCCAGGCCTCCCGCCCGGGTCTGCGCCAGGCCAGCAGGATGAGAGCCGCTCCGAGGCATCGAAGCCATGCCACTCCCGCAGGCGTGGCGACTTCGAACAGCCACACCGCCAGCGCCGCGCCGACGTACATGGAAATTCCGCTGATAACGAACACGACGGGCGCGGGAACGGCATCCATCGTGCTTTTCCTGGTGGAGAGCGTCACGTCTTCCGATAGTGCCTGACCACTGCAAACGGCCCTCGATACGGGCTTTTCAGGCCCCCACACAGGTATCGTTGAATTGCCTGCGACATTCGGGCTAATCAGACGTGACACGGCTCCCACACGACTCGGGAACACTTGCGAGAGCCGAAACGTCTGCAAGAGTGGAGGCAGCGAGCCACCGCGATCGGCGGGGACGCAGACCACGGTGGTCGCGGCTGAACGATGGCATCGGCTGGCGATGCCGGGACGGAGGGAGACTCCAATGACATCGACGACGCTCACCCGCCCCGAACTGACCGCTGCGGACCGTTGTGACCGTTGCGGAGCAGCCGCACAGATGCGCGCCGTTCTCCCGAACGGCGGAGAGCTGTTGTTCTGTGGCCACCACGGCCGCGAGTACGAGGCCAAGCTGAAGGAGCTGGACGCCGACATCCAGCGTTGACGCCGTCATCCAGCCGCAGAGGTGTACGGGGGCGGGGATTCCCAATGAGGGGTCTCCGCCCCCGTTTCGTATGCACGTCCTCCGCATAGCGTGGGCCTCTGCGGCGACTTCCCCGGTGCCCACGCGGAAATTCCCTTTCCATCGACGGAAAGGCGATGAGACCACTGCTGCGGCCGGAACGAAAAAACCCTGTAGACGAGGCCGGACGCGCCGCAAGAGCCTCGCAGCTTGTCTCCTCGGACTCGTGAAAGGCCCGGAAGCCGGAAACGGCGGCTTACCAGGCTTGCCGGGTCTACCAGGAGCGCAGGGTGGCGATGCGCTCCTCCAACTGCTCCACAGTGGCCATCGCCGTCGGCGGCCCGCCACAGACCCGCCGCAACTCGTTGTGAATCACACCGTGCGGTTTGCGCGTGCGGTGGTGGTAGAGACCGACGAGCGTGTTCAGTTCCTTACGCAGCGCCTTGAGTCGTTCGTTCACCGAAGCCGGACGGGGCGTGGGCGCGGGTTGCTGTTCCTCGGTCTTGTCGGCCTTGGGTTTGCGTCGCTTGGCGTCGGCGAGCTGTTCCTCCTGCCGCTTACGCAGCAACGCCCGCACCTGATCGGCATCCAGCAGTCCCGGTAGACCGAGGTATTCCTGTTCCTCCTCGCTACCCGAGAACACGGCCGTACCGAACGAGTTACCGTCGTAGATTACCTGGTCGAGCTCCGCCGAGGCGCCGAGCGAGGTGAACGACTTCTCCTCCTCACCGCGCTCGTCGTCGGTGCGGTTGGCCGCGACGATCAGCTCGTCGTCCCAGCCGTCCTTCTCCCGGTGGGGTTTGCCGAGCACGTGGTCCCGTTCGGCCTCCAGTTCGCTGGCCAGTTCCAGCAGCACCGGGACGCTGGGCAGGAAGACACTCGCCGTCTCCCCGGGCTGCCGGGAACGCACGAATCGGCCGATGGCCTGGGCGAAGAACAACGGGGTCGACGCGCTGGTGGCGTACACGCCGACAGCCAACCTGGGCACGTCGACGCCTTCGGAGACCATGCGGACCGCCACGAGCCAGCGCTGATCGGACTCGGAGAACTCCGCGATGCGTTTGGTCGCCCTCGGATCGTCGGAAAGCACCACCACGGGCTGTTCTCCCGCGATCCTCGCCAGGATCTTCGCGTACGCACGGGCCGATTCCTGGTCGGTGGCGATGACCAATCCGCCCGCGTCGGGCATGCCGCTGGTCCGCAATTGCGTCAACCGCGTGTCAGCCGCCTGGAACACGGCTGGGATCCACTCCCCGCCGGGGTCGAGGGCGGTGCGCCACGCCCTGGCGTTCTGCTCGGCGGTGAGCGGTTCCCCGAGCCGGGCGGTGAACTCGTCACCCGCGCTCGTGCGCCACGACGCCTCGCCCGAGTAGGCCAGGAACACCACGGGCCGCACGACACCGTCGGCCAGCGCGTCCGCGTAGTTGTAGGCATGGTCGGCCTTGCTGCGTAGCGCGCCGTCGGCGTCCGGCTCGTAGGTGACGAAAGGAATCGGCGAGTCGTCGCTGCGGAACGGGGTACCCGTCAACGCCAGCCTGCGGACCGCGGGGGTGAACGCCTCAAAGACGGCGTCACCCCACGATTTGGCGTCGCCCGCGTGATGGATCTCGTCGAGGATGACGAGGGTCTTACGGTTCTCGGTACGCACCCTGTGCAGAGTCGGATGGGCGGCGACCTGGGCATAGGTGACCGCGACACCCTGGTAGTCCGAGGACGTGACTCCGTCGGAGTTACGGAAGTTCGAGTCGATCGCTATACCGGCACGCTCCGCCGATTCCGCCCACTGGTGCTTCAAGTGTTCGGTGGGGGTGACGATGGTGACCGCCTCGACGGTGCGATCGGAAAGCAGTTCGGCAGCCACCCGCAGACCGAATACCGTCTTACCCGCGCCGGGCGTCGCCACGGCGAGGAAATCCTTAGGCTTGCGCGTGAGGTACTTGGTGAGCGCGCGACGCTGCCACGCACGCAGGGGGCGGGCCGTCGCGTCGTGCGCGGGCTCGGGTGCGGAGGTGACACCGCCCCGGACCTTGGCCGTCTCCGACACCGACGCTCCAACTCCTCGACACACGGGACATGCGAAAACCCTCACGACGGTGCTCGGCTGCCGTGCCTGAAGTCAGTGAGGGTGCCCGCGCAAGCTTACCTGGAGCGGCATCGGGGAAACTGAGAAGGACACGCCGTGGGGGTAGGCGGGCCGTTCCGGCCCCGATAGACCATGCTGGGAGCCGCAATGCAGACGCGAAAAAGCGGCACCACCGACGATAAGGGTGAACCCCGACCCGCGCGACCGACCAGACGCAAGGGGCCTTTGCGTCTGCTGGGCCGCACGTTGAGCAAAGCGTGGGAAGGCAACATCTTCTCCGAGTCGGCCGAGGCCGCGTTCTGGCAGACGCTGTCGTTACCGCCGTTGCTGCTCGGCCTGCTGGGCAGTCTCGGATTCGTCGGCAACTGGTTCGGCGACAACATCGTCCGCCAGGTGCACGACAAGATCATCGCTTTCTCGGACACGATCTTCAGTGACAGCGTGGTCACGCAGATCATCGAGCCGACGGTCGACGACATACTGACCACGGGCAAAGGCGAGATCGTATCCGTGGGTTTCCTCATCTCGTTGTGGGCGGGTTCGTCGGCGATGTCGTCGTTCGTGGACGCCATCACCGTGGCCCACGACCAGTACGGCGTGCGCAACGAAGTCTGGCAACGCATCTTCGCGCTGCTGCTGTACCTGGGCAGCCTGGTGTTGCTGGTGATCGGGCTGCCCATCATCGCCATCGGGCCGGATCTGCTGCCGGAGTTCTTCCCGGCTGACTGGCAACCCACCATCGCGTCGTGGCTGAGCGTGCTCTACTACCCCACCGTGGCGGTGCTGCTGGTGCTCGCGTTGGCCACGTTGTACAAGCTCGCGCTACCGCGCAAACTGCCCTGGCATCGAGGACTTCCGGGCGCCGTTCTGGCGATGGTGATCTTCCTGCTGTCCAGTGTCGGCCTGCGCTTCTACATCAGCTGGATCACCACGACCGGCTACACCTACGGGGCGTTGGCGACACCGATCGCGTTTTTGCTGTTCACGTTCTTCATCGGCCTGGCCATCGTGGCGGGCGCCTACTTCAACAGCGCCATCCAGGAGCTTTGGCCGGCGAAGATGACCCGCAGGCAGCGTCGCAAGTGGCGCAGGCTGGAAATGGAACGGCTCAAAGAACGCATACAGAACGAGGAGGCGGCCAAGGGCACCCTGTGGCACCGCACCACCCAACCGCTGCGCAGGCCGCGCCGGGGTGAGGAATCCACACCCCACGGGGAAGGCGAAGACGGTGAGGACACCGGGGAGAACGAGGGCCACGAGGACACGAGCACGCGGCCCCTTCCCCGACCGTCGCCGCGGACCACGGAACTGCCGACGGCCCGCGGCGAGGCGACGAACCAGGCGAACCGGGCCGATCCCGACTGACCGGCCTCGATGGGAAGGTCAGTCCTCGCCGCCGGGAGGCAGATTCTCGTAGACGCGCTTGCACTCCGGGCAGACGGGCGAGCCCGGCTTCGGCGACTTCGTCACCGGGAAGACCTCCCCGCAGAGCGCCACCACGTGCGTGCCCATGACCGCGCTCTCGGCGATCTTGTTCTTGCGCACGTAGTGGAACATCTTCGGAGAGTCGTCGTCCGTGGTGTCGGTGCTCTCCGGCCTGGTCTCGACTTCAGGAAGCGTCATCGTACTCACACTTCCATGATGCCTCACTTCCACGATGCCCCATGAAGTCCTGCCGACCCGATGGGCGAGGATGCATGCCCGTGAACACACAGCCCGACACCCCGCTGTCGTTGTCCCCCGAGGTCGCCGACGCCGTCGCCACCCACGCGCCGGTCGTCGCCCTCGAAAGCACCCTGCTGTCCCACGGCCTGCCACCCGGACGCAACCTGGAGGTCGCTCACCGACTCGAAGGCGTCGTGCGGGACGCGGGTGCGGTGCCCGCCACGATCGCCGTTCTGGACGGCATTCCCCGGATAGGACTCACCGAAGTCGAACTCGAGCGTGTCTGTGCCGCGGACTCGGAGCTCGACAAGCTGTCGCTGCGCGATCTCGGCCCCAGTGTGGCGCTGGGCCGCTCGGGGGCCACCACCGTGGCGAGCACGGCGACGCTGGCCGCCGCGGCGGGCATTTCGGTGTTCGCCACCGGCGGGCTCGGCGGTGTGCACCATCCGACGCCGGGCACGAGCGTGACCTGGGACGTCTCCGCCGACCTCGGCACCCTGGCGAACACGGCCATCCTGGTGGTGTGTTCGGGGATGAAGTCGATCCTCGACATCGCCGCCACCCTGGAAGTGCTGGAGACGCATTCGGTTCCCGTGCTGGGTTACCGCACCGACGACTTCCCCGCTTTCTACCTGCGTTCGTCCGGTCACCCGGTCCCGCATCGGGTGGACGACCCCGCGCAGGCGGCGGCCGTCCTGGCCGCGCACCGGAGGTTCTCCACTTCCGGCATGGTCCTGGCCAACCCCGTGCCCGTCGAACACGAACTCGACCGCGAGATGCACGATCGACTGTTGGCCGAGGGACTGGAGCTGGTGCGGGACCGCGGTATCACCGGAGCCGACGTCACGCCGATGCTGCTGGAGCATTTCCACACCGCGAGCGGTGGTGCCAGTCTCGACGCCAACGAGGCACTCGTACTGTCCAATGCCGGCCTCGCCGCGCGCGTCGCCGCGGAGCTGGCGCGATGAGGGTCGTGGTCGTCGGAGATGTCGGCCTGGACATCGTGGCCCGGCACGAGAACCCCATCGTCCACGGCGGTGACACCCGCGCGGCCGTCGCTGTCACGGGTGGCGGCGCCGGAGCCAACACGGCGCTGTGGTTGCGAGATCAGGGCGCCGACCCCACGCTGGTCGCTCGCGTGGGCGACGACGCGGGTGGTCGCCTGCTCCGTAGCGAGCTGGAAGCGGCCGGGGTGCACTGCGAGTTCGCCGTGGACCCCGACACGGCCACGTGCTGTGTGGTAGTGCTCGTCGACGCGGAGGGACAGCGCACCATGCTCCCCGACCGGGGGGCCAACAAGCGGTTCCGTCCCGACGACATCCCCGCAACCGCGTTGGAGGGAGCCGACCACCTTCACCTGTCCGGCTATGTGCTGTTGGATCCGTCCTCACGCGCCGGCGGTCTGGAGGCGCTGACCGAGGCCAAGCGAAGGGGCCTGACGACATCGGTCGACCCTCAAGCTGCCGCACTGCTGACCGATCCCCAGGCCTTCCTCGCGGACGTACAGGGCGTGGACCTGCTGTTGCCCAACGCGGACGAGCTGCGGGCGCTCACGGGCTCTCAAGCCCCCGAGGCGGCGAGACGGCTGCTCGACTCGGTGGGCGCGGTAGCGGTCACGTTCGGGCTGGAGGGCGCCGCTTGGGTCGACGACGACGGCATCGTGACCGCGCCGGCGGAGCCCGTGCAGTGTGTGGACAGCACCGGCGCCGGCGACGCGTTCGATGCGGGCGTCATCATCGCCTGGCTACAGGGCGAATCGCCGAGAGCCGCGCTGGCCCACGGCGCGGCACTCGGTGCCAGAGCCGTCAGCCGCGTAGGCGCTCAACCGTGACGATGTGGGGAAAATCGACGACCCGGAAACGTTCGATCAGGATTCGGGTGCGTCGATGACGCGGTGCTTGTTGCTCTCGATCGCGCGGGCCGAGCGTCGGTACCTGTGGACGCGCTCGGCCTTGCGAGGCGGGCGGTCGTTGGCGATCAGTACCGCGACCCACGACAGCGGGAGCGACAGCACCACCAACCCCAGCGCCAACCACCACGTCTGGTAGAAGACCCCTGCCAGTACCAGGCAGGGCAGTCGCATGGCCATCATGATGAGGTATTTGCGCTTGCGCGCCGCGTGTTCATCCTCGTAGGAGGGCGCTGCCTCGGTGATCAGCACCGGTTCGGCGTGCTTGTCGTGCTCGTTCACCGCCTCACCTCCACTCCCCATGCTCTCACCGGAGGAGTTCGCCCAACACACCAGGAGGGCAACTTTTTGGGCCCGCGTGGGCTCCCGGCGCCACGCGGTGCGGCTGGCGTGCGACGATGACGAACCGTGAACGATGCTCTGCCCGAGTTCTCCACCGAGGTCTGTTCCCGTCTTCGGGAGGCGTTCCGCAACGCCCGCTACGACACCGACGGTGTAGTCGATCTTCTGGGCCCACAGGCCCATGCCGCGCTCGGCCGAGGTGAGCCGGAACCCGCCCGCCGGGCCAGTCTGGACGCCGGGGCCCTGGGCGTACTGGTGCGGCTCTTCCTGCTCGGAGAGACCGAGCCTCGCGACGCCGTGGCCGCCGCGTTGGCTCCGTTGTCGCTCGACGCCGCGCTCGATGTCGGCATCGTGCGCGGCGCGGACGGCTCCGGTCTGCGCGCGGGTTTCGACATCCGTCCACACGGTGACGAGAACGACAGCTGGTGGGTGGTATCGGACCTCGATCCCGAGCAGGCGGGCAGGCCCGCGGCATCCGATCACGTGCTCGGGGTCGGGCATGCGTCGCTCAGCCTCGTGCGCGCCACGAGCCGACGTCCCGTGGAAAGCGTGCTCGACCTCGGCACCGGCAACGGAGTCCAGGCGTTGCACGCGAGCAAGTACGCGCAGCGGGTCACCGCGACCGATACGTCCGCGAGGGCGCTGCGGTTGGCGCAGGCGACGTTCGCGTTGAACGAGCTCGACGTCGAACTGCTTCAGGGCGACTGGTTCGCGCCCGTGGCACGGCGGCGGTTCGACCGCATCGTGTGCAATCCGCCGTTCGTGGTCGGCCCGCCGAGGGTCGACTACGTCTATCGCGATTCGGGCCTCGCGGGTGACGACGCCAGCGCCCTGCTGGTGCGGCAGCTCCCGGGGTTCCTCACCGAGAACGGCACGGGACACCTGCTGGCCTCGTGGCTGCATGTGCGCGACGAGGACTGGACGGATCGAGTGACCCGTTGGCTGCCGCCCCACACCGACGCCTGGTTCGTCCAACGCGACATCGCCGACCCCGCGCTGTACGTGGGAACGTGGCTACGGGACGCCGGTATCGAACCCCGCTCCGAGGAGGGGCGGGCGAAGGCGGGCGCGTGGCTGGACTGGTTCGCCGAGAACGACGTGGAGGGTGTCGGTTTCGGGTTCGTCACTTTGCGACGCGCTGAGAACGCCGCCTCGCCCACCATCGTGTGCGAGGACCTGCGGCACGCCTACGACGATCCGCTCGGCGAGGAGGCGGCGGCCTGGCTCGATCGCGTGGACTGGCTGCGAGCCCACGACCACGACCTGCTCGACGTCGTCTACCGCGTGCCCGACACCGTCGCGTTGGAACGCATCGACGCGCCTACCGAGGACGGGTGGTCTACGACGGTACGCAGGCTGCACCGTGGAGACGGCCCCGGTTGGCAACACGAACTCGACGAACTCACCACCGCCCTGCTCGCGGGCTGTCGCGGCGTGCTGTCGATGAACGACCTACTGGAATTGTTGGCCGCGGCGCACGGCGAGGACACGGACACCCTGCGTACGGCCGCTCGACCGCTCGTCGCGGAACTGGTGAGGCACGGAATGTTGGAGGCGAGCCGATGAGGGCCGTGGTCGCCCGGGTCACCGAGGCCTCGGTCACCGTGGACGACGAGGTCGTGGGTGCCATCACCGAGGCCGGGTTGCTCGTGCTGTTGGGTGTGCACGTCGACGACACTCCCGACAAAGCGGAGACAATGGCCCGCAAATTGCACGAATTGCGCATTCTCCAGGACGAACAGTCGTGCGCCATCACGGGAGCGCCACTGCTCGTGGTCAGTCAGTTCACGCTCTACGGCGATACCCGCAAGGGCCGGCGTCCCTCATGGACGGCGGCAGCGCGCCCCGAGCAGGCCGAGCCCCTCGTCGACGCCGTCGTGCAGAGGTTGCGCGATCGTGGCGCCCGAGTGGAGACCGGACGCTTCGGCGCGATGATGTCGGTACACAGCGTCAACGACGGCCCTTTCACCGTCCTGGTGGAGGTCTGACACCACCCAAAGAGGTCTGGACCACCTTCGTTGCCGCTTCCCCGAAACGGCAGACCGTCCTTTCCGTTCACGCCGCACCGTGCTCTCCGGATGCCTCAGCGTGAGGCAGTCAACACAGCATGGCGCTCGGGAACGATTTGGCGCATCCCGACGTTGACTTGAATGTCCAGCCGGGGAGCTGGGCACGCGAGGCGGGTTCCACAGGCTCGCCACGCGGCGCAGAAGCAGGCGTGAGCGAAGCACGACACGTCAGCCCGTTGACCGGGGAGGCAATATGTCCGTCCAGACACTCGAACGTGAGGCTCGCGGCATTCGCGAACGGGACATTCCCGTGCCCACCGACGAGGTGATGCCTGCGCCCGCCGAGGAAGCCGACCTCGACGCGCAGGGGCCTGCCGCTGACCTAGTGCGTGTGTATCTCAACGGTATCGGCAAAACGGCACTGCTGACCGCAGAGGAGGAGGTCGACCTCGCCAAGCGTATCGAGGCGGGCGTGTTCGCGAAGCACATGCTGGACACCTCCGGCGACCTCTCCCGGGAACGCAGGGCGGAGCTGTCCGAGGTCGTGCGCGACGGGGAGAACGCCAAGGACCACCTGCTGCAGGCGAACCTCCGGCTCGTGGTCTCATTGGCCAAGCGCTACACGGGGCGCGGCATGCCACTGCTGGACCTCATCCAGGAGGGCAACCTCGGCCTGATCCGCGCGGTGGAGAAGTTCGACTACACCAAGGGCTTTAAGTTCTCCACCTACGCGACCTGGTGGATCCGCCAGGCCATCACACGCGGCATGGCCGATCAGGGCCGCACCATCCGCCTGCCGGTCCACCTCGTGGAGCAGGTCAACAAGCTCGCCCGCATCAAGCGCGACCTGCACCAGAAGCTCGGCAGGGAGGCCACCCACGAGGAGCTGGCCGCCGAGTCCGGTATCGCGGAGAACAAGGTGGCGGATCTGCTCGATCACGCACGCGATCCCGTAAGCCTCGACATGCCCGTCGGCACGGAAGAGGACGCGCCGTTGGGCGACTTCATCGAGGACTCCGAGGCCATCGACGCCGAGAACTCGGTGATCACGACACTGTTGCAGGACGACCTGCGGCGTGTGTTGGCCACGCTCGACGACCGGGAACAGCGCGTGATCCGGCTGCGCTACGGCCTCGACGACGGCCAGCCCCGCACGCTCGACCAGATCGGCAAGCACTTCAGCCTGTCCCGGGAACGGGTGCGGCAGATCGAACGCGAGGTCATGGCCAAGCTCCGCCACGGCGAGCGCGCCGATCGTCTCCGCGCCTACGCGAGCTGATCCGCAGCGACACCCCGAGTAACACCTACGGCGGGCACCACAATCACCCGGATGCCCTGTTGACCAGGGGCCCGGTTCACGAGACGGTCGAGGGCGCGCTCACAGGGCGGCTTCGGCCGTTTTCGGCAGTGTTGGTCTACGCGACCGGTATTCCCGGTCGCCTGCCGCGGAAGGTCGGACTTGTCGGGGTGGGTCCGGCCTTCCGACTGCGCGCATAAGCCCGTCGTCACAGAGCTGCCAGCAGGTGTTCTGCAGGTGATCTGCATCGCGACCCGGCGTGGTCCGGTGTTCTCGGCTCCGTCCGCGCGATACGGTCAAGATCCCCGAGACCCATGTGCAACGGAGCCCGAGCTGTGACTGTGACCACTCCCGGGTCGGGGTCCTCCCCCGGCCGCACCACACCCGAGTTCAACTACACAGACGTCCTCCCGCTGGGCCAGGACACCACCGAGTACCGGCTCGTGACAGCCGAAGGGGTGCGTGTCGTGGAGGCCGCGGGTCGCCGGTTCCTGGAGATCGAGCCGGAGACGCTGACACTGCTGGCGCGCACGGCCATCAACGACATCCAGCATCTGCTGCGCTCGTCGCATCTGGCGCAGTTGCGCGCGATCGTCGACGACCCCGAGGCCAGCGGCAACGACCGGTTCGTGGCCATGGACCTGCTGCGCAACGCCGCCATTTCGGCGGGCGGGGTGCTGCCCATGTGCCAGGACACGGGCACGGCCATCGTCATCGGTAAGCGCACGGAAGGCGTGCTCACCGGTGGGGACGACGAGCGGGCCCTGTCGAAGGGCATCTTCGACGCCTACCAAGAGCTGAATCTGCGGTACTCGCAGATGGCGCCGCTGAACTTCTGGGAGGAGCGCAACACCGGCACCAACCTGCCCGCCCAGATCGAGCTGTTCCACAAGGACGAGGCCGGGGGCGACCAGGACCCCAGCTACGAGTTCCTGTTCATGGCCAAGGGTGGCGGCAGCGCCAACAAGACGTTCCTGTATCAGGAGACGAAGGCCGTGTTGAACCCGAAGCGGCTCGCACGGTTTTTGGACGAGAAGCTGCGCAGCCTCGGCACCGCGGCGTGTCCGCCCTACCACCTCGCGATCGTGGTCGGAGGCATGTCCGCCGAGTACAACCTGAAGGTGGCCAAGCTCGCCTCCGCACGTTACCTGGACGAGTTGCCCCAGGAAGGTTCCGAGCTCGGCCACGGCTTCCGAGACGTCGAGCTGGAGCAGCAGGTGCTGGAGATGACCCGCCAGTTCGGCATCGGCGCCCAGTTCGGCGGCAAGTACTTCTGCCATGACGTCCGGGTGATCCGGCTGCCCCGCCACGGGGCGTCCTGCCCCGTCGGTATCGCGGTGTCCTGCTCGGCCGACCGCCAGGCCAAGGCCAAGATCACTCCGGAAGGCGTGTTCCTGGAGCAGCTCGAAAGGGACCCGGCACGGTTCCTGCCCGACGTGACCGCCGACGAGCTGTCGGACGAGGTCGTCGAGGTGGACCTGACCAGGCCGATGTCCGAGATCCGGCAGCAGTTGTCGAGCCTGCCGGTGAAGACGCGCCTGAGCCTGACCGGTCCGTTGGTGGTCGCCCGCGACATCGCCCACGCCAAGATCGCCGAGCGGCTGGAGGCGGGCGAGCCGATGCCGCAGTACCTGCAGGACCACCCGGTGTACTACGCGGGGCCAGCGAAGACTCCCGACGGCTACGCGTCCGGTTCGTTCGGACCGACGACGGCGGGCCGAATGGACTCCTATGTCGAGCAGTTCCAGGCCGCCGGTGGTTCGCTGGTGATGTTGGCCAAGGGCAACCGGTCGAAGCAGGTGACCGAGTCGTGCCGGAAGCACGGCGGCTTCTACCTCGGCTCGATCGGTGGCCCCGCCGCGCGGCTGGCACAGGATTGTATCAAGAAGGTGGAGGTCCTGGAGTACCCAGAGCTGGGCATGGAAGCCGTGTGGCGGATCGAGGTCGAGAACTTCCCCGCGTTCATCGTGATCGACGACAAGGGCAACGACTTCTTCGCCGACACGTCCGAACCGGTGTTGCAGATCTCGTTCCGCTCATAACCGGACACCGGCCGGGCGGGCTGACGCCGAGTCCTTTCGCGACAGCGTCAGCCCGCCGGTGTCAGTAGGTGGTGTGTTCGTGTTCGAGGACGAGCTCACGGTCCCCCAGTGGCTCGTCGAGTTCCACCGTCAGCGGTGGGTATCGAACGTCCATTGTGCACATCGTGTTCTCATCGGCAGGCTTGGCCTCCACGAGTGTCACCGTGACTCGTTCCTCAGTCTGTTCCGCCAGCGTCGCACTCACCTTCGTGCAGCCTCCCTCCTGGGCCACGATCGTCAACGTGCGCCCTTCGTCGGAGGCCATCGCGTCGATCGGATAGCCCTCCGGCAACGCGGACGCGTCGATCTTCTCTTCCGGAACGGGGCCGTCCTGCGGTGCCCGGGACAACTCCTGTGCCGCGGGTGCCACACCGGGATCCTGTTCGGGTCGCTCGTTGGTCGCCGTCTGTTCTCCACACGCGGTCACGGCCAACAACAGCGCGGCCGTGCCGACGATCGCTCGTATCCACCTCATGCCGGGTTGACGTAACGCACCACGTGTCGGGTTGCATCGCCGGCGCACCCGCTCGAAAACCGGCGTGCGGGTGGTTTTCAGTAGTACTCGCGCTGGGGCCATCGCGGCTCGACGGCGGGGACAACGGTCGTGCCGGATACGTCGATGTCGTCGAGACTCGGTTCGCTCAGCCGCTCGGCATGCAGTGGCGGCGCGGGCGCGAGCCGGATGCTGCCGTCTTGGGTGATGCTCGTCGCCGATCCGTCCGAGGACGTGCGCTGCGTGGGAGACGGCGGTGGCGGCGGTGTCGGTTTCGGCCGGACGGAGGAGCGTTCTCCGTCACCTCGGTTCTGTGCTGGGACGACCGAGGGCAGATAGGCGGTCGGCGCGGGCGGGTACGGGCGGTTTCGTGGTGGGGCCGCGGGTGTGTTCCGCGGTGGAGTCGAAGGCGCGTTGCGCCGAGCGGCTGTGGGGGTTGCTCGTGCGGAGGACCGCCAGTCACGCATCACCGGATACGCGGAGAGCGGGTCGGACGCCACCGGTCGGTGACGTCGAGGACGGGCCAGCCCCACCAACCCCAAGAGGCCGAGCAGTCCCAGCAGGCCCCAGGAAGCCGAATCGTTTCCCTGGGAGCTCTCCTGCGCGGACGGCATCTCGGCGGTGGCCACGACGACAGGCCCGGGCTCGCCCTGTGCTGCCGGTGCTCCGAACAGCGGCACGAGTGCACACATCGCCACCGCCGCAACCCGACCGGCAACTACTCTGCGCATACTATCCTCCACATGCAGTCACAAGATGAGCTACCCACTCAAGGCCGGTTTCAGCCCCCGATCACCCGTCCGAGCAGCCACCGTGACCGCACCGGCCGGTCGGAAGCGTGGACCGCCGAGCATGTCTTCCACCTCAGTACGGAGCCGCGACCTCTGCGAACTCGGGATTCAACGACTCGTCGCCGGCGGGATAGGAGATCCGCGTGGGGTCACCGTCGGAGGTGTAGCGCACCTCGGGGTTGGCCGCGAGCTTGTCGAGCCATGCGGTCGAGCCGAACTCCGCCTCGTCACCGTCCGGCCCTTGCGACCGGATCCGGGGCACGGCTGCCGCGTCGAACTCCGCTGCGAAAGGCGAAGGTGCGGGATTCGCGCCCACGAGCAGCACAGCCTGATAGTCGTACCCCTCGCCTCGCAAGGCGAGCTCGCTGGGTTGCGGCCGCGCGCCGAACGGCAGCGCGAGCGTCGTGAGCTCATATCCTGCAACGGCGTCTCGAACCAGCTGATCGCCCTGGGAGATGGCCTCCTGCGCGGCGTCGGGCGATGCCGTGCGGAGGTTCGCGTGCCCGTATGTGTGGTTGCCGACCTCGAAACCGTTGTCGGCGAGCCAGCGCAACGCCTGCCGACCGACCTCGCCTCCCCCGAACGGCTCCTCGTTGACGTACACACTCGCGGCAGGACGGAAGCCCGGGTTCTCCTGCGCCACCTCCAACAGGATGCCGATGGCGGTATCCGGCGCCACCTGATCACCCTCCATCCGGATCGTGGAAGGGTCGCCGTCGTCGAACGTCAACACCACCGGATGAGTTCCCGCGGGGATGTCGAGTTCTCCCGATGCCAGTTCGGCGGTGGTGACGGGGACGTAGTCCTCGTCGGCGAGCCGTTGTAGCTCGGCACGGAAGTCCTCGGGCGTCCTGTCGTACACCGAGGTCGGCTCGGGAACGATCCGGTGATACATCAGCACGGGAATCACACCGAGCTCGTTGGCGCCGATCTCCTCCGGGATCGGAAGCGGCGTGACGGAGCTCGTGCCCCCGCCCGTCTGCTCTGCCCTTTGTGGACTCGCTTCGGGAGCGACCGAGTTTGAGCAGCCCGCGGTGACCGCTGCTGCCGCGGCGAGAATCAGAAAGCGTCGAAGGGCCATGCTCGGCAACGTAGGCCAGCCGGAACCCGACCGCGCGGCGCGTTCACTCGTCCAGGCATTCCTGCCCTCTTATCTGTCCGTACCAGTCACACCGTGGGTAGCCCTGCACCGGCCACACCGAGGAGACTGGAGGGAACCGCCGATGCCCAGGCTTAAAATGAGTCCGCAATGGATAGTCACGATCGTGTCGGTGACAGCGGTGGCCGCCGCCGTGGCGATCCCGTTGAGCATTCCCGACCGGCCTGACGCGACGATCCTGGGCTTGTCCGACGAAACGGTCCTTCCGACAGCTCTACGTGATGTCGTCATCAGCTCCCAGCACGGGATCGACGGGCTGAAAGCCACATTGGACGATGAACCGTTGCCGTTGCGTCGTGATGGCGACCGGCTACGGCCCGATGTCGGCGAACTGTCCGAAGGCTGGCACACACTCGTGGTCGTGCCGCCACCGGACCTGTTCGGCAACGCCGAGCCGGCCCGAGTCACCTTCAAGGTCGACGGCACCCCTCCCGAGCTGAGGGTGCAGCCGCCCGAACCGGTGAAGAACGGAGCGGACGGCGAGATCCGGGGAACGGCACGGGACGCCGTTGTCGTCACGGCGGGCGACAACGAGGTGCATCCGAACGAGGACGGTTCGTTCGTTCTCCCGGTGAAGGCCGGCGCGCGCACCGTCACCGTCACCGCACGTGATGCGGCGGGCAACACGGTCATCGAGGAGGTTCCGGTGGTGCTGCGGCACCCCGGCATGAAGGCCGTGCACATGACGGCGAGCGCGTGGGCGAGCGCTGAATTACGGGAACCCGTGCTGGAACTGGTCCGAGAAGGCCGCATCGACACCGTGCAGCTCGACATCAAGGACGAGAGCGGCCAGATCGGATACGCCTCGCAGGTCCCGCTGGCCCAGCGGATCGGCGCCAACACCGGACTCTACGACGCGAGAGAGGCCCTCGACACCCTGCATTCGGAAGGGGTGCACGTGGTGGGCAGGCTCGTCGCCTTCCGCGACCCCATTCTCGGCAAGGCGTCCTGGGAGGCAGGCGAGTACGACCGCGTCATCCAGGACACGGGAGGCAATGCCTGGGCGGGTTACGGCGAATACTCCTTCACCAACTTCGCCGATCCCGAAGTGCGCGCCTACAACATCGCGCTGGCCGAGGAGGCCGCCGAACTCGGGTTCGACGACATCCTCTACGACTACATCCGCCGGCCCGACGGCGATGTGTCGCAGATGGTGTTCCCCGGCCTGACGGCGACTCCGGAGGAGTCGATCACGAGTTTCCTCGCCGAGTCGCGTGTGGCCCTGCACAAGCACGGCGCCTTCCAAGGTGCGTCGGTGTTCGGCATCGCCGCCAGCCGACCCGAACAGATCGCGCAGGACATCCCCTCCATATCGGAGCATGTGGACTACGTGGCACCGATGGTGTACCCGTCGCACTGGGGCCCGGGCGAGTACGGTGTCGAAAGCCCGGAGAACCAGCCGTACGACATCACGGCACGCTCGCTCGCCGACTTCCAGGAACTGGCCAAGGAGAACGGCCACGCCAAGGTCATACCGTGGTTGCAGGCGTTCAGCATGGGCGTGTCCTACGGCCCCGAAGAGATCCGCGCACAGATCCAGGCCGCCGAGGACATCGGTATCGACTCGTTCCTGCTGTGGAACGCGGCGTCCCGGTACGACGCGCGCGCACTCCCCCCGACGTGACAGCCGACAAAGGACAGAGGAGCGTCCGGTGACGTCGTCGGCACACTCGGCCGGCCGACGTTCCTCAGGGCACTAACCCGGCCACGAACATCCCCGCCATACCGAAGTTCATGACCACGCGGCAACAGAAACGGGATCGCACACCCGGCGGCGAAGCGATGCCCACCCGCCGGTTCCGCAAGGCACGCCAGGCGGCGTGTGCGCTGTCGGCAAGGAAGTACACCGTGCACAGCGCGGCCACGGCGGGCAGCGCGTATGTCTGCGTACTGTCCGGGTCGACCATCATCGGCCACACACTGTGCCCGCTATGATCGCCGTCACCGTGTGGCATCGCCGCCAGCATGTACATCATCGCGGCCGCGCTCACACCGTGGTGGAAGTCGCAGTGTCGGCACACGTTCCGCGATGCCGGCGCCCGCACCACGTTGACGGCGAACCAGCAGGTCGCGATGAGGAACAACGCCTGCCATCCCGCTACCGGCACGGGAAAACCCACCGGTGACACCATCGCGGCCATCGCCACCGCCATGAGAAGACCCGCCAGGTCGGCCTCACGTACACCGGTGCCGAGACGCCAGTAGTCGAGTCTCACGAGCCTCGACATGCAGGGGTACGCAAGTAGAACGAACACGGCAGTCGCGCCCCAGGCAGCGGCCACCGGAATTCCCATCAGCCTCTCACTCGTAAGAAGGACACGAACCCGCTCGTGTCCGCCGATAACTCTTACCGTGTCACCCGTCCCGGGCACCCACTAGCGGTCAAGCAGGTGAAACATTCGCTCGTGTTCGGATACGCAGCGCACAGGCAGCTCCTCGGCCCGGAGCACCGGTGGTGAGAACGGGCTCGTTAATCTCGGGCCATGCGCCTGTCTTTCCGGGCCCGCAGGGCCGTCCAACTCGCCCTGACGGCCAATGCGATCCGGCCCCTCCGCGGCACCCGAGTGGGCATCCCGTCGTTCGTCACCGGATGGTTGACCTCGGAGCTGGCGCCGCATCTGCTCGCCCTCACCGTCACCGACACGGCGGCACACGTGGCGAGGAGAGGAGTGCGCAACACCGACCGGACCGGACTCGCGCTGGCGGCGCTGTCGACGGTCGGACTCGGTTCCTTGATCGCATCGGCGCAGCGGGCGAAGGACGTCGTCGAACAGGCGCTCGCCGAGACCCTGGGACCCGAGTACGCGCGGTCGTTGCAGCCTCCCCTCACGGCTTCCGACCTCGCCACCCCGTGGGGTCAGTTGATGCTGCCTTTTCGTATGCGGCATCCCGATGTGCGCATCGATCGTGACATCGCCTACGCGCAGGGCGGCAAGCGTTTTCTGCTCGACGTCTACCGCCCGTACGAGCCCGTGTCGGGCAGGCCGGTGCTGTTGCAGATCCACGGCGGTGCCTGGATGACGGGCAACAAGGAGCAGCAGGGCGTGCCGTTGATGCTGCACATGGCGGCGCGGGGATGGGTGTGTGTCGCGATCAACTACCCGCTCTCCCCCGCCGCGCGGTGGCCGCGACACATCGTGGCGGCCAAACAGGCTCTGGCCTGGGTACGCCGAAACATCGCCGACTACGGCGGTGACCCCACGTTCATCGCGGCCACGGGCGGGTCGGCAGGCGGCCATCTGGCCGCACTACTGGCGCTCACAGCGAACGACTCGGCGTTCCAGCCGGACTTCGAAGACGTCGACACGAGCGTTCAGGCCTGTGTTCCGCACTACGGGGTGTATGACTTCGCGGCCACCACCGGAGCGAGGGCGAGCCAGGCCCGGTTGCGTCATCTCCTCGCGCGCTACGTCGTCGGCTCGGACCCCGACCTGTCGCTGGACGACTACGTGGCGGCCTCCCCCCTGGATCGCATCGGGGAGACGGAGCCACCGCCTTTCTTCGTGGTCCACGGTGAACACGACACCCTCGTGTCGGTGAGGGAAGCGCGAGAGTTCGTGCGCAGGCTGCGCACAGCGTCGACGAACCCGGTGGTCTACGCGGAGATCCCCGGGGCTCAACACGCCTTCGACATTTTCCCGTCGATCCGCAGTGCCCACGTCGTGCGCGGTGTGCAGCGTTTCCTCGACTGGGTGTACCTGAACAGGAAGGCCGCCACGCCTTAAGGCCGGACGACGCTGTCCGGCGGGGCGGCTTCAGGCCTTCAGTTTCGGCAGCACCTCGCGGCCGAAGACCTCCAGCCACTCCTTCTGGTTACGGCCGACGTTGTGCACGTAGATGCGGGTGAATCCGGCGTCGATGTAACGCTGCAGAGAAGCACGGTGCTCGTCCGGGTCGGACGACACCACCATGCGCCCTTCGAAGTCCTCCCGCCGCACGAGCTTCGCCATCTGTTCGAAGTCGAACGGTGAACGGATGTCGGCCTTGGGGAACTTCATGCCGCCGTTGGGCCACTGCTCCAGCGCGTTGCGCCAGGCCTCTTCGTCGGTGGGCGCCCACGACAGATGCACCTGCAGCAACTTCGGCATGGCATCGGGGTCCTTCCCCGCCTTGCGCGCGCCCTGGGAGAATTTGTCGAGGATTCCCGCCAGCTTCTCCAGTGACGCGCCCGGCGTGATGAGCCCGTCGGCCAGTTCCCCGGTCTTACGGGAGGTGTACGGACCGGAGGCGGCGATGTAGATCGGTGGGGGCACCTCCGGCATCGTCCACAGCCGTGTGGTGTGGAGCTTGAAGAACTCGCCGCGGTGCTTGACGTCCTTACCGGTGAACAGTTTCCGGATGATCTCCAAAGCCTCGAACAGGCGGCGCACCCGTTCGGGAGCCTCCGGCCAGTAACCACCGATCACGTGTTCGTTGAGGGCCTCACCCGAGCCGAGTCCCAGCCAGGTACGCCCCGGATACGTCGCCTCCAAAGTGGCCGCCGCCTGGGCCACCAGCGCCGGGTGCTGCCGGAACGACGGGCATGTCACACCCGGCCCGAGGTCTCCGGTGGTGTGCTCCGCCAACGACGCGAGCACGCTCCACACGAACGGCGCCTGCCCTTGGGCGGGAACCCATGGCTGGAAATGGTCGGCGGCCATCTGTCCCGAGAATCCGTGCTGCTCAGCCAGTTCGGCTATCTCGATGGACTCTCTCGGCGAGAACTGTTCCAGCGCCGCCGCGATACCGATCTGCACGTCACCCACGTGTTCAGTCCTATCCTGTCGTACCCCTGTGCTGTCCCGGCTTCTTCGCCGTGAACCTACCCCGCATACCGCTGAGCCAACACGGCCAGTTCGTCGAGCACCGCGAGACTGTCGGACTCGGACAGCGTGGGCAGGTCGAACGCCACCCGTTCCACACCGGCCTCGGCCCACCCTTCGATCCGGGCCTCGTCCCGGGCCGCCCCGAAGACCGTCACGGGTATGTCGGGCTTGCCCTGCTCGGCCAGTGTCCGCAGCGCTTCCCGAATCGTCTCCGGTTCGGTGTGCCCTCGCGGCAGCCAGGCGTCGCCGTGTGCGGCCAGTCGGGCCAACGTGGCCGGGCTCTCCCCGCCGATGTAGATCGGCGGATGCGGCGTGCTCACCGGCTTGGGCCAGGCGTAGATCGGGTCGAAGTCCACGTACGTCCCGTGGAACTCGGCTTTCTCCTGGGTCCACATGGCCTTGATCGCCTGGAGCTGCTCGTCGAGCAGCGCGCCTCGGGTACGCGGGTCGGTGCCGTGGTTGCGCATCTCCTCCCGATTCCAACCCACGCCCACACCGAAGAGGAACCGTCCGTTCGACACCAGGTCGAGACTCGCCGCTTCGTTGGCCGTGTGGATGACGTCGCGCTGGATCACCAACGCCACCCCGGTGCCCAACAGCAGCGTGTCGGTGACGGCGGCCGCCGCGCTCAACGCCACGAAGGGATCGAACGTGCGGTAGTACTTCCGTGCGAGCTCGCCGCCTCCCGGGGTCGGGGTCTGTCGACTCACCGGGATGTGCGAGTGCTCGGCCAAGAACAATGCGTCGAAACCACGCTCTTCCAAGGCGCGGGCGAGCGTGGTCGGCCGGATCCCCTCGTCGGTGACGAAAGTCGAAATTCCGAACTTCATGTCACCGGCCAACCACGCTCGGCTTTGGTTTGTTCCCTGTGGTCCTACACGTTCCGGCGATACTGCCCGCCGACCTCGAAGAACGCGTGCGTGATCTGCCCGAGGGAGCAGACTCGTGCAGCGTCCATGAGGACCTCGAAGACGTTCTCACCGCTC
The DNA here is from genome assembly GCA_021793175.1 of Actinomycetes bacterium. GTDB lineage: Bacteria > Actinomycetota > Actinomycetes > Mycobacteriales > Pseudonocardiaceae > Saccharomonospora. The sequence continues at coordinate 25,491 of JAJYTH010000008.1, forward strand.
GCCGCGGCCTCACGCAGGCGAGTCAGCGCCCGCTGGGCCTCCTCGTGGTTCCGCTCGTGGAAGTCGGCCAGCCGCTGCAGCTGCGACTGCTTCTCCTTCTCGGTGGCCCTGGCGAGCTCCACCACCACCTCGTCTTCCTCGGAGTCGGGGTTGCGGAACATGTTGACCCCGACGATCGGCAACGATCCGTCGTGCTTGAGCCGCTCGTAGAGCATCGACTCGTCCTGAATCTTGCCGCGCTGGTAGCCGGTCTCCATCGCCCCGAGCACACCGCCACGTTCGGTGATGCGTTCGAACTCGGTGAGCACGGCTTCCTCGACCAGGTCGGTCAGTTCATCGATGATGAACGAGCCCTGCAGTGGGTTCTCGTTCTTCGACAGGCCCCACTCCTTGTTGATGATCATCTGGATGGCCAGCGCACGACGCACCGAGTTCTCGGTCGGTGTGGTGATGGCCTCATCGTAGGCGTTGGTGTGCAACGAGTTCGCGTTGTCGTACAGCGCGCACAACGCCTGCAGCGTGGTGCGGATGTCATTGAAGCTCATCTCCTGCGCGTGCAGCGAACGGCCGGAGGTCTGGACGTGGTACTTGAGCTTCTGCGAGCGCTCGTTCGCGCCGTAGCGCTCGCGCATGGCGATGGCCCAGATACGGCGGGCCACCCGACCAAGCACCGAGTACTCCGCGTCCATGCCGTTGGAGAAGAAGAACGACAGGTTCGGCGCGAAGTCGTCGATGTGCATGCCCCGGGCCAGGTACGACTCGACGTAGGTGAAGCCGTTGGCGAGCGTGAACGCGAGCTGCGTGATGGGGTTGGCTCCGGCCTCGGCGATGTGGTAGCCCGAGATCGACACCGAGTAGAAGTTGCGGACCCCGTTGGCGATGAACCATTCCTGGATGTCCGACATCATCCGCAGCGAGAACTCGGTGGAGAAGATGCAGGTGTTCTGGCCCTGATCCTCCTTGAGGATGTCGGCCTGCACCGTGCCGCGCACCTGGCGCAGTGTCCACGCCCGGATCTCGGCGGCCTCCTCCTCGGTGGGCTCGCGACCGTGCTCGGCGCGAAACGCGTCCATCCGCTGGTCGATGGCCGTGTTCAGGAAGAACGCCAGGATGGTCGGCGCGGGACCGTTGATGGTCATCGACACCGACGTGGTGGGCGCGGTGAGGTCGAAACCGTCGTAGAGCGCCTTCATGTCGTCCAGCGTCGCGATGGACACACCCGACGTACCGACCTTGCCGTAGATGTCCGGGCGCGTGTCCGGGTCCCACCCGTACAGCGTGACCGAGTCGAAAGCCGTAGACAGTCGCTTGGCCTCCGACTCGGAGGACAGGTACTTGAACCGGCGGTTGGTGCGGAAGGCGTCGCCCTCGCCGGCGAACATCCGCGCCGGGTCCTCCCCGTCGCGTTTGAACGGGAACACACCCGCCGTGAAGGGGAAGTAACCGGGGAGATGCTCCCGACGCAGGAACGACAGCAACTCGCCCTTGTCGGTGTACCGCGGCAACGCCACCCTCGGGATACGGCTGCCCGACAGCGTCTCCCGCCACAATCCGGTGCGGATCTCCCGATCACGCACCGTGAAGACGAGCTCGTCGCCCCGGTACGACTCGGCCAGTTCCTCCCAGCTCTCCAGCAGCGACCTGGTGTCGTCGGCCACGGCCGCGTCCGCCTGTTCGATCAGCCGGTCGAGGTCATCGGTGGCCGCGCCCTCGGCGACCAGCGCTTCCCGCGCGGCGGTCAGCTGTTCCCGCCTGCGCACCGCTTCCACCTGCTGTCGGGTGCGCTCGTGGTAGTTGCGCACCATCTCGGCGATCTCGGCGAGGTAGCGCGTGCGGTTGCCGGGGATGACGACACTGGTGTCGCTGGAGACCTTGCCGGACACCTGCGGCAGCACACCGGCCGAGACGGACAGCCCGAGCTCGGCGAGCTCGTCGCGCAGATGCTGGTAGAGAGCAGTGACACCGTCGTCGTTGAACTTCGCCGCACTGGTGCCGAAAACCGGCATGTCCTCGGGCGAGGCCCCGAATTCCTCCCGGTTGCGGATCAGCTGCCGCGCCACGTCACGGCGGGCGTCCTCGGCCCCGCGCCGTTCGAACTTGTTGATGGCCACGACGTCGGCGAAGTCGAGCATGTCGATCTTCTCCAGCTGCGACGCCGCACCGAACTCCGGCGTCATGACGTACAGCGTGTGATCGACGTACTCCACGATGCCGGCGTCACCCTGGCCGATCCCCGGTGTCTCCACGATCACCAGGTCGTATCCGGCGGCCTTGCACGCCAGGACCGCATCGGCGAGACCGGTGGGGATCTCCGACCCCGCTCCGCGCGTGGCCAGCGAACGGAAGAACACCCGATCACTGTCGAGGCTGTTCATGCGGATGCGGTCACCGAGCAACGCGCCACCGCCACGACGCCGGGTCGGGTCGACGGCGAGCACGGCGATCCGCAACTTGTCCTCTTGGTCGAGTCGGAACCGCCGGAGCAACTCGTCGGTCAACGACGACTTACCCGACCCACCCGTACCGGTGATGCCGAGGACCGGGACCGTGCGCGCGGACGCGGCCTCGGCGATGGTCGTGCGCCAGGACTCGGGAAGGGTGTCCTGCTGAAGCTGTGTGATGGCTCGGGCCAGCGTCGGCATGTCCCCGCCGAGGAGTGCGTCGACGGAGCCGGCCTCCCGTTCGGCGAGGTCGACGTCGCACTCCCGGATCATCAGGTTGATCATGCCCGGCAGACCCAGCTTGAGGCCGTCATCGGGCGAGAAGATGCGTGCGACTCCGCGGGAGTGCAACAACTCGATCTCGTCCTGGACGATGACTCCGCCGCCACCGCCGTACACACGCACGTGGCCCGCGCCGCGCTCGCGCAGCAGGTCCACGAGGTAGGTGAAGTACTCGACATGCCCACCCTGGTAGGCGCTGATGGCGACGCCCTGGACATCTTCCGAGATGGCGGCCGTCACGACCTCGTCGACCGACCGGTTGTGCCCTAAGTGCACCACCTCGGCGCCCTGCGACTGCAGGATGCGCCGCATGATGTTGATCGAGGCGTCGTGGCCGTCGAACAGGCTCGCGGCGGTCACGAACCGGACCGGGTTCGCGGGTCGATGAAGTTCGGAGGTCATACCTCCAAAATACTTGGACTTCCTACTTTCTGAAAGCCAAGCAACACCGTGATGCGGACCTCATTCGGACCGCATCGGTACAGAAGGGGAAGCGCTCCGTGACAGCGCCGGAATCAGCCGGGAATCAGGAAGCGGAGTTCGCCGCCCGCAACGCGATCCACTGCCGCATGGCGTACTCCACCAACGTGATAAGCGTCTGCTTAGTGGACTCTCGGTCCCGCGCGTCACACCGTACGATCGGGATACTCGCGTCGATGGACAACGCCTCCCGGACGTCGTTGAGGTCGTGGTGCAGCACGCCGTCGAACGTGTTGACCCCCACAATGTAGGGCAGACCGCGGTCTTCGAAGAAGTCCACCGGCGCGAACGAGTCGGCCAGCCGCCGCGTATCCGCGAGCACCACGGCACCGATCGCACCGCGGACGAGATCGTCCCACATGAACCAGAAACGCTGCTGACCGGGTGTTCCGAACAGGTACAGGATCAGATCCTCGTCCAAGGACACCCTGCCAAAGTCCATGGCGACCGTCGTGGTCGCCTTGTTCGGCGTCGCCTCCAGATCGTCGATGCCGGTGCTCGCACTGGTCATCATCGCCTCGGTGGTCAGCGGGACGATCTCGGACACCGACCCGACGAACGTCGTCTTGCCGGCGCCGAACCCGCCTGCCACGACGATCTTGGCGGACGTCATCGTCTTCGGCGCGGCTTCGCGCGGTGCCTTAAAGCCGGCGGAGTCCACTCAACACCCTTTCCATCAACATCAGATGCGCCTCGGCGCCTTCGTCACCGGAGACGGTTCTGTGCACGGTGACCAACCCCTCGTCGGCCGCATCACTGATCAGCACCCGGGCCACACCCAACGGGACCCGGAGCTTCGACACGATCTCAGCCACCGACTGCGGGGTACGACATTCTTCCATGATCACTTGGAGCTCGATCTGCTCGGGCACCGCAAGGAGCGCGGCGGTCCGGGTAGAGACCAACGTCTCGAGCTCCAGGTGGTAGTTCGCCTTCGTCCGACCGCCCGTGAGGGCGTAAGGGCGAACGAACCCGGTTTCCTCCACCGGCTGCAACGGGAAAGCTTCGACTGCCACAGGCTGCTCCTTGATGCTCGTTCCGTTCTCGCCGTCTCCGTGTTCACACTGCGCCGACCCGGGGCCGTTCCAATCCCTGACCGGTTCGGCGGGCGCCTTTGATGCGCCCGGCCGGTCATGGGGAGTTCCGGGCCCCGTGCTCATCGCGCGGTCATCCCACCGGTTCGCCGATCCGAGGTCCGCCCGAGCCCTGAAGAGCAGCCCTCAACTCCGGAGTGAGGATCTGTCCCACCCGCTCGACTAGGAGCGTCATCTCGTAGGCGACCTGGCCGATGTCGCAGTTCGGAGCGGCCAGCACCGCCAGACACGAACCATCACTGATCGACATCAGCACCATGATGCCGAGCTCCATCTCCACGACGGTCTCTGTCACCGCGCCCGCTTCGAAGCAGCGCGCCGCGCCCTGCGTGAGGCTGACCAGGCCCGATGCCACCGCCGCGAGTTGGTCGGCACGGTCCAACGGCAATCGGTTCGACGATGTGAGCAGAAGACCGTCGGCCGAGACCACCACGGCGTGCGCGACACCGGGCACGCGCTCGGCGAAGTCGTTCACCAACCACCCGAACTGGTTCTGCTGGGGCGCAGCTCGATCCGACACGGTCATTCACCCTCCAGTCCTTCGTCTGCGTTGTCGGCTTCACTGGCGGTGCGGTGCCGACCTCTGCGGACTCCCTGTTGAAAGCTCGCCAGCCTCCCTCGCACATCGGCGGGGTCTCTCGGTAGCCGGCGGCGCGGCTCGACCTGACTTTCGGGGGCCGCGCTGCCGGGCAACAGCCTCTCCCCCCGCTGTCGTCGAGGCAAGCCGGCCGCCGTATAACTCGACGGCACCGATCGGGAGACCTGTTCAACGGCACGCCACCGTTCGTCGACGGCGAAAGCCCAGCTCGGAGAAGCCTCGGAGGATTCCGCACTGCCCGATGTGGACACATCAGACGACGACCGGTCGCCCGAATCGTCGGGAAAGGAATCGGTGGCCGGTTGCGAAGCGTCGGTGAACAGCCCTCCGCCATCGGTGACGATGTCGGTCATCTCCTCGGCAGCCGGTTCGGAGGACGTGGTTCCCGAAGGGGCACGCCTCGCCCTCTGCGGCAGACCCGAGTCCGTCTTTCCATCCCCGGCCTCGGTGGGCCGATGGATATTCGACGTCGTCTCCGTTGCGTCCGCCTGCTCATCCGGTGTCTCGGCCCGACGGTGGCGGCGTCCACGCGTGACGCCCTGCTGGAAACTGCTGAGCCTGCCGAGCACTTCCGCCGGGTCACGCTGCCGCCGCGGCGGAGGACCGGAGGGCTCGACCTGCTGCCCACTGTCCGGAGTCGGGGTCGCGCTGCCGGGCAACAGCCGCTCACCACGGCGCCGCCTGGGTAGTCCGGCCTCGGTGTACTCGGAGGGCTCCTGACGTTGCGACACCTCCTGCACAGTCTTCCACGTCTCGTCGGCGGCGAACTCCCAGTTCCCGTCCGGGGCCGGGCCACTCCCCGCCGCATCGGTGACTTTGCGGAACCACGCGGAGACCATCTCGTCGAAGATCGGTGTCGTCTCGGCGTTCTCCACGGCCGCCTTGCGCGCCCGGCGCTGCGCCTCGGTGGGCGCACCCGCGTTGCTCTCGGTAACGGCGGCGCTCCACCAGTCGCTCACCGCGGTGCCGGTGGCCTCGAACAGCTTGCTGCCCGAGAGCTGCTGGTCACCGTCCACGTCGCCATCGCGTGTGCGGCTGTCGGTGCGCTCGGCGTGCTCACCGCCGCGCTCCGCCGCCTGCGCTTCCGACGGCCAGGCCGGTCCCACAGCACCGTTGTGTTCGGCACCCGCCTCCTGGCCGGAGGGATCGCGTTCCGACGCGGCACCCGTCGTGGTCGGATGAGCCCCACGCCGCGACGCCGACGACGGCCTGCCTTGCGAGGCGTCATCCCAGCCGATGGGGGTGAACAGCGCCGTACCCGTCATCTCGTTGTCGGTCTCCTCGGGCGCGGACCCGCCGTCCCCGCCCCGAGGCGTCAGCCGGGACGACCCGCCGGGCCTGCGCCGAGGGAGGGGCCCGCCCGCGGTCTGCAGCTGCCCGGCCTGTCCCTGGTCGCCCGAATCGGCACCGGCGCCGGAATCGGCCTGCTGTGGCTCGACCGACTCCCGAGCCGCAGGAGGTTCGGGGGCGGCATACGGAGCCTGCTGGTCCGTCACGAGCTCTCCGGGCACGGAGACCGTAGCCCTGACCCCGACGATGTCCTTGCCGCCGTGCAGCTCCACTCCGAAACCGTGCCGACTCGCGAGCCTGCCCACCACAAACAGGCCCATGCGGCGCGATGTGGTGAGGTCGATCGAGCCAGCCTCGGACAACCGCTCGTTGGCCTCGGCGACCTCGTCCTCGCTCATGCCGATGCCCTTGTCGAGGATGTCGACGGACAGCGATCCGTCGTCCAGCTGACGCGTGGCCACCGTCACCTGCGTCTCCGGCGCGGAGAACGAGGCCGCGTTGTCCAACAACTCGGCCACGAGCCGGATGAGGTCGCCGGCCGCGTACCCGACCACACTCACCGGCGGCGGGGTACGTACCACCACGCGCTGGTACTGCTCGATCTCGGACACTGCGGCACGCAGAACGTCGGTGGCGCTCACCGGCTGTCCCGAACGGCGCGCGGGTTCCGCTCCCGACAGCACCATCAGATTCTCGTTGTTGCGGCGCATCCGCGTGGCGAGGTGGTCGAGCTGGAACAGCGTCGCAAGCTGGTCGGCGTCCTCCTCATCACGCTCCAACCGCTCGATGAGTTGAAGCTGTCGCTGCACGAGACTCTGGCTGCGCCGGGACAGGTTGACGAACACACTCGCGTAGCCAGCGCGCATCCCCGCCTGTTCGGCGGCCAGTCGCAGAGCCTCGCTGTGCACGGCGTCGAAGGCCCTGGCCACTTCGCCGATCTCATCGCGGGTGTGCACCGGCACCTGGTTGATCTCGGTGTCGTCGGTGTCGCCCTCCTGAATGGCCTGCACCGCCTCCGGTAGCTCGTGCTGGGCGACCTCCAGCGCACTGTTGCGGAGGATCTTCAGTGACCGCAGCAGTTGCCGCGCGATGCAGAACACCACCAGCGCAGCCAGCACCAGCGCGACGAACAACGACACGGCGAGAACACCGACACCGGTGTTCGCGTCGTCGGCCAACGCTCCCGTACCACCGGAGAGTTCGTCACCGAGCTGCTCTCCGACCTCGACCATCGCGGAGAACACGGTGCCGCCGGTCTCGGCCCAGTGCTCGGCCGTGGTCGATGAGAAAAGCTCGCTGCCCGCGTCCTGACTGGACAACAACGCTTCGACGATGCGCTGGTACTCATCGAAAGTCTGGCCACGCACGGTGTCGTCGAACAGAGCGCGTTGCTGTTCGGTGGCGACGACGGAGAATTCGGTCAGGCGGTCGGCCCGCCGAACCTCGGCGGTGCGCACGGCGTTGAACTCGCTGGGCGTCAGTCCGAACGAAACGCCGTGTGTGATCAATGCCTGGTGGAACGACACCTCTTCGCGCGCCACCAGCAGGTTGTGGGAGGCGTTGGCCGTGACACCGAGGCCTTCGGCGCCGATGCCGGCCACCACGGCGGTGTCCAGCTCCAGAAGCGTGCCGATGACGTCCGTGTACGCCTCGGTCGCCTCGACAGTCCCGAGTTGACCGGCGGAGAGCTGTTCCCTGATCCCGTCGATCGTGCCGAGTTGTTCACCCAGATCCGCCCGAAGTGACTCCAGCGGTTCTCCGGCCTGAGCGACGGCGTCGGTCAGCGGAGCCCGGGCACTGTCGACTTCGGCCCGGATCTCACGTAGTTCCGGCGAGTCGAGTCCACTCCCGGCAGTCATCGCCTCGGCGACGAGGGTGCGTTCCCGTTGGAGAGCTTCCAGGAGCGTGTGGCCCGCCGCGCTCACTTGCGCGAGCTGATGCTGGCTCTCGTATCGGTTCGCACGGTCGAGCTGGTTTGCGAGGGTGACGCCGCCCAACACCAGCGCGATGACGATCGGAATGAGCGTGACCGCCCCGAGCTTGACCGGCAGGTTCCAGTCACGCCATCGCAGGGCCTCCCGCCAGAGGGAACGGGGGCGTTCCTCCTCACCGAGGAGCTCGCCCACCGGCACTTGGCCATCTGACGCAACCTTCACGAAGGTGACTCCTCCTCCGGCTCGCCCACTGTGTGCTCACGATTCGCGCGGCTTGCCCACCCGAGAGCCCTCGGGTGTCGTCAGGTGAGCGCCGTCGCTCTCGCCGACCCACGCCTGTCTTGTCCACTCTCGCGCCGCCCCTTCCGACCACGGGCGTGCCGCATACGGTCGGCCACCGTCCGTGATGTCCGCCTGCCACGCTCAGAGGCAGGGATCGGTCGGGTGCAGAGGAGCCTACACCACGCACACCATTGATGATCTTGGTTGCAAACAGGGCTCTGAGCTGCCTAAACGCGAACAAGCATGATCAACTTTGCAACTCTCGCGCCGATATCCGCTCCGGCAGTCGCGCTCCGATTACGAGTTTCATCTGTTCGAGACGGTCAAGTCTCACCCACACAGCCGATGAGGGCCCGCGCACGTCACCCGTTCAGCCCACCAAACAAGGATTTTGGGTGTAATACGTGCCGCGAAGTGTGCACGATCTTGTGTTGATCATCGCGAGACGACCCCATCCGGAACACTGTTACAAAACACCGGACACTGTGTCCGAAACAGCGAGAGTTCCACCGAAAGATCCGCGTGTCCCTACCTCTACCCTCGATGGGGTGAGCACAACGGTTGACCGGATCCGCGCCTTCTTGGACCACCATCGGCCCCCGACCCCGTGCCTGGTGGTCGACGTCGACACCGTGATCGACCGGTACTCGGAGTTCGCGGAGGCCTTCCCGGGAGCACGTGTGCAATACGCGGTGAAGGCGAACCCCCACCCCGCCGTACTCCGCGCGCTGGTGGGTGCCGGAGCCGCTTTCGACGTGGCGAGCCCCGGCGAGATCGACCTCTGCCTCAAGGTCGGGGCGCGACCGGAGACCCTGTCGTACGGCAACACCATCAAGAAACCGGCCGATGTCGCCCACGCCCACGCCGCGGGCATACGAGAGTACACATTCGACGCACGCTGCGACCTCGACAACATCGCTCGGCATGCGCCGGGAGCACAGGTCTCGGCACGCCTGCTGTTGGAAGGCGGACCCGACTCCGTCACACCGTTCGGCGACAAGTTCGGCTGCAACGTCGACGACGCCGTGCGACTGCTGGTGCGGGCGGCGGAAACCGGACTGGACCCGGTGGGTGTCAGCTTCCACGTCGGCTCCCAGCAACTGGAGCCCGACGCCTGGGACGTCGCCGTGGCATCGGCCGCCAAGGTGTTCTCCGGTACCGCCGAACACGGCGTCACACTGCGGCGGCTGAACATCGGCGGTGGGTTCGGCATCAGCTACATCGATACCGCGCCACCCATGTCGGCATACGCCGACACCGTTCTCTCCGCCTTGCATGCCCACTTCCCCGAACCACCGGAACTCGTCTGCGAACCGGGACGCGCCCTCGTCGCCGAGGCGGGACTGATCCGCGGCGAAGTCGTCGTGGTGTCCCGCAAACACCCCACAGACGAACACCGGTGGGTGTATCTCGACATCGGCCGATACAACGGGCTGGCGGAGACCGAGAACGAGGCGATCGCCTACCGGCTCGTCCCCGTCGGGGAACACTCGCCGGAAGACGGCCCTGTGATCATCGCCGGACCGACGTGCGATGGTGACGACGTGCTCTACCAGAGGACGCCGTACCGGCTGCCCCTGTCCTTGCGGCCCGGCGACCGGATCGACATCCTCTCCTCCGGCGCGTACACGGCGAGCTACTCGTCTGTCGCGTTCAACGGGATAGAGCCCCTACGTACGTACTGCATTTCCGAAGGGAGGCTGATCAGTGCCGAGTGAATTCGTGCCGGTCGGTGTGTTCTCCGGCAAGCACGTCCTCGCCGAGTTGGACGGCATCGAGGCCCAACTGCTCGACGACGACGAGTTTCTGCGCAACACCTTGGCGAACACGCTGGCCGATGCGGGAGCAACGGTGTGCGACGTCATATCCCACCGCTTCGAACCCCAGGGCGTCACCGTGCTGGCGATGCTGGCCGAGTCGCACGCGTCCGTACACACCTATCCCGAGATCGGTGCCATGTTCGTTGACGTCTTCACGTGCGGCGAACGCGCCGATCCCGAACATGCCGTGCGCCTGCTCGCCAAAGCGCTCGGCACCGAGCCTGTGTCCATGTCCACCATCACACGCGGCCGTCAGCCTGCGAACTCGGGGAAGTGAATGACTACACAGATTGTCGAACCGATGGGCGAGGGATTGACTCGGGTCTGGGACGTCTCCGAGGTGATCCTCGATACGCACACCAACTACCAGCACGTGGTGATCGGCCGCACCAGTCAGGGGCTGTCGCTGTTCTGTGACGAGGAACGGCAGAGCACCGAGGCCAGCCAGCTCGTCTACCACGAGGCCTTGACGGTGCCGCCGATGCTGCTCGCCGACACGGTGAAATGTGTCCTGATCATCGGCTCCAGTGAGGGAGTGGCCAGCCAACTCGCCATCGCCTACGGCGCCGAACAGGTAGACCACGTCGACATCGACGCCGAGACGGTGCGCCTGTGTGCCCAGCATCTTCCGTACGGCTACACCCCCGAGGAACTGGCCGAGGCCGAACGCGGCACCGGACGTATTCGGGTGCACTACCGCGACGGGTGGGAGTTCCTGTCGACCACAACCACCCGCTACGACGTCGTAGTGATCGATCTGCCCGACGAGAACACCGACCCGGACGCCCAGCACAACCGGCTCTACAGCAAGGAATTCCTACGCCGCTGCGCGGAGGTGCTGACCCCGGGCGGTGTCGTGTGTTGCCAAGCGGGCTGCCCTACGTTGTGGCGCAACAACACCTTGCTCGCCGCCTGGCAGAGGTTCACCGAATCGTTCGGCACCGTCGTCTACTTCGGTTCCGACGAGCACGAATGGGCTTTCCTGTCGGGGCGGCCCGACCAGCACCCGAACGCCGTCGAGTCGATGATCGACAAGCTGTCCGGGTCGGCGTATCAGCCCGAGTCCATCGACGGTGACACGCTGCGTGGGTGCACCGTGCCGCCGCGGTCGGTGAGGCTCAGAGCTTCCGGCCCTCGGTGACCCGTCGAGTGACGGCGCGTTCGGCGACGAAGGAGAAGAAGGGCACGCATCCGGCGAGCAACACGCCGATCGTGCCCTTCACGGACCAGCGCGCCTTCAAGGCCAGGTCCACGGCGATCACCAGGTACACCATGTAGATCACGCCGTGGATGGGCGAGTACACGGCCGAGGGGGTCGGGTTGTCGAAGCCGTAGCGGATCACCATCACCACGACCATCCCGAGCAGACCGAGCCCCGTGACGAAGGCGGCGACCCGAAACCGCTGCAACGGCTTCCGCAGGTTCGTGGTCGTCGCCGTCTCGTCGCGCGCGGTCGTCACCATGTCAATTCCCCTCCTGCTCACGGGCATTCAGTTCCGCAAGATAGGCGTTGTATTCGGCCAATGCCGCATCTTCGCTGTCCATCGGGGCGTCCGCATTCCGGTCGACTGCCTGCACCCGCGTCGCGCCCGTGTCCCGTCGCGGGGCCGGCACCGCAGCCGGTCGCGGTCGACGTGATTCCGGTTCAGGAGTGGTCGACGTGGCCGACTGTTGCTCTTTCGCCTGCCTGCGCAGCGCGCGCAGCCGCCAGAACATGAAAGCAGGGAAGAGTCCGAACAGCGGCCACTGGAGAACGTAGCCGAGATTTTGGAAGCTGCCGCCCGCCGAGGTGTAGCGTCCCCACTGCCACCACGCCAGGCCGCAGCACAGAACGAGGCTCAGCACGCACACACAAGCGATCAGCAGCTTACGTGCGGCCGTGGGGTGAGTGGACACGCTCTCGACGCTAGCATTCTCATCGAGTTAGGCGACCTACTGCCCGGTTTGTCTGTGGTGACCGCCCTAGCCGGTGGTCGACCGCGCCAGCTCCGCGTAGTGCTCGGCGAGAGCGAATACCTTGCGCCCGTAATCGACGGAGTGGTTGTACGAGAACACCCCGTCCCACCAGCCCTGCCCCGTGGCCATGTCTCGGCCGTGGTCACAGAGATAACGCGCGGCGGCCAGGGCCGCGTCGTCGATCTGCTGCGGATCCGCCTTACCGTCCCCGGAGGCGTCCACACCGTAGAGCTTCCAGGTACTGGGGATGAACTGCATCGGCCCGACGGCTCTGTCGTACTCGCGGTCACCGTCGAGCACACCGTCGTCGGTGTCCGTTATCGCCTTCACGCCGGGCGATCCGTCCAGGGCGATACCGATGATCGGCGGCGACGGACGTCCGTCGCCGCCGAGCACCGACCCGCCGTAGCGACCATGGTCGGACTCGATCCGACCGATACCCGCGAGCGTGGCCCACGACAGGTGACACGCAGGAGCCTCGTCCCGCATCACGAGCTCCGCGTTGCCGTAAGCGGCCATCGCCCGCGCCGGGACCCCGACGGCCGGGGCCAGGTACTCGGCCCACTCCTCGAGCGTGTTGACACCGGTGTCGGTGTCGTCCTTCCGGAGCGGACCGGTATCGCTGTCGTCGACCGGTGCCTCCGACCCCGGTTCGACATCGGCGGGTTCGATACGCAACGCGGGGACGTCGGTGGTCGTGGGACTCGCGAACGGGATCGCGGCCCTGGCGACGAGCCAGACGCCACCCGCACCCAGGAGGAGCACTACAAGGACCACGAGGAGCCGGACGAGCACCACCCGGCTCGTGCTGGTCGACGAGTCGGAATCAGCCACCGGCGGGCCCTCCCGCGCGTCGCGAGGACCGTGCACGCGTGGTGGAGATCAGAAGCACGAGGCCGCACTGTATCCGGCTGCTGACGGAAGGACAACGACGCGCCGGGACGTGTCACAGCGCGTCGTCACGAACTCAGCTGGCGGCGTCGCGACGCTGCCGTGACAGGCGGGCCACACACCACGCCGGTGCACTGCCGCGCCGAAGATGATCCAGCACGGTCAACGGTCCGAGCCTGCGCGCCAGGTCGTCGGGTGTGAGCCCGGCCGCACGGTAGTCGAGTGCGCGTTGGTCGAGCGGGCTCACGCCGGCATCCCACCACGCCTTGGCCTCTTCGATGTCGCCGACCATCTGCCACCAGCCCGCCGCCGCAGCCAGTAGGTCGAGCGGCGCCTCGGGCAACCGCTCCCGCATCGCCTCCACGAAATCGGGGTCGGCGAGATCGACGGATGCCCATCCCGCCGTGCCCGCTCCTCGCCGCTGCGCGGGAATGCCGGGGCTGGGCACTTCGGTGCGCGGGGCTTCCGCGAGCCACGCCGAGGCAATGCGCTGGATCTCCTTGTCCTCCTCACTCTGCTCACGTTCCGCCGCCCACTGCCGAATCACCGCGTCAACTCCGGGATCATGCATCCCTGCCTCCTTCGCAACCCACTGCCGTGGTTCCTCAAGGATTTGATCGAGTGCCGTGTGCAGATTTCGAAGCGTGAGTTTTCGGGTACCGCGGGTCACGCAATGTGAGCACCGTAGGAGAGCCGGACGGCAATCCGGAAGAGGTCAGCCGTGCACGATTTCGATGACCTGTGGCTTCAGGGCCGTAATCCACCCGTTTGCCGCAGTGAAACGCCCGGCATCAGCCAAATGATCACGCTGTGTACGCACCTTTTCCGGACAGCACGATGTCCGGCTCCCGGGTGCTTCCGGGGCCGGACATCGAGGGTGCGAATGGGGTCAGTGGAAAAGACTTTGGAAGAACGTGATGATGGCTTCCGCGCCTTCCTGCAGCCAGGCCAGCGCCGAACGCACGGCATCCGCCGACTCGGTAGGTCGCGAAATCAGCAGGAACAGTACGAGCGCGACGACGCCAAAGATGAGGATCTTCTTCACTCCCGGCGACATAATTCCACCTGATTTCGTCTCGTCTCGGCGTCACTGCTTATCCCGGTGACGGCACCATTCCCGCCAGCGTCTCCATCATGCCTGATCACAGGTGCGCGCGACGGCCAATCACGCGAAGGTAGTCACCCATGGCCGAACGCGATCACGGAGAACTGTAGAAGATTCTTCGGATCCTCTGGTTCGCAACACGCCGACGGCACCGTCGACCGATTCGATCGATTGTCCCCGCGGCCCGCGGCGTGACGATGGACGTTCGAGGAGAATCCGCGTTCCTCCAGCACCGCGGTCGTGCCCACTCCGCACGACCGCGGCCACTCACGCGAACCCGACCGCGACAACACCGCTCGGCATCGAGCCCCGAGCGCGTCCACCGACACGGCGAAGAATGTGGACTCGAACGCTTTCGAGCCGTTCGGACTTCAGCGGTACTTCAGCAGTACTGCCTCCCACCGATGTCCGCCACCGACGCCGTCACAGCGCGCGGGAGATGATGTCCTTCATGATCTCGTTCGTGCCACCGAAAATGCGGGAGACCCGGACGTCTGCCCACGCACGGGCGATCGGGTACTCGGTCATGTAGCCGTAGCCGCCGAACAACTGCACACACTCGTCGACGACCTTGTTGACTCGTTCGGTGCTCCACAACTTCGCCATGGCGGCACCCTGTACGTCGAGTTCGCCGCGTAGATGACGCTCGATGCATTCGTCCAGGAAGGCCCGGGCGACAGCGGCCTCGGTGGCGACCTCGGCGAGCTTGTACCTGGTGTTCTGGAACTTGATCAACGGGCGGCCGAAGGCGCTGCGTTCCTTGGTGTAGGCGATGGTCTGCTCGATCGCGCTTTCCATGCCGGCTACAGCGGTGACCGCGATGATGAGCCGCTCCTGCGGCAACTGCTGCATCAGCTGGATGAAGCCCTGTCCTTCTTCGTCACCCAGCAGGTTCTCCACGGGAACACGCACGTCGTCGAAGAACAGCTCCGCCGTGTCCTGCCCACGCAGGCCGACCTTGTCGAGTACACGCCCGCGCCGGAACCCGGGTGTGGACGTCTCCACGACGATGAGGGATATCCCCTTGGCGCCGGCGTCGGGATCGGTCTTGACGGCCACGACGACGAGATCGGCCAGCGCTCCGTTGGTGATGAACGTCTTCGCGCCGTTGAGGACGTAGTGGTCACCGTCGCGCACAGCCCGGGTGGTGATTCCCTGCAGGTCGGACCCGGTGCCGGGCTCGGTCATCGCGATGGCACCCACGTATTCGCCGCTGGCGAGTTTGGGCAGCCACTCCCGTTTCTTCCCCTCGGAAGCGTAGGCGAGCAGGTAGTGCGCCACGATGCCGTTGTGCACGGACACGCCCCACGCGCTGTCACCGCTGCGGGCCTGTTCCTCGTACAGCACCGCTTCGTGGGCGAACGTACCCCCGCCGCCTCCGTACTCCTCCGGAATGGACAAGGCGAGCAGTCCGACCTCGCCCGCCTTGGTCCACACCTCCCGGTCGATCTGCTTCTGGTCCGCCCACCGCTGTTGGTGTGGCGTGAGCTCGTTGCGACAGAACGTCCTGGCGAGATCCCGAAAGTCGTCCAGTTCCTCGGTTATCCACGGGCTTCGACGAGTCTGCAGCGGCACCGGCGCTCCTCCGGGTAGAAAACATTACGCTCGGAAGGTAAGTTACGCCTGGAATGTACGCCGGAATCGTCCTCCGGTAAAGGAGTCGGGCGACCATGACGGAACGCAGGCACCGCACGCAGGCCGAGCGGAGTGCTCAGACGCGGACCGCCCTGCTCGACGCCACCATCGACTGCCTCGTGGAGCTCGGCCACGCACGCACGTCGATGCAGGAGATCTGCGCGCGAGCCGGGGTGTCCAAAGGCGCGGCTCAGCACCATTTCTCGGACAAGGCGGAACTGATGGCCGCCGCGGTGGCGCATCTGACGACGAAACTGGCCGAACGCAACACGCCACGGGAGGGCCAACTGCCACCCGGACGGGGCCGCGTGGCGGCGCTGGTGGACCTGCTGTGGCAGTCGTACTCGGGAACGCTGGCCACGGCGACGACGGAATTGTGGGTCGCGGCACGCACCGATCCCGCCCTGCGAGCCGCGATGCGACCGGTGGACAAGGCGCTCGGCCGAGCGACACTGGATCGGCTCGCAGCCCTCATGGACGACGTGCCGAGAGAGCGCCTGGAAACCCTGTTCTGGCTGACGGTGAATCTGGCCCGAGGGCTCGCGCTCGACGCCGAGCTCGGAGGGGATCCACAGCGGCGTGAGCTGTTGCTGAACGAGTGGAAGCGCATCGCGGCCACGCTCCGCGCGTGATCACAGAGCCCCATCGGACACCGCTCTGTTCCGGTCGAACTCCGCGAATCCGTTGCCCTTCCAGACCTGGTGTGTTCACCCGCCTCGCGACGGTGTTCTTGTCTTCCATACCGACGGTATGCTTCACTCCAGGGAATTACTCTGGAGTAGCAAGGCGGTTCTCGGAGGCGTCATGACCAGCACGTTGGCTGCGGCCACAGCGACGCGGGAGCAAGACCCCGACACGATCGGAGGGGTCGTCGGTGCTCCCCCCACCGCGCGAGCCGAAGCCCTCCTCAAGAGGGTGACGACCGGGCCCGGCATCGAATCGGTGACGATGACCGCGCCGTTCACCGGACGACCCACAGCCGTCCTCCCCCAGGCGACAGACAACATCACCCGCGCCTCCTTCGCCCGTGCCCGAAAGGCCCAACCGTCGTGGGCCGCCACGAGCGTGGCCGAACGGCAACGAATCCTGTTGCGACTGCACGAACTCGTACTCGCCCACCAGGACGAGGGTCTGGACCTGATACAGGTCGAATCGGGCAAGGCACGGCTCGACGCCTTCGACGAGATCAGCGCGACCGCCCTCGTGGCCGCCTACTACGGCAAACACAGCGCTCGTCTGCTCGCGCCACGCCGCGCACCCGGCGTACTCCCCCTTCTCACCCGCGCTACGCACACTCGCCATCCCCGAGGCGTCGTCGGGGTCATCTCACCGTGGAACTATCCGCTCGCGTTGACCGCGATGGACGTGTTGCCCGCACTGGTCGCGGGCAACACCGTGGTGCAGAAACCGGACAACCAGACAGCGCTGTCGGCCTTGTGGCTGCACGAGCTCGCCGAACGCGCGGGCCTACCGCACGATGCGTGGCAGATCGTGCTCGGCCGTGGCTCGGTGATCGGTGACGCCCTCGTCGAGGAGTCGGACTACGTCTGCTTCACCGGTTCCACGCCCACGGGCAAGAGGCTCGCCTCCACCATCGCGAAGCGACTCACCGACTACTCGCTCGAACTCGGCGGCAAGAACCCGATGATCGTGTTACCCGACGCCGATGTATCCAAAGCCGCGGCAGGCGCCGTCGCAGCATGCTTCTCGTCGGCCGGGCAGCTGTGTGTGTCCGTGGAGAGGATCTATGTCCACAACAGCATCCGTGACCGGTTCCTCACCGAATTCGCCGAGCGGACCCGCGCCCTACGGCTCGGCGCGTCACTCGACTACCACGCCGGGATGGGATCGTTGACCACGGCCGAGCAACTGCGGGCGGTGTCGGAGCACGTCGAGGACGCTCGGGCACACGGTGTCACCGTGGTCACCGGGGGCCGAGCCCGGCCCGACGTCGGCCCGTTGTTCTACGAGCCGACCATCCTCACCGGCGTCACCGACCGCTCGACGCTGTTCGCCGACGAGACGTTCGGGCCGGTCGTCTCCGTCTACGACTACGCCGATGTCGACGAGGCGGTCGAACTGGCCAACGACACTCCGTTCGGGCTCAACGCCAGCGTTTGGTCCCGCGACACGCGTCGTGCGCAGGAGATCGCCACTCGGCTGAAGGCGGGGACCGTCAACATCAACGAGGGCTACGCCGCCACCTTCGGCACCGTGGGTGTGCCGATGGGCGGCATGAAGGATTCCGGTGTCGGACGACGCAACGGGTCCGACGGGCTGCTGAAGTACACCGAATCGCAGTCGATCGCCGTCCAGCGTGGACTGAGGTTGCGTCCGGCGCGTGGTGTTCCCCCGACGCTGTGGGCCAAAGCATTGACCGCGGGGCTGCGCGTGTTGCGGAGGCTGCCCGGCCGCTGAGTGTTCTCCGCCGGGCCGCGGGGCCTTCCCGTCGGCATCTCGGTCTTCGCCGGCCCCGTCGAGACCGTTCCGCGTGATCACCTCGACTGCGACGTGGCTCGGCTCCGTGCCCCCGGTCCAGCACCGGTCGGGCAGGGAGCCGAGCGCTCGCACGTCGTTCGATTTTCAGCGCAGGTCGAGCGCGCCGGCCCGTGCGGCGGCCAGCAGAGCGTCCCATTCCCGTCCCGACAGCCTCAAGACACCGCCGTCTGGGTTCTTGGAATCACGCACGGCAGCACCGTCGTTGGTGAAAGCGATCTCGACACAGTCGTTGCCGCCACCGCTGTAGCTGCTCTTGCGCCAGTGGAGCCCTGCCAGGTCCGTGTCGGCCACCATCCCTACTCCTTAGTCAATTCGGTCGAAAAGTTGATGTCACTTGGCGAACCGCCGTGCCGCCCCGGTGATTGCCTCGATGGAATCTTCCGGTTTGAGCGCGGCAGCCCGCAAATGATCGAACATCAAGGAGTACCGACGCACGTCGGATTCCAATTCGAGATAGAAGCCGCTGTTGGTGCTGTCCACATAAACCACGTCGGGGTCCGCCATCTCGGGAAATCCCAGAATCAGAAAGGGACCTTCCATCCCTGAATGAGCGCCCGCTTCGAAGGGGACCACCTGGATAGTGACGTGAGGAAGCCGGGCAATTTCACTCATTTGAGTGAACTGTTCGGCCATCACCTCTCGACTACCGACGACCCGGTGCAACACCGCCTCGTCGATGATGGCCCAATACTCGGGCGGATTCGGGTCCCGCAACAGCCGTTGACGCGCCATCCTCGCCGCGACCCTGCGTTCGATCTCGGAGTCCACGGCGCCGGGCCGCATCGCCCTGATCACCGCATACGCGTACCGTTCGGTCTGCAACAGACCCGGGACCAGCAATGCCTGAAACGCCCGCAGCGAGCTGGCGTCGGCCTCCAAGCCCACGAAAGCGCCCGTGAAGACCTCGTTGTAAGCGTGCCACCAGCCACGTTTTCGAGCCTCCCGGGCAAGTTGGACCAACGCCTCCTGCTCGTCTCCGTGCACGCCGTACAGCGCCAGCAGGTCACGGGCGTCGCGGGGGGTCACCCCTACATGGCCCGTCTCGATGCGACTGATCTTCGACGACGAGCACTCCAGCTTCTCGCCCACCTCATCGATGGTGAGCGCAGCTTTCTCCCGGAGCCGCCGTAACTCGCCCGCTAGCCTGCGTCGCCGTACGGTCGGGCCGTGGCCTCGCGTCATGATCCACCTCCGGTTGCTCACCCGCGCATATCTAACCAGGACGGGCAACCGGATCGGGCGTGGACAACCGACCGTAGACACGGATTCCCCGATCGATGGACTGCAATTTGCACGAGATGGTTGTATGCTCGCTCATGCTCGACAGACCAACGATCGTTCCGTAACACAAATAATCGGGAGAACAGGTGGCCGGGCGCGATCTTTTCGTCACTCCGTTACAGGAAAGCGTGCATCGTAGACTCGACGAAATCACGCACTCGGCATATACGACCTCACCCGAAATCCAGGACGAACTCGACAGTCTCAGTGTCACTCTTCTGGCCGGCGCGCTGCGCACAGTACTGGCCGAGCACCGCCCCGACGCCAGTGGCCACTGCACTCTCTGTCACGGCAGACGCAAGCCGTTCGCCCGTAGGCGCGGACCCCTACCCTGCCGGGCTTACCTCGCGGCTCAAGTCGCTCTTGTACCCGACGAGCCGGTGGCGAGGACGCCGGATGGCGCCTCGCATCACCGGCCCCGCGAACGCATGTACTACTCCCTGCCCTGAAACCGTTCCACTGTGAGCCGTGGCGGCTCACAACAGGCGGATCAGTCCTTCCTGCACCACGGTGGCGATATACGTGCCGTCACGAGAGAACAGTCGTCCCGTCGCCAGCGCACGGGCGTTCGACGCTGTCGGCGAGTCACTGTCGTACAGGAACCATTCGTCGGCGCGGAACGGCCGGTGGAACCACAACGCGTGGTCGAGACTCGCTCCGAGCACCCGATCGAAATCCCAGTACACACCGTGCCGTGCCAGCGTGGAGTCCAGCAACGTCAGGTCGGACGCATACGTCAGGACACACACGTGCAGCAAAGGATCGTCCGGGAGAGTTCCGTCGGCCCTCATCCACACCTGGTTACGCTCGGGCGTGGAATCCGTCTCCCTGGTCACCCACGGCGGGTCGTTGACATAGCGAATGTCCAACGGCCGTGGCTGCGCGCGCAGGGCGAGCCTGTCCTCGTATCCCATCGCCCGTTCGGCCAGCGTGGGCAGCGACTCGGGATCGGGCACATCGGGCATCGACTCGGTGTGTTCGACACCAGGTTCGACCACCTGGAACGACGCGGACAGCGAGAAGATCGCCTTGCCGTGTTGGATCGCCACCACTCGGCGCGTGGTGAACGACCGGCCGTCCCGGATACGGTCCACCTCGTAGATGATCGGCACCTTCGGATCACCCGGCCGGATGAAGTAGGCATGCAATGAGTGCACGCCACGTTCACTCGGCACTGTGCGTCCCGCCGCCACCAAGGCCTGCCCTGCGACCTGACCACCGAACACGCGGGTCGACGAACGCGGTGGACTCACACCCCGGTAGATGTTCTCCTCGATCTTCTCGAGGTCCAACAGGCTGATCAGCCTGTCGAGCACAGGCTGTCCCTCGGCATCACCGTCGGTATCGAGCGCGAACGCAGCCTCCCTTGCCGACTCAGTCATACCCGTGATTCAACACCGTATCGCCGGCGGCGCCACCGCACCGGGTCTCAGGAGAGATCGTCTTCACCCAGCCGGTGCACTCGGATGAGGTTGGTGGAGCCGACGGTCCCCGGCGGCGATCCGGCGACGATGACCACCAGGTCACCACGTTCGTACCGCCCGGTGTCCAACATCGCGTGGTCCACCTGCTCGATCATGCGGTCGGTGGAATCCACCTGGTCGACCAGGCGCGCGGTGGTTCCCCAAGTCATGGAGAGCTGCCTGCGCACGCTTTCCAACGGTGTGAACGCCAGCAGGGGCAGCCGGGTGTGGAGCCGTGCGAGCCTGCGGACCGTGTCGCCGGATTGCGTGAACGCCACCAGCGCCTTGGCGTTGAGCCGTTCCCCGATGTCACGCGCGGCGTAGGAGATGACACCGCGCTTGGTGCGGGGCACGTGACTCAACGGCGGCACCGACGGCATGTCCGCCTCCACCGCCTGCACGATGCGGCTCATGGTCTGTACGGTCTCGATCGGGTACCGGCCGACACTCGTCTCGCCGGAAAGCATCACGGCGTCGGCACCGTCGAGCACCGCGTTGGCGACATCGGACGCCTCCGCCCTCGTCGGTCGCGAGTTGTTGATCATCGAGTCGAGCATCTGGGTAGCCACGATCACTGGCTTGGCGTTCTCGCGCGCGATCTGGATAGCGCGCTTCTGCACCAGCGGGACCTTCTCCAGCGGCAGCTCCACGCCCAAATCACCGCGCGCCACCATGAGGCCGTCGAAAGCGAGCACGATCGCTTCCAGGTTGGCCACGGCCTCCGGCTTCTCCAGCTTCGCGATCACCGGCACACGGCCCTTGCCCACCCGGTCCATCACCTGGTGCACAAGGTCGATGTCGGCGGGCGAGCGGACGAAGGACAGCGCCACGAAATCCACGCCCAGCTCGAGAGCGAACTCCAGGTCCTGGATGTCCTTTTCGGAGAGCGCAGGAACCGAGATGTCCATGCCGGGAAGCGACACACCCTTGTTGTTGCTGACCGGTCCGCCCTCGGTGACCTCGCACACGACGTCGGGGCCCTCGACGCTTTCGACCACGAGCCCGACCTTGCCGTCGTCGACGAGCAGACGATCCCCTGGCTTGGCGTCCTTGGCCAGGCCCTTGTAAGTGGTGGAGACACGCTCGTGGGTCCCGGCGACGTCCTCCACCGTGATGCGCACGGCGTCGCCGGTGCGCCACTCCACGGGACCACCCGCGAACGTGCCCAACCGGATCTTCGGGCCCTGCAGGTCGGCGAGGATACCCACCGCTCGCCCGGACTCCGCCGAAGCGGCCCTGATCAAGTCGTAGACCTGCTTGTGATCACCGTGACTGCCGTGGCTGAAGTTCATCCTCGCCACGTCCATACCCGCGTCGACGAGCGCTCGGACCTTGTCCGCCGTCGCCGTAGCCGGGCCGAGGGTGCATACAATTTTCGCTCGTCTACTCACACCCGAACAGCCTAGCCGCTACATCCGGGTAGGTTGCACCGATTCCGGGATCGGGCACGTCTTACGACCGCCGGGCGGGCCACGTGGCCCGCCCGGCACGCGTCAGTACGCCAGGCCCAGGACCCAGGCGCCCAACGTGTACGACCCGAGGGTCACGATCACCAGCCCGGCCACGTTGAGCCACACACCGCCCTTGACCATCTGGCCGATCGTGACGTGCCCGGTACCGAACACGATGGCGTTCGGAGGCGTCCCCACGGGCAGCATGAACGCGGAGGTCGCGGCGAGAGCGGCGGGGACGGCCAGCACCATCGGCCCGTAACCCAGCCCCACCGCCACCCCACCAAGGATCGGCAGGAACGCCGCCGCGGTCGCGGTGTTACTGGTCAGCTCGGTCAACAGGAGCACGAGCAACACGACGATCGCCACCAGCACGATGGCAGGGAGTGCGCTCAGCCCACCGACCTGCTCACCGATCCACTCGCTCAGTCCCGTCTCGGTGAAGTGACTCGACAGACTCAGGCCACCGCCGAACAGCAGCAGGATGCCCCACGGCAACCCCTTGGCCGTGTCCCAGTCGAGTGTCCGAACCCCCCGGCGCCGGTCCACGGGGAGTATGAACAACAGAAGCGCCGCGGCGATCGCGATGCCCGCGTCGGAGATGCCGTCGAGCCACGGCGCGGCGGAGGCGACGGCGTCGATGCTGGCGAGCGTGGGGATGGTGACCCACGACAACGCGGCCAGGACAAACACGATCAGCGCGTTCACCTCGCCCCGACTCATCGATCCCAGGTCGTCGAGTTGCTCGCGGATCAGCTCCCGCCCTCCGGGAAGCGACTTCAGCCTCGGCCGGAACACCAACTGGGTCAGCACCACCCATGCGAGCACCAGGAAAACCACGGCGATGGGAAGACCGAAAAGCATCCACTCGCCGAAACCGATGGTGATGTCGAAGTTCTCCTCCAGGTAGCCCACGAGAAGCGTGTTCGGCGGAGTACCGATGATCGTGGCCAGCGAGCCGATCGACGCCGCGTAGGCGATACCGAGCATCAGTGCCGTCGCGAAGTTCGCGTCCCCCTTGCCGTCGCCGAGCCGGGAAACGAGTCCCAGCACCGACAACCCGATGGGCATCATCATCATGGCGGTGGCGGTGTTGCTCACCCACATGCTGATGAAGCCCGTCGCGATCATGAATCCGGCCACCAACAGCACCGGCTTCGTTCCCACCATGAGCACCGTGCGCAGAGCGATGCGCTTGTGCAGGTTCCACCGCTGCATCGCCAGCGCGATCATGAACCCACCCATGAACAGGAAGATCACGTCGTCGGCGTAGGGCGCCGCCGCATCCCCGATGTCATTCACGCCGAGGAACGGGAACAGCACCAACGGCAGCAACGCGGTAGCGGCCAAGGGGAGAGCTTCCGTGACCCACCACACCGCCATGAGCGCCGCGACGGCGGCCGTGATCTTGCCGTCGGTGGAGAGACTGTCAGGCAGCAGCAGGAAGGCGACCACAGCGAGAACGGGTCCCAGTGCCATCCCGCTCCAATTTCTGCGTCCCTCCGCTGTGTCGGGGCCCGCGGTCCCGGGCTCAACGCCCATGGTCTGAGCCATCACTCACCTCCATCGCTGAGTGTGCGGAATGTACCGCGACAAAGCCGATCGGTCACTCGAATCAGCGAACCCGAAACGGACCTACAGCAGCCGGAGGTGACATTGGGTCATTGGACACGACACGCTTGGTCACGATGAAGGTGCGGCCACCGGGTTCACCCCGGTGGCCGCGCGTGATGATCAGGACGAACGTGGCGCTCAGCCGAAGAAGACCTCCGCCTCCGCATAGCGATCCAGCGGCACGGTCTTCAGCTCCTCAGTGGCCTCCGTCAATTTGGCCCGCACGATGTCGGTGCCCTGCAACGCCACCATCACACCGAAGTCGCCGTCGGCCACGGCATCCACGGCATGCAGACCGAAGCGCGTGGCCAGCACTCGGTCGTAGGCGGTCGGCGTACCGCCGCGCTGCGTGTGTCCGAGCACCACCGCCCGCGCCTCCCTTCCTGTGCGAGAGGAGATCTCGTCGGCCAACCACATACCCACACCGCCGAGCCGGACATGGCCGAACGCGTCCTTCTCGCCGCTTTGCAGCACCTCGGCACCGCCTTCCGGCAGTGCGCCCTCGGCCACGACGATGATCGGGGCGTATTCACGTTCGAACCGGCGCTCGACCCAGCCGACGACCTTGTCCACCGAGAACGGCCGCTCGGGAACGAGGATGACGCTGGCCCCGCCCGCGAGGCCCGAGTGCAACGCGATCCAGCCCGCGTGCCTGCCCATCACCTCGACGACGAGCGCCCTGTGGTGCGATTCGGCGGTGGTGTGGAGTCGGTCGATGGCTTCTGTCGCGATGTGGACCGCGGTGTCGAACCCGAAGGTGTAATCGGTGGCACCGAGATCGTTGTCGATCGTCTTCGGCACGCCGACCACTTTCACCCCGTCGTCGTTCAACCGCCTGGCCACACCCAGCGTGTCCTCTCCTCCGATGGCGATGAGGGCATCGATGCCCTCATCCGACAGGACGCGCTTGATGGCCTCGGCGCCGCCGTCGTCGGAGTACGGGTTCGTGCGGGAGGAACCGAGAATCGTGCCACCACGGGTGAGGATGCCCTCGACGTCATCGCAGGACAGCCACGTGCCTTGCCCGGTGAGTGGCCCACGCCAGCCGTCACGAAAGCCGTAGACCTCCCAGCCGTGCACCTCGATGCCCTTGCGGACGATCGCGCGGATCACCGCGTTCAACCCCGGGCAATCACCACCGCCGGTCAGCACACCGACTCGCATCATCTGCGCCTTTCAGTTTGTTCTACGTCACACTTTTCCCGCCGTAGAGTAGCCCGCACCATGCTTGATCGGTGCAGCGACGCGTCCCTGCTACACTCGCCCTCGTGCAGCGCGTCTTCTATTTCTGGTTTAGCGGGCCGGCCCGAGGTGGGTCGGTCGGCGAGAACCTGCGCTGACCATCGACCACCCTCGAGCCGGACGACAAGCCGGCTCGACGGCTGTGCAGCTCGGCGAGGCGGCTTGCGGAAAGGAAGCCGAAATGCCGAACCACGCCTCTGCCGATACCGCCACCAACACGGTCGATACCGTCGGGGCATCCGATCCACTGACCGCGTTGGACAACCGCCGCACAGCACGCATGAGTCCACTTCTCTCTCCCGCGCTACTGCGTTCCGAACACCCCATCGACCCGGGGGTCGCCAAGACCGTCACTCTCGGTAGGCGGGACACCGTGGACATCCTCGACGGGCGGGACGACCGTCTCCTCGTCGTGGTCGGGCCGTGCTCCGTGCACGACCCGGAGGCCGCCCTGCACTACGCCCGTCTACTGTCCGAGCACGCGGAGCGGGTCTCGGACGCGCTGTGCATCGTCATGCGCGTCTACTTCGAGAAGCCCCGCACCACTCTCGGCTGGAAAGGCCTGATCAACGACCCCGACCTCGACGGCACCTACGCGGTCAACAAGGGACTTCGCCTGGCCCGGCAGTTGCTGTTGGACATCTCGGCGCTCGGACTGCCGGTGGGCTGCGAGTTCCTCGACCCGATCACCCCGCAGTACATCGCCGACACCGTCACCTGGGGCTCCATCGGGGCACGAACCGCGGCGAGCCAGGTGCATCGTCAGCTGTGCAGCGCACTGTCCATGCCCGTCGGCATCAAGAACTCCACCGAGGGGGACGTCCAGGTGGCGGTGGACGCCGTGCGAGCGGCCTCGGCGAGTCACGTGTTCCCCGGAATCAACGCCGACGGCCTGGCGGCACTGGTGACGACCTCGGGCAACCCCGACTGCCACGTCATTCTCCGCGGCGGCTCGTCCGGACCCAACTACGATGCTCGGACGGTGTCCGACACATTGTCCCGACTGCGCGACTCCGGGCTGCCCGAGCGAGTGATGGTCGACGCCAGCCACGGCAACAGCCGTAAGGATCACGTGCGGCAGGCGGCCGTGGTACGTGAACTCGTCGACCGGATAGCGGCGGGTGAGCACGGCATCGTCGGACTCATGATGGAGAGTTTCCTCGAAGAGGGACGACAGGACCTCACGCTCGGGCGTCGCGACGAACTCGACTACGGCCGCAGCATCACCGACGCCTGCCTCGACTGGTCCACCACGGCCACTCTGCTGGACGAACTCGCTTCAGCGGTGAGGGCCCGCAGGCAGGGCTGAAGCCGGACGCTTCAGCCGGCCGGGAAGCCGCACCGCCGGGCGAGGTCCTGGCGGGCGGCTTCTATGACCTGCCAGCGGTGAAGATTGTGGCGCGCATCGGCGAGGGCGTCGTGGGCATCGCTGGATGGCGGAGGCAGTTTCGGCCGCCCCACGTCCTCCCAGCGCTGCCGCAGGTCACGGGTGAACCGTGGGAGTCGGCGCGGCATCGACGGCATCGGCCCCCACAACTGGGCCAGGGCCACGTGGTCGTAGGCGGCGTACCAAGCCCACAGCTCGATGCCGTCGCGAGGACGGCCGAAGAAATCGAGCAGGTCGGTACGAATGCGTTCCCGGCTACGCCACGCCGGATCCGAGGGCGACGGGAGCTTCGACAGCACGTGCTCACGGACCCACGGCCCCGCCTTCGCCGGGTCGAACTCCGTGGACACCGCGTAGAACTCGCGTCCGGACTCGTCCACGACACCTATGGAGACCAGGTCGATGGTCACGCCGTCCTCGATGAACTCGGTGTCGTAGAAAAACCGCACGCCGGGCACGGTACTCGACGGCCTCATCGGTCCTGGACGCCGCCTGTCGCTTCCGATCAGCCGGCCTGTGACTCGGGCAGCCGAGTGGCGTCGCGCGCGTCGGCCTGTACGGGCACGGTGGGCCGCAGCCCCGCCTCCTCGGCGGCGATGAGTTCCTTCGCCCTCGCGGCGTAGATGTCGACGTACTCCTGCCCGCTCAGTTCCATCAGCGCGTACATGATCTCGTCGGTGATGGAGCGCTCGACGAACCGGTCACCCGCCAGCCCCTCGTAGCGAGAGAAGTCCAGTGGCTCACCGAAGCGGATCTCCAACCTGCGCGGCCACCACATCCGGGAACCGATCGGGTTGACTCGGTCGGTACCGACCATGGCCACCGGGATGACGGGGACCCTGGCCTCCAACGCGATCCTGGCGACCCCGGTCTTGCCCTTGTACAACCGGCCGTCGGGCGAACGTGTGCCCTCGGGGTAGATGCCGAGCAGGTGCCCCTCCCGCAGCAGACGTACGGCGGTATCGATGGCGGCCTGCGCGGCCGTGCCACCCGACCGGTCGATGGGGAACTGGCCCGCGCCGGTGAAGAACCACTTCTTCAACCGACCCTTGATGCCGGGTTCGGTGAAGTACTCCTGTTTGGCGGGGAAGGTGACCCGCCTCGACACATGGAGCGGCATGAAGAACGAGTCGGCCACGGCCAGGTGATTGCTGGCGAGGATGGCGCCGCCCTCGGCGGGCACGTTCTCCACCCCGGTCACCTTGGTCGGCCAGAACGCGCGCAACAGCGGGCCCAGCAGTACGTACTTCATCAACCAATACAGCACTGCTTCTCGGTCCTCCTCTGCGGAAAACGAATGCCGACCGACGGACCAGCGTACGAAGCCGCGGTACGGGCACACAACAGGCCTCTACTTTCGAGTACCCACATCGGGAGCGAGGTCACACCCGGTCTCGCTTCAGCACCCTATTCGGCCTCCTCCGTTTCTCTCCGTAGCGGTTCCACCCGGTCACGTTCCAATGGCGGTAAGTCGTGCGAACATAGGATGATGCGGCTCGACGGGAGGATGACCGGGCATGCCTGTGTTCGCCGGCGCTGAACCCTTCGTCCACGACGGCTCTCCCGAGGTGGGGGTGCTGTTGTGCCACGGCTTCACCAGCACACCGGCGACCATGCGTCCGTGGGGCGAGTATCTGGCCGAGGCCGGTTTCACCGTGCGTTGTCCCCGGCTGCCGGGGCACGGCACCAGCTGGCAGGAGTGCAATCGCACCCGATGGCCGGACTGGTACGGCTGTCTACGCGGCGAGTTCGCCGAACTCAGCCGTCGATGCGAATCGGTGTTCGTGTTCGGCCTGTCGATGGGCGGCACTCTCGCGCTGCGGCTGGCCGAGGATCTCGGTGACGCCGTGCGCGGTCTGGTACTGGTGAACCCGTCGGTGCTCACCCGCAGGCTCGATGCCAAGTTGGCCGCCCTGCTGGCACCGGTACTGCCGTCGGCGAAAGGACTGGGAGGCGACATCGCCAAACCCGGAGCCGTGGAACTCGCCTACGACCGCACCCCCGTACGTGCGCTGGCGAGCCTGTCCCGGCTGTGGACGCTGGTGCGCCGTGACCTGCCCCGGGTGACCCAGCCGCTGCTACTCGCCAGCTCAGCTGTCGATCACATCGTGGAAGGTGTCAACGCCACCGTGGTAGCCGAGAATGTGCGTAGTGAGGACCTGCGCGAGGTAGTGCTTCACCACAGCTACCACGTGGCCACGCTCGACAACGACGCACCGTTGCTGTTTCGGCGCAGTGTGGAGTTCGTCGACTCCGTCAGACAGGTTGGTGCCCGATGAACAGAGCATCAGGAACGGACGGACCCGAGGATGTCGACGCCACGTTCGCCAAGATCGTGGCGGGGCTGAAGGCGGAGGGGTTCGGCACGGATACCGACGATCGCGTGATCGACGCCGACGCTCCGGACGACGACACAGGCGATCACGGACAGACACGGTTGCGCAACCCCCGTGACCACGACACCCGCTCGGGCTGGCGCGAGTCGGAGACCAACTGGGAGGACACACTACTCGGCGATGACCCCACCGATGCCGACGACGACGAACACTTCGTTCCTCCGGAACCGCCACCACTGCCGCGCCCCCGCAAGGGCGCGATCGTCGTGCTGCTGTTCTTCGTGGTGGGACTGCTGCTGCTTCTCGGCCCGGGGTTGATCGGGCTGAGCCGTTCGGTCGCCTTGCCGCTGGGGATGCTTTCGCTGGCCACCGGCATCGCGCTGGCCCTGCTGCGGGTCAGGCAGGGGCCCCCGGACGGCGCGGACCCCACCAACGGTGCCCAGGTCTGAGCCCGCTTCAGCCTTGCGGTTTCGGAGTCTGTGCCGCCGACTCGTCGAACAGCCGCCACAACTCGGTGGGCCCCAGGAAAGCGCTCCCGTGTTCGCCTGCCCGGCGGCGTAGTTCGCGGTCGGCGGTGACGACCACGACGTGATCCCGGGGCCGACTCGACCGCAGGTCCGCGACCGTCTCGACGAGCGTGTCGTCGCCCTCCCCCGGCGCGGCCACGATCTCCACACCCTCTACCTCGTCGACGTGGCGGGCCTTTCCCTCGGTCACCAACACCACGCGCGGCCACCAGCACCAACGCCGTTCCAGGTCGAGGCCGACCCGATGTGCGGCAACACCGACACGCGACAGGACAGCGAGCCGGTCGCGTAGCCGTGCGACGGCCCCCGCCCTGTCCCGCCACCAGCCGTCCGGACGAGCACCGATCACGTTGGCCGCGTCGACGACCAGGACGAGTTCCCTGCCCAGTTGTTCTCGCAGCAGGGGCCAGGCGGCCGCGAAATCATGATGCAGCCGATACCCCTCGACCTCGTCGGGCGGCACCCAGTGCAGGGCCGTGCTCTCACCGTTCGCCACGCGCGCTTCCACCGCGTTCCGGACGGTGGCGAGCACGGTGGTGTAGCACCATGTGCCGTGGTCCTCGACACACGAGGCGAGGACGCGCACGGCCTCGGACGGAACGGTGGTCTCTTCCTCGGTCTCACGGATGGCGGCGTCGGCGGGGGTCTCCCCCGGCAGCACCGCACCACCGGGCAACGCCCACGTACTGCCGTGATGCGTCCACACAGCCCGGTGTTGCAACAGCACCCCTCGCAGGGGGTCGACCAACAGCAGTCCGGCCGCTCCGTACGGCCCCCAATGTCGTCGTCCACACGCGCAGCTGACGAACCCCTCGCCTTCACCGAGCAGCATTCGCCCACTCTAGCGACGTTTCGGCGTCGCACTACCCCGTGACACCGGCTCTCCGCGTGATACGGCGGCGCAGCACCGGAGCAGCGCGGAAGTACTCTCGGGAAAGGTCTGTCAGGCCTGTCTGGCCATCCGCTCGACGGCCAGGGTAGCCGCGCCGACAATCGCTGTCGCGTCACTGAGTTGCGAGGTACGGATGCGAGCGAGCGGCCGGTGTCCGGCTCCGGTGACGACCCTGGCGTAGTGCTCCCGCGCCTCGTCGGCGAACAACGGCGACGACTCCGCCACGCCTCCCGCGAGAACGACGATCTCGGGGTCGTAGACATCGGCGATGAGCGCCAGACCTTCCCCGAGCCACCGGGCGAGGTCGGCGAGCGCCTCCCGCGCCACCGCGTCCCCCTCCCGTGCCGCCCGGGCCACACGCAGCCCGGTCATCGCCGCGGGATCGGCGACCTCCTGTCTCAGTGTCGACGGCCTCGCGGGCCAGCGCGCGAGGAGTTCGATGGCTGTGGCCGCGAGAGCCGTACCACTGCAGTAACGCTCCCAACAACCGTGACGACCGCAGGGACAGGGACGACCGTTCGGTACCACTCGTATATGCCCCAGTTCGGGCGCCACGCCGTGTGCGCCGCGAAAGACCTCCCCACCGAGCAACAGTCCGGCACCGATGCCGGTGCCGAGCGCCAACAGCAACGCCACGTTCGCACCACGCGCCGCCCCGAAGCGGTGCTCACCGACAGCGGCGGCATTGGCGTCGTGCTCCAGCGTCACCGGCACGCCAAGGCGCGCCGACATCCTGTCGGCCACCGGCGCCGCTCGCCACGGCAGGTGCGGCGCGAACAGCACCGATCGCCGATCCGGCCGCACGAACCCCGCCACAGCCAGCCCCACGGCCTCGACCGTGTGCCGCCTCCTCAGTTCGTCCACCACCGTGGTGATGGCGTCCTCCAAGGCGTCCTCTGCACCCGGGGTGGCGACGCAAGCGGAGTCGATCACACCCCCCTGCTCGTCGACGACACCGGCCCGCACACTGGTGCCCCCGACATCAACTCCGATCGCGAGCATCGGGTTCCCATTGACTTCGAGGCCGGACCATCACGTGCTGCACGCGACCGCCGCGGCGCTCGTCGGATCTCGGTGTGCTCGGCGATGGACGAAAGCCGGGCATGTGGATGCCGTCCTCCGGCGCCCACCGATCCGCGAGCACGGCTCGTAACAACCCCAACAGTCGGGTCATGTGCTCCAGCACCTGTGCCACGACGTCCACTCGCTCGCCTCGGAACACAGCGACCACGGCGCACAGCGGGCACCACTGGTCACTCTCACCACCGGACGAAATGTCGGTCTCGGTATCGACGTGCTCGTGGCCGTGGCCGTGACCAGCTTCAAAAACACTTTCGAGCCAGGGCCTGGCACGCTCCACCACCAGGTCCACGAGAAGCCTGATCTCGTCGGCGAGTTGGGCGGCGTCCGTACCGTTGTCGGTGGTCATAACGGGTTCTCCAGATGCACCAGTAATCCACGCGCGTCGGATTCGGCACCTGTCAGTGTGTAGGCGCGTAGCGGCTCGGGCAGCGCGATGAGCCTGCGGAAACCGTCGACCGTGACGGCGAGGTCGTCGTCGATCCGGGCGAGCTTGACATCGGAGTCCTTCGCGAGCGGCATCACGATGCGGAGTCGTACGCCGTCCCCCTCCTCGGAGGTTTCGAGCAACGGCACGGTGTCTGGCTCGCCCACCAGCGGGCTGGCCTGGCCGTACAGCTCGTCGGCGATCTCCAGCAACGCCTCCATCCCCACCGGCTCCACCGCGCGGTGCTCCACGGTGCGCAGCGTGCCGGGGACGAGTCCGCCCTCACGAAGCTCGGCGAGAACCTGTTCCTGCTGTGCACGCCGGGTACGCAGCCACGTCGCGGCGGCACCGCGCCACAGCCCGGCCGACGGCATCATGCGATTGACGACCACCCCGTCGACGGTGATGCCCCGCAGGGCCAGAGACGTCAACGTGCGCCGGGTCTCGGCGACCACGACACGTTCGGGGGTGAGTACCAACCGTACGGTGGTCTCCTCGCCGGTGAGCATCGTCCGCAACGACTCGACGTACGCGGCGAAACGGTCGGCCGAACGCGCCGTCGCGGTCGCCGAACGCCATGCCGGCAGCCTCCGTAGATACCCCGATACCGCCTCGGGCAAGGCGAACAGCCGCAATGTCTCGGCCGTGGGCCCGCAGTCCACGACGACGTTCTCCCACGGCCCGGTGTCGGCGAGACGTTGCACCTCGCCCAGCGACAGCAGCTCGTCCACACCGGGGAGCATGGTGAGCTCCTCGGCGTCGAGCAGATCCAGTCCGAGTCCGGAGAACACGGTCCGTAGCTGTTCACGCAGCGTGCTCCAGGCACCGTCGGCCAGGCTACGCATGTCCACCTGCGCCCCGTACAGGAAACCGTCCACCTCGGAAGGCTCGTCGTTCAACGGCTTTCCGACCGCGTCGGCGAGCGAATGGGCCGGGTCTGTGGACACCATCAGCGTTTTGCGCCCCCGACGTGCGAGGCAGGCGGCGGTAGCGGCGGCGAGAGTGGTCTTGCCGACGCCGCCTTTCCCGGTGAACAGCAGTATGCGCACGCTAGTCCCGGCCTTCGACCCGACGCTTGAGTTCTCGCAGAGCCGTATCCATGATCATTTTCTCGGCCTTACGGCGCAGCAGCCCGATCATGGGGAGCGCGAGTTCCACCGACAGCGTGTACGTCACCTTGGTCCGGTTCGGGCCGAGCGGCTCCAACAGATAACGTCCCTGCTGCGCTTTCTGCATCTGGCCCTTCACCAGATGCCAGCTCACCGACAGGCCGTTGTAGGCCCAGTCGTAAGCGAGGGTGTAGACATCCTTGACCGGCCCGGAGTCGAGCGTGAAACGCACCTCGGCGGGTCGACCCGCATCGTCAGTGGCGAGGATCTCGGTCTGCCGGACGGCTTTCGCCCACTCCGGATACGCCGGTAGGTCGGCGATGACCGCCATGATGTCGTCCGGGGCGGACTCGATCTCGATGGACTGCGTGGACTGCTCCGCCATGATGCTAGAGCCTAGCGGTCCGTCTTCTCGTCCTCACCAGCGCAGCACGTAGGGAACAGCCGTCCGTTGGAAGTGGCCCACGTTGCGACACTCGGTGTACCCCACTCGGAACCGCGCCGTCAGCGGCTGGTGGACGTGCCCGAACAACGACCATCTCGGTTGCTCGACACGAATCCGTTCGAGCAGCGACCGCGACCCCGACTCCAACGTGCGTGACACCACGTCGTAGGCGAGCTCGGGGATCGCGGGCGGGATGTGACTGCACAGTACGTCGATATCGGACAGCTCGGCGACACGGTCGTCGAACTCCTCGCGGGTCATCAGGTGAGGACGCCACACCGCGTTGGCTCGTGGCGTGACGCCCTCGGGCAGCACGGCTCCGCCGACGAACCCGAATCGCAGCCCACCGATCTCGACCACTTCGCCGTCCACCGTCCGAACACCGTCCGGCACGAATTCCGGCCACAACGCGGGCGCGTCGACGTTGCCCGGAATGGCGTAGACCGGCACCCCCGACGCGGTCATCGCCGGGAACAGGCGCGCGTACTGCTCCCGTACGGCCTCGTCGACGGCACCGGCCGGGTCGTCGAGGCTTTCCCACAGCGACTGTACGAACGCCCTCATCTCGGCCCGCGTGCCCGTTCTCCGCAGGGTCGCGTACGTGCTGACGTTGTCCTCGCCGAACAACCGACCGAAGACGCCACCACGGTGATCGTGGTAGTCGATGAAGTCGAGCAGGTCTCCGAGCACGATCAGCGCGTCCGCTCCCTCGCCCGCACGAGACAGCGCCTCAGCGTTGCCGTGCACGTCGGAGACGACATGTACCCGCACGGTTGACAGCCTAACTCTGGATGTGCGCGCCGGGCGGCACCCCGGGTTCCCTGCCGTCTTCGAGCACGTCCTTCAGCTCCAGAGCGATGGCTTTCGCAGCCCGGGCCCGACGGTCACGTTCGACGCGCAGCTGGCGGGGCGTGCGCCGCGGTCCCGTGGGGTCCGCGCGCAGGAAGTAGTGCAGGATCGTGCCGTCGAGCACGGGTTCCAGCCATACCTCCATCGTCCCGACCAGCGCACCTCGCACTGTCCAGCGAAGCCCCTCGTCACCCCGGTCGGTGTAAACTTCCAGTACAAGGTCGGGCCAGTACAGGCTCCATGATCGCGGGTCAGCGAACGCCGCCGCGACCGTACTCGGCGGCACTGCGAGAAACGTTTCGTCAACGATGTCGAGAGTGGGCGCGTCTTCAGTAGCGGACACGAGTGCAGAATCGCACGACGTGCGAATGCCACAGCCCCCGGGCATAGCCAAATGCTCGACTAGGAGTTAGGTTGACCGGCGAGTAACATCTGTCGAACACGGAGGTTCACGTGCGCGAGTACAGCGCCCCCGCGATCGCTGCGGTCGCCGACGACGAGAACATGTCGGACGTCGTGTGGGTCAACGCCGAGCGGTTCGGTGACACCGTGAGTTTCCGTCGACAGCTCGACGGTTCGTGGCGCGACATCACCGCGCGGGAGTTCGCCGCCCAGGTTCTCGCCGTAGCGAAAGGGCTCGTCAAAGCCGGTATCGGACACGGCGACCGGGTGGCCCTGATGTCCAAGACCCGCTACGAGTGGACGCTGATCGATTTCGCGATCTGGGCCGCGGGCGGCGTGACCGTACCCATCTACGAGACCTCCTCCGCCGAACAGGCCCATTGGATCCTCACCGACTCCGGGGCCAAAGCGGTGATCGTCGAGACCGCCGACCACGCCGCGACCGTCTCCTCGGTGCGGGACCGCCTGCCGGAACTCGCCCACCTGTGGCAGATCGAAGGCGACAAACCCGCCGTCGACCAGCTGTCCGAACTCGGTGTCGACATCCCCGACGACGAGGTGCACACCCGCCGCCGCTCCCTGGCCGCGGCCGACATCGCCACCATCGTCTACACCTCCGGGACCACCGGCCGCCCCAAGGGCGTCGTGCTGACCCATCGCAACCTGCTCGCCGAGGTCCGCGCCGACATCAAGGCGTTCCCCAGGCTCATGGAGCCGGGCAACTCGATGCTGCTGTTCCTGCCGCTGGCTCACATCCTGGCCCGCGCGATCGCGCTGACGGCGTTCACCTCGCGGGTCACCCTCGGCCACACTCCGGACATCAAGAACCTGGTGGCCGACCTCGGCACCTTCCGTCCCACCTTCGTCGTCGCCGTGCCGCGAGTGTTCGAGAAGGTGTACAACACCGCGAAGCTCAAGGCCCACTCCGAGGGCAAGGGCAAGATCTTCGACGCGGCGGAGGCCACCGCCGTCGCCCACAGCCAGGCTCGGGACTCCGGCGGGATCGGCTTCGGCCTGCGACTCAAGCACGCCGTGTTCGACAAGCTCGTCTACACCAAACTCCGGGCGGCACTCGGTGGCCGCTGCATCGCGGCCGTTTCCGGTGGCGCGCCGCTGGGTGAACGGCTTGCGCACTTCTTCCGCGGCATCGGTGTTCCGGTGTTCGAAGGCTACGGCCTCACCGAGACCACAGCGGCGGCCAACGTCAACACCGAGGAGGCCTTCAAGGTCGGCACGGTGGGCAGGCCGGTGGCGGGCACGTCGGTCCGCATCGCCGAGGACGGCGAGGTGTTGCTCAAGGGTGACGTCGTCTTCAGCGCCTACTGGAACAACGAGCAGGC
>JAJYTH010000187.1 GCA_021793175.1 Actinomycetes bacterium
CCACGCCGGGGTGTCGAACGGGACAAGCACACGGCTTATTCTCCCAGGCGTGCCACATGCCCAGGTTTCGGAGCTGTTCGACCCCGCAGAGTGGGACGAGGTCACAGGCTTCGACTTCACCGACATCACCTACCACCGTTCGAAGAAGACCCGGTCCGGCAAGCGCGTCGTCCGCGTCGCGTTCAACCGGCCGGAGGTGCGCAACGCGTTCCGCCCGCACACCGTGGACGAGCTGTATCGCGCGCTCGACCACGCCCGGATGAGCTCCGACGTGGGATGCGTCCTGCTCACGGGCAACGGTCCTTCTCCCAAGGACGGCGGTTGGGCGTTCTGTTCCGGTGGTGACCAGCGTATTCGCGGGCGCTCCGGCTATCAGTACGCCAGCGGCGAGACGTCGGACACCATCGACCCGGCCCGCGCGGGACGGCTGCACATCCTCGAAGTGCAACGCCTGATCAGGTTCATGCCGAAGGTCGTCATCGCGGTGGTCCCGGGATGGGCCGCGGGCGGCGGACATTCCCTGCACGTGGTGTGCGATCTCACGTTGGCCTCGGCCGAACACGCCCGGTTCAAACAGACCGACGCCGATGTGGGTTCCTTCGACGGCGGCTACGGCTCCGCCTATCTGGCCCGGCAGGTCGGGCAGAAGTTCGCGCGGGAGATCTTCTTCCTGGGCCGTCCCTACACGGCCGAGGAAGCGCACGCGATGGGCGCGGTGAACAAGGCCGTGCCGCACGAACGGTTGGAGGCGGAGGCGCTGGAGTGGGCGTGGGAGGTGCTCGGTAAATCCCCCACGGCGCAGCGCATGCTCAAGTACGCGTTCAACCTGATCGACGACGGGCTCGTCGGGCAGCAGGTGTTCGCCGGGGAGACCACGCGCCTGGCCTACATGCAGGACGAGGCACTCGAAGGCAGGGACGCCTTCCTGCAGAAGCGAGACCCGGACTGGTCGGCCTTCCCGTACTACTACTGAACTGGCACGGAAGCACGACCTGACCTGCACCGGAGCCTCTAGCCGCTGTCTGCCATGATCCCGGCCGCGGCTTGCCGGATGCGGTCTTCGGCCGTTGGCCACAGATGGGTGTATGTGGTCAGCGTGGTCGTGCTCGACGCATGCCCGAGTGCGCGACACGGTCACCACGTCGCAACCCGCGGCGATCAGCCGGAAGCGTAAAAGTGCCTCAGATCATGCAACCGCACGCCGGTCACCGCGGCCCGCTTGCGTGTACGCCGCCACTGGTAAGTCACCGTGTTCTGGTGGTATGGCTTCCCCGGCGACCGTTGAAATAGCCACCGCTCACCATCGGGTAAGAAGCTCGGGCGACAAGGGGCAGGAGCCGCCCGAGCAGCCAGAGGGCTATAGCCGTCGGAGGCCGGCAAGTATTTCTTCGTACAGGCTCAACCGCGGCGTGATGGGCTGATACAGCGACGCCCGAGCCCCTGCGGTAACGGTGTCGAGATCGATGGTGGGCCAGACGGGCGGGGTGAGGTCGATGCGCCAGAGCGGCCGCGTCGGCCAGTCGTCCACCACAGGGCCAAGCACAGCGGTCGGGGCATCACTCAACACCTGCCACCACCACAGAATCGAGCTCGTCAGCGCGGGCGATCATGTCCTCGGCGAGCGTGCGCAACGCTTGGCCGACCTCACGGAGACCGTCCGCGGGAAGTTCGCCACCGTCTTGGGCGGCCATGAGCGCGAGCACGGCTTCACCGAGGCTCGCGTTTACCTGTCCGAGCCGTGCCAACAGTTCACGGTCGCGGGCGATCATCGTTCGCCGTCCTCGCCGCTCGACGGCATCGCGCTCGTACTCTCCTGATCACCCTCAGCTGCGGTTCTGGTCGGCGTCGGTTCCTGCCCCGTCCACAACGCGCGGCCCCCGCCGCGGCATGATCCGCTGTTCCAGCTCATGCGCGGACGGTACGACGCTGATCAGGCGGTTTGTGTACCGCGAGTACACACCGGACTGTTTCACCCGGTTGGGGCAAGCCCCATGCGCCACGCCAGGCCACGGACCTCCCGTTCGCTGGCGTCCCGTCGTGAGGACCGCAGCAGCTCCGCGACGGCTTCACGGGCGAACACATTGGTGTGAACCTGCTGTGGCGCGAGCTGTTCGGCCCTCAGTAGCGCGGAAAGGCCCTCATCTCGCCTGCCGCGCTCGGTCAGCAACCCTCGCCCGTAGTCGAGCCAGAAGGACGCCTGACGGCCGCGTGAGATCGTCTCAAGCCGAACGCCTTCGGCGACCTCGTCGACACGAGCACCGTGCCCAAGCTCGACCCCCACCGTGACGCGGAAGATACCGACGTTCGTCCGCCCGAACTGCATCACCCCGGCCGGCCACGGACTCACGTCCGGCTCCACGCGCTCGGCGATCGCGGCGGCTTCCGCAAGGTGCGTCTCGGCGAGGTCGGCGTCTCCCTGCGTCGCCACGGCCATCGCCGCGGTCAAGTTGGCCATGCCTCGTGTCTCGGGCCGATCAGCCGGTGCCATGTCCGCGGCGGCGACAGCGAGCTCGTACTGACGTGCCCGGTTCACGCCGGAAAGGAACTGAGCGCGGCCCCACGCCGCGACGGCCTGCCACACCGGATCGTCGAGCCGGTCGGCGACCTGTTGCATGCGGTCGGCGGCAAGAG
>JAJYTH010000009.1 GCA_021793175.1 Actinomycetes bacterium
GATCTGGAGGCCTTCAAGGTCGGCACGGTGGGCAGGCCGGTGGCGGGCACGTCGGTCCGCATCGCCGAGGACGGCGAGGTGTTGCTCAAGGGTGACGTCGTCTTCAGCGCCTACTGGAACAACGAGCAGGCCACTCGCGAGTCCTTGGAGGACGGCTGGTTCCGCACCGGCGACCTCGGCGAGCTCGACGAGGACGGCTTCCTCAAGATCACCGGACGGAAGAAGGAGATCATCGTCACGGCGGGCGGCAAGAACGTCGCCCCCTCGGGTCTGGAAGACGCTCTCAAGGCCAACCCGCTCATCAGCCAGGCGATGGTGGTCGGCGACCAGCGCCCGTTCATCGGGGCTCTCGTGACGATCGACGAGGAGTTCTTCCCGACCTGGAAGGCGCAGAACGGCAAGCCGGAGAACGCCACGGTGGCCGATCTCATCGACGACGCCGATCTGCAGGCGGCCGTACAGGCTGCCGTGGACGAAGCCAACAAGCAGGTGTCCCAGGCCGAGTCGATCAAGAAGTTCGTCATCCTGCCGAATGACTTCACCGAGGCGGGTGGCGAGGTGACCCCGAGCATGAAGCTCAAGCGCAACGTGGTCAGCAAGAACTACGCCGACGCCATCGAGAAGCTCTACGCAAAGTGAGTCGACGGCCGGTGGCGAAGCGGTATGCCGCCGGTCACCGGCCTCGGTCATTTCCCGGTCCCCGTTTCCGCCGGTAGGGTCGCCTCGATCCCGGCGAGAACACGGTCGAGTGCGCGGTTGAACCACGCGTCGGCGGCAAAGCGCGGAAACTGTGAGGACCGCTGCGAAGACTGTGCGGACAACGCCTCGTCGACGAAGCGTGCGAGATACGGGTGTTCGCCGTTGTGCACCACCGCTTGTACGTACTCGTTCAGTTCTCGACCGATCTCCTCCTCGTTCGGTGAACACACGTAGGTCAACACTTCCAGTTCCTGTCGCGTGTAACCGTCGACCCAGGTGAGCACGAGCAGAACGGCCTCGACCATTTCTTCTATGCCGAGTCCGAGACCGTCCATGGCCGACACCGCCCGTTCGAAGTGCCGGAAGATGTTCGGTCCCACGGCCCTTCCGTTCCACACGTGCTTCAGCCACGGACGCTCGAGCAGGGCGCGGCGGTGAGCTCGGGCGAATTCCCGCAGGTCTTGCCGCCACCGACCGGTGAGTTCGGGCCATTCGTGCCGGGCGTACATCCGATCGGCGACGAGTTCGAGCAGCGCTTCCTTGTTCTCGACGTAGCGGTACAGGCTCATCGCGCCGGTACCGAGCTCGGTAGCGACCCGGCGCATGGTGACCGCGTCCAGGCCGTCGAGGTCGGCGATCGCGATGGCGGTATCTGCGATCTGCTCCCGTGTGTAGGCGGGTGCAGGCCCGCGTGCCGGTCGAGGACGCGACGTCCACAGCCGTAGCCGGGATAGCAGAGGCGAGTCGCCGTTCGACGCCATGTTCTCCCTCAACCGGAAATTCGTTGCCTATCGTGCACTCGATTGGCTACCTTATCCGCGTACGTTGTACCCAGTTCAGGGGGAATTCATGTCAACACCAACCGGTGACGCCGTGGTCGTCGCCGAGGGAGTGCACAAGAGATTCGGCACCACCCACGCACTTTCCGGACTGGACCTGACCGTGCCCGAGGGCATGGTGTACGGATTGCTCGGCCCCAACGGCGCGGGCAAGAGCACCACGGTCCGTGTCCTGGCCACTCTGACTCGCCCTGACAAAGGCCGAGTGACGGTGGCGGGACACGACGTCGTCCGCGAACCACACGCCGTACGCACCAAGATCGGCCTGGCCGGTCAGCACGCGGCACTCGACGAAGAGCTGACCGGACGCGAGAACCTCCGTATCTTCGGCAGGCTCTTCCGTCTCGGCGGCGCCCGTGCCCGCGCCCGCGCCGACGAACTGCTCGAACAGTTCAACCTCGCTCACGCCGCCGACCGCCCCGTCAAGACGTATTCCGGTGGCATGCGTCGACGTCTGGATCTCATCTCCAGTCTCATCGTCTCGCCCAAGGTGCTCTTCCTCGACGAGCCCACCACCGGCCTGGATCCCCGTAGCCGCAACGAGATCTGGTCCACTGTGCGACGACTGGTCGACGAGGGCACCACGGTGCTGCTCACCACCCAGTACCTCGACGAGGCCGATCAGCTCGCCGAGAACATCGCTGTCATCGACCACGGCAGGGTGATCGCCTCCGGCACACCCCACGAACTCAAGGCACGCATCGGAGGGCGGCTCGACATCGTCCTGACCGAAGCGACGGAGTTGTCCCGTGCCGCTACCGTGCTCGAACCACTCACCGGAGCCGAGATCGAACCCGACGTCGATCCCGAGCGCAAACTGTTGTCGCTGCCTGTGGACACCGACAGAGTTGCCCTGCCCGACGTGGTCCGTCAGCTTGACCAAGCCGGGGTGAAACCCATCGACGTGGGACTTCGCCAACCGACGCTCGACGAGGTGTTCCTGTCCCTGACGGGCAAGCCCACCGCTCAGTCGGAAGTCCCCCGGCAGCGGAAGGAGGGTGTGGCGTGACGACCTCGACCGGACCCGCTTCGCCGACGGGCTCGCTCACAACGTTCCGTGCCGGCCTGTCGGACGGGATGACGATCTTTCTGCGTAACCTGCTGAAGCTCAAGCACCAGCCCGAGCAGATCGTGGCCACCTTCGCGTTCCCGCTGATGTCGGTGATCCTGTTCGGCTACGTGTTCGGCAGTGCCATCCCGATCCCGGGTGGAGGCAACTACCGCGAGTACCTCATGCCCGGATTGTTCGTCATGAGCTCGGTCATGGGCGTCATGGGTTCGCTGATGGTCATCGCCAAGGACAACAGCCTCGGCGTCATGGACCGGTACCGCTCGATGCCCATGGCACGCTCGGCGGTGCCTTTCGGACAGACGGCGGCTGACCTGGTGATCGCCGCCGGCAGCCTGGCGATCATGGCGGTCTGCGGCCTGCTCTTCGGCTGGCGGGCCCACAACGGGATCATGGCGACCCTCGCCGGATTCGGTCTCGTACTACTGCTACAGTACGCCGTGTCCTGGGTGGGTGTCTTTCTGGGTTCGCTGGCGAAGAACGAGGAGACGGCCGCCCGCATCGGTCCTCTCATCATGCCGCTGACGATGATCTCGAACGTCTTCGTCCCGACCGACGGCATGCCCGTCGTCCTTCAAACGATCGCCGACTGGAACCCTGTCAGCGCGGCCACCGCCGCCTGTCGGGAACTGTTCGGCAATCCCGGACTACCTGCTTCCGCGGACGCCGCCTGGCCGATCCAGCACCCGGTGTTGGCGACGGTCGGCTGGTGCGCGCTTCTGCTCGCGGTGTTCGTTCCACTGTCGGTCCGACGGTTCCGTAACGCCGGACTCTGACAGACCGTTCGTCGAAGTGGAGGGTGGAGGCGGTGCGCGTCAGTGCACCAGCCTCACCCTCGGCGTGGAACGGTCGGAGACCGGGATGTTGTACCGCTGGGCCAGGTAGGAAGCGACCTCCTGGAACAACGGAGCCGCCGAACTGCCACCCGGAATGGTGGTGTCGGGCGCGTCCAGCCAGACACCCACCACGAATCGCGGTTCGTCGGCGGGCAGGATGCCCGCGAACGTGATGTTGTGCAGCCGGTTGCTGTAGGCCCCGGTCTTGGGATCCACCTGTTGGCCCGTCCCGGTCTTGCCCGAGATCTGATAGCCCTGCAGCGCCGCTTCGGGAGCCGTGCCGCTGTAGTAGTAGTCCCCGTCCTGTGTCGTCGCGGACAGCATCTTCTTCACCGTGTCGGCCGTCTTCGCGTCCGTCACACGCGTGGTCGCCGGGGCCGGTTCGGGAATCCGGCGACCGTCCGGCGCGATCTTCGCCTTGACGATGCGTGGTTCCACCCGCACGCCGCCGTTGGCGATCGCTTGGTACATGCTCGTCATCTGCACGACCGTCATCGACAGGCCCTGACCGATCGGCAGGTTACCGAATGTGGTACCCGACCACTGCTCGCGCGGCGGGACGAAGCCCGGGCTTTCTCCGGGGAGGCCGATGTTCGTGCGGTGACCGATACCGAACCTGTCCAAAACGCTCATGAACCGATCGGGGCCGATCTCATCGGCCAGCAGCAGCGTGCCGACGTTGGACGATTTCGCGAAGATACCGGTCACCGAGAAATCCTGCGTATCGTGGGACCAGGCGTCATGCACGGTGTGGTCGGCGACCTCCATCGCTCCCGGAACCGCCATCGTCGTCTCCGGTGTGACGACACCGGACTCGATCGCGGCGGTCGCGGTGATCACCTTGGCGACCGAGCCCGGCTCGAACGGTGTCGACACCGCCGGGTTGCCCATCGCCTCCGACGACAGCGATTTCGGATCGTTCGGATCGAACGTCTTGTGGTTCGCCAATGCGTACACCTCACCGGTCTTCGCATCGA
The DNA here is from genome assembly GCA_021793175.1 of Actinomycetes bacterium. GTDB lineage: Bacteria > Actinomycetota > Actinomycetes > Mycobacteriales > Pseudonocardiaceae > Saccharomonospora. Next base: position 4,421 of record JAJYTH010000009.1, read on the forward strand.
GGATGACAGCGCTGCCACCCTTGGCGTCCACCTTGTCGACGTAACCGGCGAGGCTTCGCTCCAATTCGTACTGCACGTCGGAGTCAATCGTGAGTTCCAGGTCGGAGCCGGGTGCTGCGGGTTGCATATCCCGTTCCGTGCCGGGAATCACGACATCGGTGCCCTGTTCGGTGTCGACGATCTGCCGGCCCGGGGTGCCGACCAGGTCCTCGTCGCGGAAATACTCCAGCCCGGACAGCCCGTGCAGGTTGTGTTCGGACACGTCCTCGCTCTCGGTACGCCAATTCGCGTATCCGAGCACGTTCGCGGCTAGCTCACCACCCGGGTAGACGCGCTTGGCGCGCTTTTCGTAGCCGATTTCGTGGTACCGCTTGCTGATCTCCTCGGCCACCGACGGCTCGACCTCGATGAGATAGGTGAAGGACGCGTCCTTGTGGAAGGCCTCGAGCAGCTTCTCCTCGGTGACCAGGTCGGGAACCCGTGCGGAGATGTAGGCGGCGATCTCGGCGGCACGGGTGCCGAAGTTCTCGCCCGAGTTCGGGTTCTCCCGGGCGTGTTCGGCCCACGTCTGGCGCATTTGTCGCAGGTTGACCCAGAGCTGGCGTGTCTCGACGCTGAACGCGAGTTCGGCCCCGTTCCGGTCCACAATAGAGCCCCGGTCGGCAGGGATATCGATGATCTTCGTGCGTTGCCGTTCAGCCCGTTCGGACAGCGCGGAGGCCTCGAAAGCCTGGATGTGCACAAGCTTCAGTCCCGCGGCTACCAGCACGAGTGTCAGGGCGATGCGTCCGATGACGAACCGGTTGCGGTTGTTGCGTACCGTGGTGGCCGATCGCTTCCGCCTCGCCCTGACCGAGTACGTGCGATGCGGCCCCTTACCCGTGCTGGCCCCCTTCACGCCACGCTGCCCCGGCATCGCCGTCCTCCCTCACCAGTCGCGCCGTGTCACCTGTCGTCGCTGCCGGCACCGCCGCCATCGCCGTCGCCGCTGTCACTGTCGTCACTATCGGCACTGCCGCCGTCATCGCCGGCGCCGTCGTCGTCATCGCTTTCGCCGGTACGGCCGTCATCGTCTGCGTCCTCGGACGGCGGCGGATCTGGCGCGGTTGCCTCCACCGGCTCCCCCACCAACACGATGGAGCCGTCCTCGTTCACCACCAACCGCGCTGGATTACCGCCCGGGACCATACCCAGCGATTTGGCGCGCTCAGCCAACGACGACGGCGACTGCAACTGCCCGACCTCTCGACGCAACTGCTCGGCCCGCTCGGCGAGCTGGGCGTTCTGTTCCCTCAGCTGTTCCAGTCGATACGAGTCGGCGATGGCTTGAGTGGACAACCACAGCGAGGCCGCCACCCCGCACAGCATGAGTCCCATCAGGACGATGACGAACGTCGCCCGTGACTTCGGCCAATACTGCAACCCGAGGCGGCCTCGGGTGTGTCCACCACCCTGACGCTTCGTCTCGGATCGATGTGCCCGTTTCGCGTAAGCGCGATGCGCGGCTGCGCTGCGCTTCGTGGCCTTCCCCCCGGACGAGCCGGTGCGGGACTTCGCCGAAGTACCGGTGGTAGAGGAAGTCGCGGTGCGAGCGGACACCGACCTGGCCCGCTGACGAGCCGGTGCGGACATCAGGCGTCCTCCCCTCTCTTCTCCGCTGCCCGCAGCCGGACGGACGCCGCACGGGGGTTATGTTCGATCTCTTCCTCCTCCGCCTTCTCGGCACCTCGTGTCAACAGCCGCAGTCGTGGCCCATGTCCGGGTAACTCCACCGGCAGCCCTTCGGGAGTTCGGGACGTCGCCGCTCGGGCCAGTGCCTGCTTGACGATCCGATCCTCCAGCGAGTGGTACGACTCGACGACGATACGCCCGCCCTCGGCCAAGGAATCGATGGCGGCGGGTACGGCTGCACGCAGGATGTCGAGCTCGCCGTTCACCTCGATACGAAGCGCTTGGAACGTGCGCTTCGCGGGATGGCCACCGGTTCGTCGACTCCCCGCCGGAACCGTGTCGTACAAGAGCTGCACCAGTTTTCCGCTGGTGTCGAAGGGCTGTCGCTTTCGCTGCTCCACCACCGCTTTGGCGATACGGCGCGCGAACCGCTCTTCGCCGTAGTCGCGCAGGATGCGGGTGAGTTCGTCGACCGAGTAGGTGTTGAGCACGTCGGCGGCGGTCATCCCGGTCGTCGGGTCCATCCGCATGTCCAACGGTGCGTCACGGGCGTACGCGAAGCCACGGTCGTCGCGGTCGAGTTGCATGGAGGAGACACCGAGGTCCATGAGCACACCCTCGACCGAGGGGATGTCGAGCTCGGCGAGGACGTCGAGGATGCGGTCGTAGACCGTGTGAACGAACCGCACCCGGTCCCCGTAGGGGGCGAGTCTTTCGCGTGAGCGCTCCAGTGCGTCGGGATCGCGGTCAAGACCGATGACGCGCAGCCGCGGGTAGGCGCTCAACAGCGCTTCGGTGTGGCCACCCAACCCGAGCGTGGTGTCGACCAATGTCGCGTCCCGGTTGGACACCGCGGGAGCGAACAGTTCCAATACCCGGTCGACGAGTACGGGCAGATGCCCGGCCTCAGCCGCAGCACCATCGGCTCCGGCACAGTCGGTCACGACACCCCCTTTTGTCGTCTCGTCCTTCACTGCCCCCATTCCGACCTGTGACCGGATGCCGTCAGGTTGCGGACCTGATACCGGGGAAGTTGCATCAGGGCCGCAGCCTCACGCCATCCGGTCAGAACACGCCCGGCAGGATCTCCTCCTGCGCCTTCGCATAACCGTCCTCGTGTTCCTCCAGGTAGGACCCCCATGCCTGGGCATCCCAGATCTCCAATCGCGTAATGGCGCCGATGACCACGCACTCCTTGGTCAGCCCGGCGTAGCGACGGAGTTCGGGAGCGATCGCGATGCGACCCTGCCCGTCCGGACGCTGTTCCTCTGTGCCCGCGAACAAGTACCGCTGATACGCCCGCACCGACTCGTTGGTGAACGGCGCCTCAGCCACTTTGCGAGCCAGCTGCTCGAACTCGGCACGTGGGAAGACGAAAAGGCAATGATCCTGTCCTTTGGTGATCATCAGCCCACCTGCCAGCGCATCGCGGAACTTCGCAGGCAGCGTGAGCCGCCCCTTGTCGTCCAGCTTTGGGGTGTGGGTGCCGAGGAACACCGGCTTCCACCTCCCCACCGATCAGCATCAGAACCCGGGAGTCCTCCGCGATCGGTTACGGAGCGTCCCTTCCGCCCCACAGGCCACCACGGTACCCCACTTTCCACCACAGTCAACGCCAAAACGACCACTTCAGTGGGATGTTGACGGCGTCTTCGCACGTCAACGCGGGGGTGCTCAGTGGAGCGCTTCGTGGGACATCACCACGACAGTGGCATCGAAACGGCACCGAAACAGCACCGAACCCCCCCCTTCACAGTCTCTTCACTCGCGAAAGCGGCGAAGAACGCCTCTCGGTGGGGCTCGGTGGGGCATTGGACGAACTTGGACGAACTTGGACGAACACTGTGAGCCCACTGTGAGCCGGGCCTTCCGGGAAGGCGAACTCGTGCACGTCTCGGGAGCCTTGCGAGTGTGGCCCGCCGGAAACGACAGATGCTCAGCGCACAGTGGACCGCCCCATGACGTCGTGCGAGCGGCCGAGGTCCAGTCCGAACACGAAACGGCCATGTCACCGACGGCTCGTCATCCACGGCCGGCAAGTTCGGCCTCGTCGTACATATCGGCCAGACGGGCCGCGATCCTGGCCGGGTCGGCGGGCACGAGACTCAACCACGCCTCACCGGTCCGTCCTTCGGAGACCGTGCCCAGGTAGCCCCCGGCGTCGGTGACGAACCAACTCACTCCACCGACCCGCCGTGATCCGACTCCGTCGCGCGCCCGCACCGAGAACTGTCCCGCGGCGAGAACAGGCCGCGACTGCACGGCCAAGGCTTCCCGCGCCTGCTGTTCGAACACTCGCGCACGCCGGGAAGTCGAGTCCTCCACCGCCGCGTTCGAGAGCGTGTCCAGCGCCGAAGCGGGCAGACTCACCCCCATACCCGGTCCAGAGGCGAAGTCGGGTAGCACGCCGACCGCCGCGGAGAAGACCTCCCCGGCCCGAATCGCCGTGAGGGCGACCGTACGCCGAGGCTGCACGGCCAGGATTCCCCGATCACGCGCCACCGCGGCCACCGCACGCAACGGTTCGGAATCGGACAGATCGATCAGCGCTTCACATTCCACCATCAGTGAAGCGCCGGCGAGCAGGTCCAGTCGCTGCCGCAGCGTCGAGTCGAGCTTCCCCCCGCGGAACAGTCCTCTCTCCGCGAGGTTGGAGTACACGGCATCGCGGATGCGGGCACGTTCGTCCTGAGTCTCGCCCACACTGTGCACGGCCAACGGGGCGGGAGAACCCGGATACCCGGAATCGGACCACAAAATGTCGAGTGCGGACGCCGACACTCTGATCACACCGGGACCGACCTTCCAACCGTCGAAGCGGGACCATCGCCGATGTCGTCACCGGCGCCCGTCTCCCCTGCCGTCAAACGCGGTGGCTTGGGGAACTCGGCCTCCGGCACAGCGGAACCGAGCGCCGCGGCCCGGGCGTACATCACGTCGACCGCCTGCTGTCGAGCACGCTCGGCCTCGTCCCGGCGAGCGGCCATGGCGTCGGACAATCCCACGAGCTGCCAGACATCCCCACCGGCGGCTGCCTCCCGGATCATCGCGGCCGGGTCATAGGACACGGGCTCCGGCATCTCCGCTCTCGCCCACGCAGCGGCCTCGGCCTGTCCGGTCACCGCCCGGCTCACGGCGTCCGAGACCTCGGCGGCCTGTCCCGACCATGCCGCGGCGTCACTCAACACCGAACGCACCGCTTCGGCGCCACCGCCCTGCCAAACACCCTCGCTGGCCTTCGACAGGCCCGTCAGCGCTTCCCCTACCTCACGTAACCCTCGCGCGAGGTCGGTCCATTCACGACCGATCTCCCCCGCAGCGGCCGGGTCGTTGCCGATCCCGACCTCCGCGTACATCCGCTCGTGAGCGTACGACTCGTACCTACGGTCATCAGTTGGTCTGCGGGTCATGTCAGCTCCGACTCGATCGCCTCAGCCACCGTGGTGGCACGTTCACAGGCCTGGGACGTGTCGCGGAAATCGGCCATGGTCACATCGACGTGCACCGTCCGTATGCCGGATCGTGTGCCCGTCTCTCCGGACTCCAGCAGCACAGAACACGTGCCGTCGTCGGCCTCCCGGTCCGCCACGCGCAGCGCGGGCGCGGCGCCGACACGGATGTCCTCGGCGTCCGCCATCCCGACTCTCAGTTCCTCCAGGTCCGTATCCCTGTCCAGGGTCACCGAGACGCCGAATGCTCCCGGCTCGACGTAGTCACACACAGGGGAACCGGCTACCGTGGTGGACTTGCCCGGGGAGGTCAACCCCGCGCGCGACCGGTCCTGCGGATCGAGCAGTGCGCAGGGATCCGATACGGAGACGGACTGTCGCGTCGAGATCGGTGGCACAACGGAGGAACCGGGCTTCGCGTCGGCCTCAGCCGTCCCTTCCGGACCGGCCATCGATCCGGGCTGTGGGTCGGAACCGCATCCGACGGTCCCGGCGGCCAGGCCGAGCACACCGACCAGCAGCGCGGGCAGTTGCCACCCCCTGCTCACCCGCACGCGGTCCTCAACCCCCACCCACACAATCGGTCCCGGCGGCCGCATCCGAATCCTGCTCGTCGTAGCGCCGCAGGGCGGTCTCGATGCGCTGTTTGAGTTCCTCGATCTCCTGGCCGAAGCGAGTCAACGACTCCACGGCCGAACCGGCGTCGTCGATGCCGTATCGCGCCATGAACTCGCCGATCTCCTTGGCATAGCCATCACCGAGCGGAACTGTTCGGCCCAACACTTTCGCCTGGCGAACCATCCGGCCCACCGCATCCTGGACCTCGCTCAGTTTGCCGAAAGCCTCGGTAGCGAGTTCCGGCGAGACGGCAAAGCCGTCGGATGGCAGCGTGAGCCCGGAGTCCGGCACGTGTACGCCGGCATCGGTCATCACCGCACCTCTTTCGGTAGTCAACCGACTACGCTGCCGTAGCGTAGGCGAGATCGTCCAGTCGCCAAGATCTGTGATCCGAAGTCACCTGAAAGGGGCAAACACGCCTGTGGGATGCTTGCCCGCCGCAGTGAATGATCAACAGGGCTGGCGTACCGAATCCGCAGACATTTGACACACTGCGTGCCAGGCCGACTCGCAGGCGAGTCCGCCCACCTACGAAGGTCCCCAAGGGCGTTCGTGACAGCAGCGAGGGCTTTTCGTACCAGGAGGTCGTGTGACGTCGAGAGGACAGTCCACCGCTACCGCCCCGTTGGCCGACGGTCAGCCCACCACCGAGGTGCGCTACCCGTCCGGCGGGTTCCCCGGCGACGCCCCTGGGGAAGACCACGGCGCGCCTGCGAACCTTGACCAGCTCCACGACATCGCCAGACGCATCGCCGCCAACGTCGAACGAGTACTGGTCGGCAAACCGGAAGTCGTCCGCATAGCGCTGGTCACCCTGCTTGCGGAAGGACACCTGCTCCTCGAGGACGTGCCCGGTGTCGGCAAGACCTCGCTGGCCAAAGCGCTCGCCCGGTCGATCGACTGCACCGTGAGCCGTGTCCAGTTCACGCCGGACCTGCTGCCCAGCGACGTCACCGGTGTCTCGATCTACAACCGTCAGCATTCCGACTTCGAGTTCCGCCCGGGCCCGGTGTTCGCCAACATCGTGGTCGGTGACGAGATCAACCGCGCGTCCCCGAAAACCCAGTCGGCGCTGCTGGAATGCATGGAAGAGCACCAGGTCACCGTCGACTCCACGACGTACGAACTCGGCAAACCGTTCATGGTGATCGCCACCCAGAACCCGGTCGAGATGGAAGGCACCTACGCGCTGCCGGAAGCACAGCGCGACCGGTTCACCGCCAGACTGTCCATCGGCTACCCGGACACGGCCGCCGAACTGGCGATGGTGGACGAGCACGCCGGACACAATCCGTTGGATCAACTGGAACCCGTCTCCGACGGCGCGACGGTACAACGGCTCATCGAGGTCGTCCGTGGGCTCCACGTGTCCCCGGAGGTGAAACAGTACGCGGTCGAGCTCACCTCGGCCACGAGGCAGCTGCCGGAGGTGCGACTCGGCGCCTCCCCGCGAGCGACGCTGCAACTCGTCCGTGCCGCACGGGCGCAGGCAGCCCTTTCCGGCCGGGAGTTCGTGGTACCGGACGACCTGCACGCCGTGGCCGCTCCCGTGCTGGCCCATCGGCTCGTGCTCACCACCGAGGCGCACGCCGCCCGTAGATCGGCCACGGACGTCGTCCGCACCGTGCTGGCTCGCGTGCCCGTGCCGCACGGCCCCCGACCCCGGTAACGCGCAACATGTTCCGCTCGTTGTCCGGCCTCACCACCCGGGGCCGGTGCCTGCTCGCCGCGGGAGTCGCCGCGGGTGTGTGCGCTGTCGTACTCAACGAGCGCGACCTGCTGCGGGTCGCGGTGTTCGTCCTCGCCCTTCCCCTGTGCGTGGTGCTGTTGGCGTCGGCCGCGCGTATGACCATCTCCGCGTCGCGCTCGCTCCTGCCCGAACGGATCTCCGTCGGTGGCCGGGGCGAGGTGCAACTCGACCTGTGGCGCACGGGCCGTATGCCCGCCGGCGAGGTGCTGCTCGAAGACGGCTTGCCTTACACGTTCGGTGACAGGCCCCGCTTCGTCGTGGAGCGGTTGCCCCATCGACGGGCGGTACCGCTGCGCTATCCGGTGCAACCCACTCTGCGGGGCGTGCACCAGATCGGTCCGCTGCGGGCCACCATCACCGACCCGTTCGGATTGTGTGAGTTCGAGCGTGACCTCGTGTCGCACTCACGGCTGGTCGTCGTACCGCGTGTCACCACCCTGTGGGGACTGCCGCGCGGAGCTGGCATCGGATCGGGTCAGGACAGCAGTATCCGTCTGCACGCGGGGCAGGGCGAAGCCGACGTCGTGGTCCGTCAGTACCGTCAGGGCGACGACCTGCGCAAAGTGCATTGGCGGTCGACTGCCCGGCGCGACGAGTTGATGGTGCGGGTCGAGGAACGCCCCTGGCACGGGGGTACCACGGTGTTGCTCGACCATCGCGCGACGGCTCATCGCGGTTCCGGGGTGCAATCCAGTTTGGAGTGGGCCGTCGAATTCGCCGCCAGCGTGTGCCTGCATCTGAACAAGGCCGGACAGCACGTGCGATTGGTCAGTGAACACGGCAGGCTGCTCGCCGACGCGCCCGAGGAAGCCGGAGCGAGTCACGCCGGCGCGGTGTTGGAGGCCCTCGCCGTACTGCAACCCGGTCATGCACGGGACATCGTCCTGGGCTCCGACCCGGGACAGGGCCAAGAGCTGATCGCGGTGCTCGGCACAGTCGGTACCGAGTCCGTCCATGAGATCACCCGGCACCGTGCTCGCGGCACCCGGAACCTCGCGGTCCTCCTCGACACCATCGCCTGGGAAAGCTCGGACACGCCCGCGGACGGTGACGTCGCGGTCGAGGACACGGCCACGCTGCTGCGCGCTGCGGGCTGGGGCGTCGTGGTGGTGAAGCCGGAACACTCCGTCGCCGACGTGTGGGCACAACTGTGCCGCACGACAACACCCGGCGCCTCGTTGATCGGGGGTGTCTCATGACGACCACGGCCTCCCGGCCCCGGCACACCCGGCAACGCCCCGAATCCGACCGTAGCGCGGCTCGCGGCATGGCTGCGGCGAGCACGCTGCTCGCTCCCGCTGCGGCCATGTTCGCCACCGTCAGCGCCGCCACCTCACTGACCGGTGTCATCGAAGGCGGCGCCTGGCTGGCCTACATCGCCGTGGCCGCCCTCCTGGTGGCGTGCACCGGCCTCGCGCTGCGTTCACTGCGCCTGCCCACACTCCTGACGGCACCGGCTCAGGCGCTGGTCCTGCTGTTGCTGGCCACGGGCGCGTTCACGCGCAACGGCATCCTGGCCGTCATCCCCGGCCCCGCCGCGTTCTCCGAACTGAACGATGTCCTAACGACCGCGTTCGAGGAGATCAGAACCGGAGTCCCCCCTGTCGAGGGCAGCGTCTCGATCCTGTGTCTGGCCACGATCGCCGTCGGAGTCGTCGCGATCCTGGTGGACACGCTCGTCGTCGCGGCGTCCGCCCCGGCGGCCGCGGGTCTCGTTCTGCTGTGTGTCTACGCGGTGCCGTCGGCGCTGGCCGACGATCTACTGTCGTGGTGGACGTTCGTCCTCGGGGCGACGGCGTTCGCCGTGCTCCTCGCCGTAGACGGCAGCCATCGGCACAGCCGTTGGCGGAACCGGTCGACTCCCGGAACAGGTGTCTCCGCCGTGGCCGTGTCCGCCCCGGCCGCCGTCGTGGCGGGGGCATTGTCCGCCGGGCTCGTCGCGGGCATCGCGGTCACGAGCGTCGGCACCGAGGGCAGACTGCCCGGCAGTTCGGGCGACCAAGCCGTGTTGGGCGGCCTCGGGGTCAACCCGTTCACCTCGCTGCGCGGCATGCTCGATCAAGGGGACGACGTACCCCTGTTCCGTGTCACCGGGCTCGACGACGACCAGCGACCGCTACGCGCGTTCACCCTCGACACCTACCGCCCCAACGAGGGGTGGGGACTGCCCGACGGCCCCATGCCCGCCGGCGTTCCCGCCAACGGCGAACTCCCCTTGGCCTCGGGCGACGACGGTGAGGCTCCCGGTCGAGAGATCCACATCGAACCCGTGCACTGGAACGACGTGTGGTTGCCCGTCTACGGCTCCCCCCGTGTCCTGCGGGGCCTTTCCGACGGTTGGTACTACGACCACACCAGCGGCTCGGTGTTCCGCGAACGCAGGCAGAACCCCGCCGCCTACACCGAGGTGGCGGCTCTGGAGGAACCGACGAGAGCCGAGCTGCGCCAGGTTACGTCCGACCCCGGCGCTGTCGCCGACGTCTACACCAACGACAGCGGTGTCGATCCTCGGGTGGCCGAGCTCGCCCGGCGGATCACGGCCTCGGCCGACACCACATTCGACAAGGTGCACGCGGTGTGGAGGCACTTCGACACCGCGAACGGCTTCACCTACGACACCCAGACCGCACCGGCGGCCGACAGCGACGCCCTCGCGGACTTCGTCCTCAACGGCAAACGGGGTTACTGCGAACAGTTCGCCTCGACGATGGCGGTGATGCTGCGATCACTCGACATTCCCGCGAGGGTCGCCGTCGGATTCACAAGCGGCTACCGCGATGGCGACGCTCGCACCATCACCTCACGCGACGCCCACGCCTGGGTGGAGGTTCACTTCGGTGAGCTCGGCTGGGTGAGCTTCGATCCCACTCCGCTGTCGGACGGTCGTGGCTATGTGCCTTCGTACCTGGACGACGACGGCGCCTCCGGCAGCGATCGGTCCGGCGACGACGACGCCGCGTCGAGCACACCGCCGGAATCGTCCTCACAGAGCGCGCAGCAGCCCACCCAGGACCAGGCCGAGCAGGAAGCCAGCGCCCAACCCGAGCAACAACGCCCGTTCTCCACCTCCGACTCGTGGTGGGGTATCGCGGGGATGGTCCTCGCTGCCGCCGCCGTGATCGCCACGGTCGTCGCCGCCGTCACAGCCCGGCGCCGACGCGAGAACTCCCCTCAGGGGACAGGCGTGGGCTCCCTGTCGTGGGCGCTCATCCTGGCCGTGACCCTCTGGGCCCTGACCGTGGCTTTGGTGACGTGGTGGGTGCACTGGGTCGTGACACTCGTTCTGCTCGCGGCGTCCGCGTTGGCGCTGGTTCCGTGGGCGCTACGCCGCGTACAGCGACACCGCCGACTTCGCGAAGTGGAACAGGCCCAGGAGACCGCAGCGGCCGATGCCGCGTGGCGGGAGCTGCTCCAAGAGTGTGTGGACCGCGGCATCGACATCTCCGAACACGACACCGTGCGGATCACCGCCCAGAAGATCGTTCAACAGCAGCGACTCGACAAACAGGCCAAGAACAACCTGCGCGCGGTCGTGACCACGGTCGAGCGCGTGTGGTACAGCCCCGAAGCTCGGCGGCGCGACGGTCGGGACACCGGGTTTTCGAAGGCGTTCCACGACGTCCTGGACGGCCTCGAACGCGCGGCACCGCTGTCCTGGCAAGACCGGCTGCTGCCCCGTTCGATCCTGCGGAACGTGAGGCGGCGGAGTCCGCGGTCTCGGTGATCCGACACGAAAAATCCGCTGCTCGGGGTTGGCGAACGGACCCTCGGTTCATTCGCGAACCCCGGCAGCGGACAGCTGTCCCGGATGCCGGACTGGTGTGGGCTAACGGTCCTCGAAGCGCCGGCGGAACCGCTCCTCCATGCGCTCGGTGAAAGAACTCTTGGCGGGAGAACCGCCTCGGCCCCCACGACCGTCCCGGCTCTGGGGCACAGCGTCATCGGCCTCCCCTGATGCCCCCAGCGCTGTCACTGCCAGTAGCACACCGCCGAACATCACCAGAAACCCGAGCACACTGAGCCACGGGATCTCGGCGACGCGAAGGAATGCCGCCTGGCCCGCGACACCGAGCACGAGCATGGCGACGCCCACTACGAAGAGAGCGATACCCTGCAGACGTCGACGGCGCGTAGGGCGGCGCATCCTGGTACCGCGCACAGTGGATGCGAATTTGGGGTCCTCGGCATAGAGCTCGCGCTCGATCTGGTCGAGCAGCCGCTGCTCATGCTCGGAGAGTGGCATCTTTCCTCCTCCGGCACAGCGTTATCTGATGACCCCCTAGTGGGTGCCGGAACCACGTGAAGACGTCGACCCGGGCTACCCCCGTTGGGGTGTCAATACCAGGATACGAGGCGCACGCGCGGACGACTACCCGATCTCCCCCCTTACGCCGCTGGTTTTGCCTCGAACAGCCCAACGCTGCCGTGCGCGGCGACGCCCAGCCTGATAAAACGAATGTTCGGTGCCTTCTGACGGCATGTTCTCAGTCCGTGTCCCGCGCCAACAGCGACGCGGGGCGCACAGCCGCGACACCGAATTTCGAGCGCGCCGAGTCGACCGCTATCTCGGCGTCTCTCCACCGTGAGGTCGGACGCACGTCCTCCAAGGTCAATTGCTCGGCGTCCGTGGCTCCGCTGAGCCCCTCGACTCGCACTCCCAGCAGCCGCACCGGCGCGGTAGCCGCCTCCTCCAGCAGCGAGACAGCGGTGGCGTGGATCTCTCGTGCCACGTCGGTGGCGCCCGACAGGGTACGGGCCCGGGTGATGGTTCGAAAGTCGGAGAAGCGCACCTTGATGGAAACCGTTCGGCCTCGCAGTCCCCGGCGACGCAGAGTGGCCGCGACCTTCTCCGACAGGTCCAGCAACTGTCGTTCCTGTGCCTCCCGGTCGGTGAGGTCGGTGTCGAATGTGCGTTCGGCCCCGAGGGACTTCTCCTCGCTCTCCGGCACCACGGGGCGCTCGTCCCTGCCGTGCGCCAGCGCGTGCAGGTGTTCGGCCGTGGCCACACCCACCCAACGTCGTAACCGGTCGAGTGGCGTAGCCGCGATGTCGGCGATCGTGTGCAGGCCGTGGCCGCGGAGCACTTCGGCCGTCTTCGGTCCCACGCCCCACAACGCCGACACCGGGAGCGGACGCAGGAACGAGACCGTCTCTCGCACCGGAACCACGACCATGCCGTCCGGCTTGGCCATGCCGGAGGCGAGTTTGGCCGCGAACTTCACCCCCGCCACGCCGACAGAACACGTGACACCGTGTTCGGCCTCCACCCGAGCGCGGAGACGGGCTCCGATCTCCGTCGCGGTGGCCCCGAGTCTGCGTAGAGCACCGCCCACGTCGAGGAACGCTTCGTCGAGGCTCAACGGCTCCACAAGCGGCGTGATCTCCCTGAAGAGCGCCATCACGCTACGGGAGACTTCGCTGTAGAGACCTCGGGTCGGGGGAAGGTACACGGCGTGGGGACACAGTTTCCTCGCCGCCGCCACCGGCATGGCGGACGAGATCCCGAAGCGGCGCGCCGGATAGTTGGCCGATAGCACCACGGAACGGGGGCCGGCTCCGGCGACCACCACGGGACGGTCGACCAGTTCCGGCCGAGTCCGCAGCTCCACGGCGGCGAAGAAGGCGTCCATATCGACGTGCAGCACGTGGCAACCGGTGTCGTCGGGTCGCGTCGAATCCGTGACCCGGAACCGTTCGAACGCCTCGGGTAACGCCGTGTTCCGTCCCATCGGTGTCCAAGCCTACGTCGCCCCACCGACGGTTCCGTGTCGGTGAGGAAGGCGACCAGGAGGCGTCAGGCCGGTTTACGAGCGAAAGCGTGCAGACGGCTCGCGATGTCCCGCAACGGAGCCGTCACCGCGGCCAACGCCTCGAACTCGGCGAGATCCCGCTCCCACGACGCAGCCGTCCCGGGGGTGGGCTCGGCCGAAATGGTCTCCGACACGACACCGTCGCCCTGGATGTGTTCCACAGACAGCCCCGCCTCGTCGAGCAGGGTGGTCAGTCCCTCGACGTCGAGCCTGCGCAGGAGCGTGTCGGAGTCGCCGCTCAACACACCACTGGGCTCGGCGAGCAACCGACGGGCCTCCACGAGCCGGCCCGTGAGAGCCCGGTGCAGCACGGCCGCGTGACGATTGGCCGCCAGCACCGACACAGCACCGCCACCCGCGGTCACCTCGGCGATCGCCGCGACGACGCTCTCCGGGTCGTCCACGACCTCCAACAACGAATGCGCGAGCACGAGATCGGCGGAACCCGGCCGAACATGCTCGGCCAACGCGTCGGAGTCGTCGGCCACCACCGTGATCCGGTCGGAGACGCCGTCCTCCGCCGCGCGCCGCTCCAGGGTGGCCAGAGCGTCGAGGTTGGGCTCCACCACCGTCACTCTGCATCCGGCGGCCGCAAAGGGCACAGCCCACACACCGCTGCCGCCGCCGACATCCACCACCACCGGTTCCTCGGCTCTCCGAGCGCGCGCGGCACGCAGCTCGGCCTCCAGCACCTTCCGCACCGCCGCCGACCCCTGACCGGCCGAAGTCTCCGCTCGCATGGAATCAAGAGTAGTTGGGGCACCTCACACGTTCTCATGGTGACCACACCCGGCTACGCTCGCAGGCGTGCACACGGTCGCCGTACTCAGCCTCAAGGGAGGCGTCGGCAAAACGACGGTTGCTCTGGGTATTGCCTCGGCTGCGCTACGCAGGGGAACCCGGACGCTGGTGGCGGACCTCGATCCGCAGGGCAATGCCACTGCCACGCTGGATCCTCCGCTGACCGACGCCACACTCGCCGATGTATTGGAGGCACCCCGGCTGGGGGTGCTGACGAAAGCGATCGCGGCCAGCGGATGGAGCGACGCCGTCGACGTGCTCGTCGGGTCCGAGGAGCTCGAACTCCTCAACGAGCCGGGCCCGCACGCACACCGCATGGACAATCTCGCGAGGGCGTTGCACGAGCTACGCACCTACCCCCGAGGCAAGCCCTACGAGCTCGCCATCCTCGACTGTCCCCCATCGCTCGGGCGGTTGACCCGTTCAGCGCTCATCGCCGCCGACAGTGCCCTGCTCGTCACCGAGCCCACCATGTACGCGGTGGCGGGCGCGCAGCGTGCGTTGGAGGCCATCGACAACGTCCGTGCCGAGCACAATCCCCGGTTGCGTCCGGCGGGTGTCGTGGTCAACCGGTTGCGCAGCCGGTCTTACGAACACGAGTACCGCGTCCAGGAACTACGGGAGTCGTTCGGGCGGCTCGTGATGCCCACGGCGATCCCCGACCGCCTGGTCATCCAGCAGGCACAGGGTGCCTGCACACCCATCCACGAATGGAACTCACCCGCCGCACAGGAGATCGCGCTCACCTTCAACATGGTGCTCGCGAAGATCCTGAGGTCCGACCGCGCGGGACGCCACCGCCTCACCGGTCATGAACCGCCCGAGCCCGCCCCACCCAGGGGCGGAGGGCCCACCCCTCGGCTGCCCACCGATCGACCGTACGTCGACCGCTAGGCGGACAGGACGCAGCGGCTTCCGAGGGCGGCCCTCTCCCGAGTACGGCCGGTTTTCCCCCGACGCCCGTCGGCCTCGCCCCCACACGAGTTCGGGTCCGGGCCGGCCGACGGTGCGCCACCGAAAAATACGTTGCCGTACACCTCCGATCCCACCTAACGTGGCGGTACACGGGAAAGGAGGTGGTCCGACGGTGAATATCCACAGGACTCGTGAGGTGGCTGTCCACTGACAGCACACGGACCACCCAGTTGGCACGTGTGTCTGCCGGTGAATACCAGGCAGTCACCGGCCTCCAGTGCTCTCGGGGACCGGTCCGCCTCGAGCCCGAACGGCTGACGACGTTCCGGGAGTCGCACTGGAGGTCTTTTCATTTCCGGGTGCTGCGGAAGGGACCGGGGAAGCTTTCCGCGGTACCCGGTCCGCATCGCTCGCGACAGACGCGACAGCCACGACGGCTCGGCGGCGGAGCCACGACCGTATGACGGATACTGGTGCCGTGCTCTTCGACAAGATCGTCCGACCCGCTCTCTACCGTCTCCACCGCCACGACGCGGAAGCGGTGCACGAACGCACCGTGAGCCTGTTGGCGAGGCTCGGCACGATCGATCCCGTGACCACCGCGTTGCGGCGCCATTACCGGGTCGACGACCCGTGCACGGTCTTCGGTATCCGATTCCCCAGCCGTCTCGGACTGGCCGCAGGCATGGACAAGGACGGTCGCGCGCTCAAAGCGTGGCCCGCGCTCGGCTTCGGGTTCGTCGAGGTCGGCACGGTCACCTGGCACGCGCAACCGGGCAACCCACGGCCGAGGTTGTTCGCGCTGAGCGACAGCGACGCCGTGATCAACCGCATGGGGTTCAACAACGCGGGTGCGACCGCCCTCGCCCGGCGCCTCGCGGCCACGGGCCAACTCGACGTTCCCCTGGGCATCAGCATCGGCAAGTCGAAGGTCACGCCGGTCGAGGACGCGATAGCCGACTATCGGAATTCGTTGGTGACTCTGCACCCGTACGCCGACTACATGGCCGTGAACGTGAGCTCCCCTAACACCCCGGGGTTACGCAAACTCCAGGACCGGGGCGCGCTCACGGAGTTGCTCACGGAGTTGTCCCGTACCACGCGCAGCCTCGCGGAGGACAGCGGGCGAGGGCCGGTGCCACTGCTCGTGAAAGTGGCGCCCGACCTGTCTTTCGACGCCATCGCGGAGCTGCTCGGTGTGTGCTCGGAGCACGGAGTCGCGGGCATCATCGCGACGAACACGACCCTGGCCCGCGACGGGCTCGCTCCGCGAGACGCCCGGTTCGTCGACGAGCAGGGCGGATTGTCGGGCCGCCCGCTGACCGCGCGTGCTCTGAACGTGGTGCGTTTCGTGCGTGAGCAGGCCGGAGACTCCCTGCCGATCATCGGGGTCGGTGGGATCAGCGGTCCCGACGACGCGCTGCGCATGCTCGACGCGGGCGCGAGTCTGCTCCAGGTCTTCACCGCCTTCGCACTGCACGGTCCCGGCGTGGTGAAACGGATCAACTCCCGGCTCACGCTTCGATCGGCCGCAACGCGCTGAGGTGCCGTAGGTAGGCGCGCCAGCACTGCCACGCCGTGAGGTCCTCGCCGCGTTCGGCCACCGCCGGGTCACACAAGATCGCCAAGGAACTCGTTCCATCCGACAGTTCCACCGTGCCCAGACGCATGGGTGCCGGCAGATGCGCCACGAACTCACCCAGCGCCGACGGGGAGAGCAGCCAGCGTTCTCCCACCAACGAGCCGCCCTGCTGGGGAGCCCTCGCGTCCACGACGCCCGCTTCGGGCGGCTCCTGCCCGATCAGCAGCATCCGGTAGTGACGCGCGGTCGTGACGAATCCTGCGAACCGCGCACCGGCCTCGGTCAGATCGTTCGCACGAGGTTGGCCCCGTAGATAGGCTCCGAACGCCACCAGGCCGACCCCGGTGTCCGGATAGGGGGTCGAAGCTTGCGAACCGGTGAGTAAACCGGCGAGATCGAGCGCCACCTGATCGTCGAACGGCTTGGTCACCACGCCCATTCCCCTTCCGTCGGCCGCGGGGATCAGCACGGCGGACGTGTCGAGACGGGTCACCAGCTGCGCCAACGATCCGGCCTCGCTTCCGAGGGGTACCAGGAGCGCGTCGTGGTCGTGCAGGGTGAACGCCGCCCGCCGCAGGCACCAACCGTTCGTCCCACCGAGGTCGACTTCGTCGATCAGCGCGCCCACGACACGCAGAGTGTCCATCGTCGCTTCCAGCCTCGCGCGTACGTCGACATCCAAACGGGCGCGCAACGCGCTGTCGGGCACGCCGACACGCGGATGGTCGCCCGCGCTGAGACGGACCGAATCGGGCCAATCCCGGCTGTGACCCACGCGCGAGTCGCTTCCGGTGACCGCCGCGGCGACCCTCTGTGCCACAGCCGCTTCGCGAGCCAACACCGTGGCAGCCCCCGGCCCTCCGAGAGGCACGAGCCCACGAGTCGGGACGAACCCGACGACGTCCCGGCACACCGACGGCGGTTCGCTCACCAACAAGGCGTCGAGTTTGCTGAGCGTCTCCAGCCGTGCTTCGGGCACGGTCGCCATGGCACCGGGAACGGTATGTCCAACGACCACACCTCCCGCCTGGACCAGCCGTCCGGTGATCACGGGATCATCCGGCGCGGCGACGAGCGTGCCCACCAACGGCAGGCGTTCCCCCGCTCGTACCCGCTCGTCCACGGACTTGGCGTCAACCAAGACGTCCTCTCGGCAGCGCAACCACACTCCCGGAGCGGGTCCGAACCCACGCGAGAGCGCGTCGAACACCGACAGTACGCGCTGGACCGCCTGGCTCATGGTGATCGGAGGAAGTGGAGCCGTGTCGTCGTCGAACAGGAACGGGTTCACGCCACTGTCCTTTCAATGACAGGTTCTGGCGCGTAGTGCCTACCCCGCTCGGCAGCCGGTCAACCGGCCGATCCTCAGCGCGACGACAGCTCGCGTAGCGCGGAGGCCAAGCCCGCGAGACGGTCGGTCGCGTCCGTCAGGGCTTCCTTGGCCTCAGTCATACCGCTGTCGGTGGCCGCCACGGCACGGCCCGCCGCGGCGACCAAAGTGCCGTACTCCTCGACTCCCTCATCGAGCTGTTTCCGCAGGCCGGTGATAGCGGAGTCCAACGCGGGTTGTTCCGCCGGAGGCGCGGAAGCCCGAGCTCGTTCCACCGACTCGATGCGGGACGCGAGCGCACGTAACGCGGAAGCGGTCTCCATCGCGGTGGACCGAGTCTGGTCGACCGACAAAGGCGGCACAGGAACGTCCGCCGTCGAAAGTTGATCCAACAGGTCGGTCAGAGTGGACTCGCTGCGGGCCAATCGCTCCATGGGCTCCCGCGCCACTGACC
This sequence comes from Actinomycetes bacterium, assembly GCA_021793175.1. GTDB lineage: Bacteria > Actinomycetota > Actinomycetes > Mycobacteriales > Pseudonocardiaceae > Saccharomonospora. The sequence goes on from JAJYTH010000009.1 coordinate 22,801, forward strand.
CCGCACGCGGAAGCGTGGACGGTTCTCGGGCCGGGGAGACCGACATCCTGCTCAGTTGGTACAGCCGGATACCCGACCGTACGCTGAGGGCACTGAAGACGACCGTGCCGACGAGACCGCTGAAAGCGCCTTGCCAACCGTCGATCCCCCCGGTGATGCCGGCGTAACCGGCGAGTGCGTAGAGCACGCACAGCAGGGAGAGCACGATCCACAGCGTCAGCGCACGGGAAGTACGCCGCTTACGGCGTTCATGCTTGGCCGCGGGATCGTTCCACTTCGCCCATTTGTCCCGCACCTCCGCGACGACGGGTGGGACAGCTGTGAGCGGCGGCCGTGTCACGGGCCGACCACTGTCCTCGGACGGAGTATCCGTCCGAGCACTGTCGGCGTAGGCCCGCAACATGCGCTGCGCTCGCTGGGCGTAGTCGGGCAGACGTTGTAGATGCTTGTCGAACTTACCGAAACGCTCGTTCCGTCCGCCCGCCACGGTCACCCCCGCGATAACACCGCTTCAGTTATGCCTGGTTCTTCTGCCGCTCGGCCTCTACCCGGGCCTGGATCTCGCGCTGGATGTCCGAACTGGTGGACGACGAGGCCGCACCGCTGCTCGTGGAGGCACCATCGGTCACCTGCGCAACCGACTCGCCCTTCATCGACGCCCTGATCTGCTCGAGACGGTTGTGCCCGGCAAGCTGCGTGGTGGAGTGCTGAACCTCCAGCATCCGACCCTGCACCGAGTTCTGCGCCAGCTCGGCCGACCCCAGCGCCGTGCTGTAGCGCTTCTCGATCTTGTCGCGCACCTCGTCCAACGACGGTGTGTTGCTGGGCGCCGCCAGCTCGGACATCTGGTTCAAGGACGCGGAGACCTGCTCCTGCATCTTGGCCTGCTCCAGCTGCGAGAGCAGCTTGGTGCGCTCGGCCAGCTTCTGCTGCAGCATGCTCGCGTTGCGCTCCACAGCCTGCTTGGCCTGCTCGGCGGCCTGCAAAGCCTGGTCGTGCAGCGTCTTGAGGTCCTCGATGCCCTGCTCGGCGGTCACCAACTGGGCGGCGAAACCCTCGGCGGCGGTCTCGAACTCCTGGGCCTTCGCCTCGTCGCCCTTGGCTCGAGCCTCCTCCGCGAGCGTCAACGCCTGGCGAGTGGACGCCTGCAGCTTCTCCACCTCACCGAGCTGCCGGTTCAGCTTCATCTCCAGCTGCCGTTGGTTACCGATCACCGACGCGGCCTGCTGGGAGAGCGTCTGGTGGTTCCGCTGCGCCTCCTCGATGGCCTGCTGGATCTGCACCTTCGGATCGGCGTGTTCATCGACCTTGGACGAAAACGCCGCCATGAGGTACTTCCAGAACTTCACGAACGGATTGGCCATCTCCTCCGCCTGCCTTCTCACATCCCACAGTTACCGATCGGGTGACCACCTGCCCGTTGCGCTGTTCGCTCGCCGAACACGTGACCCCCGTGTTTGTTCCATCGTGTCAGGTCGCACGTCGGCGTTCCAGACGACCCCTGCGATTTCAGGGAGACCCCTGACCGGGTCGAGGCCCATCGGTGACGTTCTCGTCACCTCATTCCCGACCCGGGCGGTCACGCGGCCAGAACGGCCTTCGACTTCGGAGCGCGAATCGTGGTGCGCAAAGCGGGAGGCAGGTAGAGGTCGGAGAGGTCCTTGTCCGCCGTGGCGCCGGTAAGGCGATCCTCCTCGAAGCCCTCGGCACCGGCCGGCACCGGCTCCTTACCGTCCGTGGCACTCACGCCGCCGGCGTCGCTCATCGAGGCACGCTCGGGCCTCGGTTCGGACGTGGGCTCGACACCCGATTCGACGCGGTCGAGGGCCGCCACATCCTCCGCGACGTTATGCAGCAATTCGCCGAGAGGAAGGTCCAGTGCCTCACAGATCGAGGCGAGTAACTCGCTGGACGCCTCCTTCTGGCCTCGCTCGACCTCGGACAAGTACCCGAGGCTCACCTTGGCGGCGCGGGAGATGTCGCGCAGCGTCCGGCGCTTGGTGGTGCGGGCATGACGGAGCCGATCACCGATCGCCTCACGCAACAGCACGGTCATCACGCGCCTCCCTTCCAACTGTGTCCACGGTACCGAGAACGAGGGACGGAACGCAGGTGTCCACGGCCCCGTCCGCCCACAGCGAACGCAATTTCGGCCTCCAACCCGGTTCGAGCCGTGATATAGGCGATACAGGCGTGGCATTACACACGGCTACAAGCGTTCCTCGAGCAGCCGCAGTGCGCATGTCACCGAGCCCGCTCGCACCGCCTCCCGTTCCCCGTCGAGGTGCACAGTCCGCTCCGTCCGTGTGTCGCCCGGACCCGCCAGCCCGAGATGGACCGTGCCGGGCTCGACACCGCTCTGCGGATCGGGTCCGGCGACCCCGGTCAGTCCGAGTCCCCAGTCCGCCTCACAACGTCGGCGAGCGCCCTCGGCCAGCTGTGCGGCGACCTCGGGATGCACAGCCCCGTGTTCGGCCAGCAGCGCGGGGTCCACATCGGCGAGGGTGTGTTTGAGATCGGTGGCGTAGACGACGAGGCCTCCTCGTAACACCGCGCTCGCACCCGGAACCTGAGTGATCGTGGCGCAGACGAGCCCGGCCGTGAGCGATTCGGCCGTGGCGACCGTCTGCCCCCGCCGGGTCAGCTCGGCCACGAGCCTCGCGGCGATGTCCGCGTCCACGCCTCGGTCGCTCATTCCGTCCCCACGGTGCCGCGCCGGGCCGCCGCCCGCAGGCGAAGCGCCCGGACCAGGTAGTCCACCCCCGTGGCGACCGTGAGCACGAGCGCCACGCCCAGCAATACCCACTCCACGGGTGCGACCTGCGCGGGCAACGGCAGTAGGACCACCCCGATGGCCACCACCTGCGTCAGAGTCTTGGCCTTACCGCCCTTGCTCGCGGGAATGACCCCGTGCCGGATCACCCAGAACCGCAGAACCGTCACGGCCAGTTCCCGGCCCAGTATCACGGCCGTCACCCACCACGGAAGCTCGCCGAGCACGCTGAGCTCCACGAGAGCGGCGCCGATCAGTGCTTTGTCGGCGATCGGGTCCGCGACCTTGCCGAAGTCCGTCACCAACCCGTAGCGCCGAGCCACCCAGCCGTCAACACGGTCGGTCAGCGCGGCGACCACGAACACCGCCGTGGCGATGTATCGCCACGAGTCGGCATCGGCGACGTCCGCGGCGAACAACGCCCCGACGAAAACCGGCACGAGCACCAGCCGCAGCACGGTGAGCACGTTGGCCGCGTTCAACGTAGGAACGGCTGGACCCACTCGACCACCACCGTCGGCCCCGAGATCGGCGTCGGCTTTGTCAGTACTCACGTCGCGACGTCCGAATCGAACGTGGACCCGTCGAGCGGCCGAACCACCAGGTCGACGCCCGCACTGTCCACCACCTCACAACGGAGCAGCTCACCCACCTTGCAGTCGATCTCCCCCCAGCACCACGCACTCGCCGTCCACCTCGGGTGCTTGATGCGCGGCCCTGCCGACGATCTCCTCGTCGACGGATTCCACCAGCACATCGACGACCGATCCGACCCGGTCCTCGGCCCGCTGCGCGCTCAGCTCCTCGACGAGCGCGGACACACGGCCGACCCGCTCGGCGATCACGTCCTCGTCGAGTTTGCCGTCGAACGTCTCGGCCTCGGTGCCGTCCTCGTCCGAGTAACCGAATACCCCGACCGCGTCGAGCCGCGCCTCGGTGAGGAACCGCTCCAGCTCGGCGACGTCCTCCTCGGTCTCGCCCGGGAATCCGACGATCACGTTCGTCCGGATACCCGCCTCGGGCGCGTAGGACCGGATCTGCTCGATCAACGCGAGGAACGACTCGGTGGAGCCGAACCGGCGCATCCGCCGCAGCACCGACTCACTGGAGTGTTGGAACGAGAGGTCGAAGTAGTCGGCCACACCGGGGGTGGTGGCGATCACCTTCACCAGGTCGGGCCGTGTCTCCGCCGGCTGGAGATACGACACCCGCACCCGGTCGATACCGTCCACGGCCGCCAATCGAGGCAGCAACTGTTCCAGGGCCCTCGTCCCGCCGAGATCGCGGCCGAGGTCCTTGCCGTAGGAGGTGGAGTTCTCGCTGACGAGGAACAGCTCCCGCACCCCCTGCGACGCCAGCCACTCCGCCTCGGCGACCAACTCGTCGGGATGACGTGACACGAACGAACCCCGAAACGACGGAATAGCGCAGAACGAGCACCGTCGGTCACATCCGGAAGCGATCTTGAGCGGGGCGACCGGGGAGTCGTCGAGCCGCGAGCGCAGTACCCTGGGACCCCACCCGGCGTGCCCGGGCACGGTCACCTCGTCGGCGGCGGCCTGCCGGTCCACGGGGGTGATGGGCAGTAGAGTGCGGCGGTCCGTCGGCGTGTGCGACTCGACCGACCGGCCCTCGGCGATGTCCACGAGCCGTTCGGCCAGGTGCGGATAGTGGTCGAACCCAAGCACCGCGTCGGCCTCGGGAAGGTTCTCCGCCAGCTCCCTGCCGTAACGCTCGGCCATGCACCCCACCGCGACCACCTTGGCGCCGGTGTCGGCGGCGGCGAGCAGCGTGTCGACCGAATCCTTCTTCGCCTGCTCGACGAACCCGCAGGTGTTCACCACGACGACGTCACTGGACTCGGGGTCGTCACTGAGCTGCCAGCCGCTCGAGGCGAGTCGCCCCGCGAGTTCCTCGGAGTCGACCTCGTTACGGGCACAGCCGAGCGTCAACAGGGAGACTCGACGGTTGTGCGAGGATTCAGTGCTAGACACCCGCTCAGGGTAACCGGCGTACAGACAGTGTTCGGGCATGCCCTGGGCACACCGACCGGCACAAGCGTTAGCGTTTATGCCTGTGCAAGCACCCCTAATCCGCCGCGCACGCATCGCCGACGTGCGCAGAATCAAGGCACTGGTCGACTCCGACGCGGGCCGGGGGCTGCTGCGAAAAGACCTGATCACCCTCTACGAGGACATGCAGGAGTTCTGGGTCGCAGAGCTCGACGGACGCGTGGTGGGTTGCGGTGCGCTACATGTGATGTGGGAGGACCTCGCCGAGATCCGCACGGTGGCAGTCGACCGGTCCGTGCGCGGCCGCGGTATCGGACACGCGCTCGTGGAGCGGCTCATCGACCTGGCCGTGGAGCTGGGGCTGAAGCGGTTGTTCGTGCTCACGTTCGAGACCGAGTTCTTCGGTCGGCACGGTTTCATCGAGATCACGGGAACGCCCGTGCCGAAAGAGGTCTACGAGGAGATGCGCCGCTCGGCCGACACCGGCGTCGCCGAATTCCTCGACCTGCCGTTCGTCAAGCCCAACACGCTCGGCAATACACGCATGCTGCTGCACCTCGACGAACGTAAGAGCGTCGTCGACCGCCCACAGCGTCCGGAACGGTCTCTAGGATCGAGCGCCTAGCAGGGCTCCGACCCGGGAGAGTCGAGCCAGCCAGCGCGCGGCCGTGACGGGGTCCGTGGGCGCGTGGGCCTCCATCAGCGACGACTCCGGCTGGGGCGGCGCGGACGGTACGGTCACGAACCCGTCGACCGGCTTCAACGCCGATGCGGACCCGACCACGTCACCGTTGAGCAGCGACAGCGTGCCCAACCCGCACGCGAAAGGCAGCTCGGGCAACGCGGCCGCCAGCGCCACCTCCGCGGCCAGGCCCACACTGGTCTCGAGCGCCGAGGACACCACACACGGCAGGCCGCTATCCTCGGCGATCCGCAGCGCCCGACGAACCCCGCCCAGCGGTGTGCATTTGATGACAGCGACGTCGGCGGCCTCGGCCCTGGCCACGCGCAACGGGTCGTCGGCCCTACGGATGGACTCGTCGGCGGCGATCCGCACATCCACACGGCGCCGCACCTGCGCCAGCTCATCCACGGTCGGACACGGCTGCTCGACGTACTCGAGACCACCCGCCGAACGATCGAGCACACGGATGTGACGCACAGCGGTGTCGACGTCCCACGCCGCGTTGGCGTCCACCCGGATCGCACCGTCCGGACCGAGTGCGTCGCGCACGGCCTCCACCCGGACCTGGTCCTCCCCCAGCGAGCCGGGATGGTCGGCGACCTTGACCTTGGCGGTGTCGCAACCGGAGCGCGACACGATGTCGTGGGCCGTGTCGGGGTCCACGGCGGGTACCGTGCAGTTGACGGGGATGCGGCGACGCACCGGAGTGGGCCAGTCGTTCGTGCACTGTTCCAACGCCGCGGCCAACCACGGGACCGACGCCGCGTCACCGTAGTCCTCGAACGGGCAGAACTCCCCCCAACCCGACGGCCCGCGCAGCAGCATCCCCTCCCGCACGGTGATGCCCCGGAAGCGCGTCCTCATGGGAATGGAGTAGACGCGGACAGACTCCACGACAGCCAACGGATCGGTCTTGTCGGACAGAGGGAACTCGGTCGAACCGAACGGCACAGGACTCACTCCTCGGACGGGGGGTCGTCCCCACGGATCAGCGCGAGCACTCTCGGCAGGTCGTCGGGCTTGACCAGTACCTCGCGCGCCTTGGAGCCCTCGGACGGGCCCACGACGCCACGGGTCTCGAGCAGGTCCATCAACCTGCCCGCCTTGGCGAAGCCGACCCGCAGCTTGCGCTGCAACATCGACGTCGAACCGAACTGCGAACTCACCACCAGCTCGGCCGCCTGAAGCAGTACCTCCAAATCGTCGCCGATGTCGGGGTCGATGTCCTTCTTCTCCCCCGCCTTGGCGACTGTGACGCCCTCGGTGTAGTCCGGTTCGGCCTGCTCCTTGGTGGCGGCCACGACAGCGGAGATCTCCTCGTCACTGACGAACGCGCCCTGGATGCGGGTGGGTTTGCCCGCTCCCATCGGCAGGTACAGGGCGTCTCCCATCCCGATCAGTTTCTCCGCGCCGGGTTGGTCGAGGATGACGCGGGAGTCGGTGAGCGACGACGTCGCGAAGGCCAGCCGCGATGGCACGTTGGTCTTGATGAGCCCCGTCACCACGTCCACGGACGGCCGCTGCGTGGCCAGGACGAGGTGGATACCCGCCGCCCGGGCCTTCTGGGTGATCCGCACGATGGCGTCCTCGACATCCCTCGGAGCGGTCATCATGAGGTCGGCGAGCTCGTCGACGATCGCCATGATGTAGGGGTAGGGGCGGTACTCCCGCTCGCTGCCGGGTGGGGTGGTGATCTCCCCTGAGCGTACCTTGCGGTTGAAGTCGTCGATGTGCCGCACGCGGTTGGCCTGCATGTCCTGGTACCGCTGCTCCATCTCCTCGACGAGCCAGGCGAGCGCGGCGGCGGCTTTCTTCGGCTGCGTGATGATGGGCGTGATGAGGTGTGGGATGCCCTCGTAGGGCGTCAGTTCGACCATCTTCGGGTCGATGAGGATCATGCGGCATTCGTCGGGGGTGGCCCGTGCGAGCAAGGACACCAGCATCGAGTTGACGAAACTCGACTTACCGGACCCCGTGGACCCGGCCACCAACAGATGCGGCATCTTCGTCAGGTTCGCGGTGACGAAGTGGCCCTCGATGTCCTTGCCGAGGCCGATGACCATCGGATGGTCGTCGGACGCCGCCACCGGCGAGCGCAGCACGTCACCCAGGCGCACCATCTCGCGATCGGTGTTGGGCACTTCGATGCCCACCGCCGACTTACCGGGGATCGGCGCGAGCAAGCGCACGTTCTCCGTGGCCACCGCGTAGGCGATGTTCTTGGTGAGCGCGGTGATCTTCTCCACCTTGACGCCGGGACCGAGTTCCACCTCGTAACGGGTGACCGTGGGGCCACGAGTGAAACCCGTGACCTGAGCGTCGATTTTGAATTGCTCCAGGACTCCCGTGATCGCTTCGATCATGGCGTCGTTGGCGCGGCTGTGTGCCTTCGGCGCGTCCCCGAGGGTGAGCAGTTCGAGCGAGGGCAGCTTGTAGTCGCCCTCGACGGTCCGGGTGACCGTGAGCGCGGGTTCCTGGCGGCGCTTCGCACTGGAAGCCTTGGCCGGCGCCGAGGCCCGCAGTGGTGTAGTCACGTGGGACTGGGACTCATCGGACGTGCCAGACTTGCCGGATTTGACGTTTTTGCCGACCTTTGTGGTCTTGTCGGAAGCGGTGTCGTCCGACTCCGTGAAGTCGAGTTCGGCCTGCGTGCCGTCGGAAGCCCCACGCTTGCGGCGCGTGGGCTTACGCAAGCGCGCGGAAGCGGGGTCGGCCTCGGTCGCCGGATCGTGTTCGGCCGGCTCCGCACCACCGCTCTTCTTCTTCGCGACACCGCGGTCGGACGCGTCGGCTTCGGCGCTCCATTCCCGCAACCGCTGAGGGATACGCCGGATCGGAGTTCCCGCGAACACCAACACGCCGTAGAGCAACACGAGCACGAGCAACGGCACGGCCACCCAGCTAGTGACACCCCGGGCGAGCAGATCACCGGAGAACCACCCGATCCACCCGCCCGCGTACATCTGCTCGGCGTGCTCCTGCGGCCTCCCACTGATCAGGTGCAGCAGGCCGAGCACGGCCATCCCCACCAGCAGACCGCCCACGACCATGCGGGGACGGGTCTCGGGCCGGGGCTGCGACCTCATGAGCACCACGGCCGCGACCAGGAGCGCCACGGGCAATCCGACGGCGGCTGCACCGATCACGCTCCGGGTGCCGACGGCGATCCACTCCCCGACCGGCCCCGCCGCTTCCCAACCGACGCCGACGGCCGCGATGAAGGCCAGGGCGATGAGTCCGAGCGCCACACCGTCTCTGCGGTGCTCCGGGTCGAGCTCGCGGGTACGACCCACCGCGCGAGCCAAGCCACCGACACCACGCGCCAACAAAGACCAGGTGCCACGTAGGGCTTTGACCAGGGCCCCTCCGGAGGAGCGGGTAGGTCGCTTCGCCGGTGGCCTACGGGCCGCGGCCGAGCGGCCGGATGTCTTCCCCGCCGCCGGACGCGCCGAAGACCTGCTCTTCGTCCCCTTCGCCGAGGACGTGCTCTTCGCCGAGCCTTGCGATCCGCGGCTCGTGCTCGCGGAGCCTCGCCCCCTGGTCGTCGAACCGCTCGCCATACTCCTACGGTAACCGGTTCACCACTCTCGCCCCGAGCGCCACACTGGCCACACGTGACATTGATCGGCAAAGGTCCGTCCCGTGCCGAAAACACCGGTACGCATGACATGCTTCGCCCTATGGTGGCGCTTCAACACGACCGAGGGTCCTCCGGACAGGGAACACGTGCTCCCCTGATGTGGCGGACACTCCTCGCCCTCGACCACGCATTGGTGAACGTGGCCGGGCGACTGCGCATCAGCGGAGGCGTTCCGCGGGAGTTGAGGGGCAAACCGCTCCTCATGGCCGCGAACCACATCGGGGTTTTCGACGCTTTCGTCCTGGTTGCCGCGTGTCGACGCCTCGGCCTCGCGCCACGGTTCATGCTGGCGGGCGGACTGTTGGACGCGCCGGTGATCGGCCCAGCGCTGCGCGCCAGTGGTCACCTACGGGTCGACCGGGGTTCGGCCTCGGCGGTGGCGCAGTTCGGGCAGGCCGCCGAAGCACTGCGCACGAGCACGGCCCCGATCATCGTCTATCCCGAAGGACGCATCAGCCACGATCCGGGCCTGTGGCCGGAACGCGGCAAGACCGGCGCCGCGCGTCTCGCCCTCTCCGCGAACGTGCCGGTGATCCCCATCAGCCAATGGGGCGCGCACGAGGCCGTGTACTGGGGGACCGAGACGGTGACCGGCCTGGCCGACATCGTGCCGCTGGCGCGGTCAGGACTCACCGCCCCACTGCGCAGACCCACTTTCCGGGTGCACTTCGGTGAGCCGGTCGACCTCACGGAATTCGAAGCCGGACGGCCCGGAGACGCCGTGAAAGCCCACGCGGCGATCATGCGGGCCATCACCGACGGGCTTGTGCCGCTACGGGCCGGCGAACCGGACGTACCGCGGTTCCGCGACCCCACGCGTCCCACCGATGGCCACAGTCCGTGGCGGCCGGGAACGCAGATATGACGGGCTCCACCGAAGCCACCACCGTGGCGCCACCCCGCAGCCGGTCTCGCGGTATCGCGCTGCTCGTCGCCGCCTCGCTGTGTTTCGGCAGCTCCGGAGTGCTGGCCAAACCGGCGATGACGTCCGGGTTGACGCCTGAACAGGTCGCCACGGCCCGCATCAGCATCGCCGCGCTGGTGCTCCTCCTCGGTGTAGGACTGCCCCGGCCCCGACTGCTGCGGGTGCAGCGCGGGCAATGGCGGCTCCTTCTCGGTTACGGACTTCTCGGCGTGGCCGGTGTCCAGCTGTTCTACTTCCTGGCCGCAGCGCGAGTACCGGTGGGCATCGCCATCCTGCTGGAATTCACGTCGCCGGTCCTCGTGGCACTGTGGGTGCGATTCGTACGCCGGGTACGGCTGCCGTGGCCGATGTGGACCGGCATCGGACTCGCCCTGCTGGGCCTGGCTTTGGTGGCCCGCGTCCACGAGGGTCTGGTGCTCGACGCTTTGGGCCTGCTGGCCGGCATCGCCGCGGCGCTGTGTTCGGCGGCGTACTTCCTGATCGGCGAGCGGGGCATGGCCATCCACCACCCGCTCGGCATGGTCACCTGGGGAATGGTGATCGCAGCCGTGGCCGTGGGCCTCGTCGCACCGCCCTGGACCATGCCCCTTTCGACGCTGCTGTCCTCCGCCGAATTCGGTCCATGGCAGCCGCCCGTGTGGTTACTGCTCGTGACCGTCGCGGTGTTCTCCACCGTTTTCGCCTATTTCGCGGGCATCACCGCTCTGCGGCACCTACCCGCCTCCACCGCCAGCGTGCTCGCGCTGTTGGAACCGCTCGTCGCCACGAGCATGGCGTGGGCGTTGCTGGGTGAGGCACTGGTCTGGGTGCAGATCCTCGGTGCCGTCGTGTTACTCGGCGGAGCCCTGCTGGTGCAACTGACCGCGCCCGCCGCACAGGGCGGGCCGACGGGCCCGGCCGAACCGCTACCGGGTGAGGCAGCGGCCGGGGCTCGGGCCGCCGTCCGAAAGAATCGAGTGGAACCTCAGGAGGGAGCATGACCCGTCCGACCCGTGCCGAACAGCGCCGTGCCCGCTGGGCCCTGCTGGCCCAGGTCGTCACCGCCGTGCTGGCACTCGCGGCGATCAGCGTGACCGCCCGACAGCAGCCCGAGACCGGATCTACCGCACGCGTCAAACAGGAATGACCGTCGGCACGATCATCGGCCTGCGGCGGTAAGTCCCGGCGACCCAACGGCCCACCACCCGCCGAACCGCCTGGGCGATCTGGTGGGTGTCGGTGATGCCCTCGGCCTCTGTGCGCGACAGCTCCATCTCCACAAGCCGGGTCACCTCGTCGAGGGCCTTGGGGTCGTCGGAGAACCCGCGTCCCGACAGGGTAGGCGAGCTCACGGCACGGCCGGTGGTCGAGTCGACGGCCACGGTGATGGCGATGAATCCACCCTCGCCGAGGACCAACCGATCGGACAACGTGGACTCTCCCACGTCCCCGACCGACAGTCCGTCGACGTACACCATGCCGACCTCGACGCGGCCTGTGATGGAAGCCTTGCCGTCGACGAGGTCGACTACCACGCCGTCTTCGGCCAACACCACGTTGTCCTCGTCCACGCCGGTGCGCACGGCCAACGCCGCGTTCGCCCGCAGGTGCCGCCACTCGCCGTGCACCGGCATCACGTTCTTGGGCCGCACGGCGTTGTAGAGGAACAACAGCTCCCCCGCCGAAGCGTGCCCCGACACGTGCACCTTCGCATTGCCCTGGTGGATGACGTCTGCGCCGAGGCGCACCAAACCGTTGATGACACCGAACACGGCGGTCTCGTTACCGGGGATGAGCGAACTGGCCAGCACCACCGTGTCGCCGGCCCGGATCGAGATCTGCTTGTGCTCGCCCCGCGCCATCCGCGACAGCGCCGACAACGGCTCGCCCTGCGACCCCGTGGAGACGAACAGCACCTTGGATTCGGGGAGGTTCACGGCCTCGTCGAGGTCGATCAACAGCCCTTCCGGGATGTTCAGCAACCCGAGATCGGCAGCGATGGTCATGTTACGCATCATCGACCGACCCACGAACGTCACGCGGCGACCGTGTCGATGAGCGGCGTCGAGCACCTGCTGCACACGATGGACGTGGCTGGCGAAACACGCCACGATGACCCGCTGGCGCACCCGCGCGATGACGTCGTCCAGCACGGGACCGATGTCGCTTTCCGGAGTGACGAAGCCCGGGACCTCGGCGTTGGTGGAGTCGATACACAACAAGTCGACGCCTTCGTCACCGAGTCGGGAGAATCCCGCCAGATCGGTGAGCCTGCCGTCGAGCGGCAACTGGTCCAGCTTGATGTCACCCGTGTGCAGCACGAGTCCGGCGGGAGTACGCAACGCGACGGCGAGCGCATCCGGGATCGAGTGGTTGACCGCGAAGAACTCCAGCTCGAACGGACCGACCTTGCGCCGCTGCCCTTCGGCGACCTCGGTCAGGACCGGCCGCTGCCGGTGTTCCTTGCACTTGGCCTCCAACAGAGCCAGCGTGAACCGCGATCCGTACACCGGCAGATCGGGGCGCATGCGCAGCAGGAAGGGCACGGCCCCGATGTGGTCCTCGTGCCCGTGGGTGAGCACGAGGGCCTCGATGTCATCGATCCGGTCCTCGATCGCCCGGAAGTCGGGCAGGATCAGATCCACACCCGGCTGGGCGTCCTCGGGGAACAAGACACCGCAATCGACCACGAGAAGTCGACCGTCGTACTCGAAGACGGTCATGTTGCGGCCGACCTCGCCGATGCCGCCGAGGGCGACGATGCGGAGTCCGCCCTCGGGCAGCGGCGGCGGTGGCTGGTGTGTGGGGCCCGGTCCGATTGACTTCTGACTCACCGATGAATCGTCCCAACGCTCGTGTGGGTGGTAGGTGCGACGTAAGCGGCCGCCGAGTCGGCCTGGGCGACGCGTGAGCCCGCCCAGTCGTCCGCGGAGGAGGTCTCCAGCGGCACTCCCGCCTGCGTGAGGTCCTCGGCGATGGCCCGCACCTGCTCCTCGGTGGCGGGCACGATCGGTAGCCGGGGGTCGCCCACGTCGACACCGCGCAGCCGCAACGCCGTTTTGGCGAACACTACGCCACCGACGCGCGAGAACGCGCGGTACACCGGGATCATGCCACGGTGGTTGGTGCGAGCGGTGGAGGTGTCTCCGTTCTCGTAGGCATCGATCATGGCGCGGATCCGGCCGGCCACGACGTGGCCGATGACGCTGACCACGCCCGTCGCTCCGACCGACAACCACGGCAGGTTGAGTCCGTCGTCGCCGGAGTAGTACGCGAGGTGGGTGTTGGCGATGACCTCGCTCCCCGCCAGCAGGTCGCCCTTGGCGTCCTTGACGGCGAGGATGCGCGGGTGCTCGGCGAGCCTGCGCAGAGTGTCGACCTCGATGGGCACGATCGAGCGCGGCGGGATGTCGTACAGCATCACCGGCAGTTCGGTGGCGTCCGCGACCGTGGTGAAGTGTGCGAACAGTCCTGCCTGGGTGGGCCGCGAGTAGTACGGCGTCACGACGAGGAGTCCGTGGGCACCGGCCTGTTCCGCTCGACGGGCGAGTTCCACGCTGTGAGCGGTGTCGTACGTGCCCGCGCCTGCCACGACGGTGGCGCGGTCACCGACGGCCTCCACGACGGCCCGGACGACGTCGGTCTTCTCCGCGTCGCTCGTCGTGGGGCTCTCGCCCGTGGTGCCGTTGACGACCAGACCATCGTTACCCAGATCCACCAGGTGCACGGCGAGCTCCTGCGCCCGCTTCAGGTCCACCGCGCCCTCGGCGGTGAACGGCGTGACCATGGCGGTGAGTACACGGCCGAAAGGACGTCCCGGTGCGGCCGTGGGGGGAGTGGGCGGTGCGATCGACATGGATTCGACGGTACCTCTTCAACTCGACGACGACCGCGCCGACCGGCGCAAATGCATTGATGCGCGCTGATCCGCCGACGCGGCGACAGGATTGCCGGTGACGGCGCGGTGAAACGAAAACGTTTCCGGTTACCGGACCGACTGCACCACCGACTGGGACATCTGGGTGCCGTCCTCCCGGCCGAGCAGACAGTAGACCGAGCGGGCCGGGTCATCGGGAGGATCTTGTCGCTTCTCCCACTCGTCCTGACTGGGGATCAACGCCCGATAGACCAGTTGACCACGGAATTCGTCCTTGACCTTGCTGGAGTGGAAGGAGAAACCACATACCGTTTCCCCGAAGTGGGCGAACGCCTCCCGGCCCGGGTACTGATACGCCACGGCGTCATCGTCGTTCGAGGAGCTCAGGTTCCAGGTGGTGTACAGCTCGAGGTCGTGCGACTGGTCGCAGTCGACCCAGTTGCTGTCGGCCAGCGAACGCCCCTTGTCCACGGTCGTGTTGACACAGTCGTTGTAGCTGTCCGCGTTCAGCTGCTCGACGTCACCGTTCTCACCGTAGGTGAGCGTGGGCAGCATCTGTTCGTCCACATCGGGCGACCACACCGGCTTACCGAGGAAGAACCCACCGACCAACAATCCGACGGCCGCGAGCGCGCCTCCGGTGAACAGTGCCTTCTTCCTGCCCGGACTCATCCGCCGCGCGGGCACACCACCGTGGGCGAGCCCTCCGGCGACCATCGTGGGATGCGGCCCGGACTGGTGGGTTGTCGACTGCACGGTCGACACCGGTTGCCCGGTCGGTGGAGTCCCCGGAACAGGCTGCTGGGCGGCGAGGCTGAGCAGTCCGTGCGCCTGAGCGGCTGTGATCCGACCCTCCGGCGTGGCGGACATCAGTCCCATGATCGCCGAGGCGAGCGGCCCGTGGACCCGGGTCAGATACGGGACCTCGGTCATGATCGCGTGGAGGGTGGCCGCCGTGCTCGACCGCTCGAACGGTACGGAGCCCTCCGCGGCGAAGAACAACGCCGCTCCCAACGACCACAGGTCCGAGGCGGGCATCGCCTCGCGCCCTTCGACACGCTCGGGCGCCATGAACGCGGGTGAGCCGACGAGCATCCCGCTCGTGGTGATGCGCGGATCGTCGATGGCCTGCGCGATACCGAAGTCGGTGAGTTTCGCCCGACCGTCCGCGCCCACCATGATGTTGGCCGGTTTGACGTCGCGGTGCACGATCCCCGCCTGATGCGCGGCGTTCAGTGCCGACAGCACCTGCAATCCGATCGAGGCGACCTGCTGCGCGGGCAGGGGGCCGTTGCGCCGCACGAGTTCGGAGAGCGTGGGAGCCTCGACGAGTTCCATGACGATGTAGGTGGTGTCGCCTTCGGCCACCACGTCGAACACCGTCACCACGGCCGGGTCGTTGAGTCGGCCACCGGTGCGCACCTCACGCAGCACCCGCTCCTGGAACACACCCGTGTCCTCCGCACCGTCGGGCAAGCTGAGTTCCTTGATGGCCACCTGCCTGCCGATCACGGTGTCCTCGGCACGCCAGACGACGCCCATGCCGCCTCGGCCGAGCTCGTCGATCACCCGGTACCGGTCGGCGATCACCCTCGAAGCGGAGAAGGCGGGCGTGGTGTCGGTCTGCTCGTCGGTCAACCTTGCCTCTCCTCGTCTCGTGCGCAGAGATCGTAACGAGATCGCCCGTACCGGGGGCGGCTACCCACGCAGACACCCACCGTGACGCACTGGTCCGTGACCGTTACGCGTACTACCGACGATATGCCGACCGAGTCACCCGGTCAGGCTTCGTCAACCATATGGCCGGTATCTCGCAGCGCCGTCACCGCGCGAGCGAGATCGGCTTGTTCGACCAGCAACCGGTGTTGACCGACACGAAACCGATGCCGGGCTCGGTGGGACGGCACCGGCGCCGCCGGGCCCAACCGGGCGGTCACGTACTCACCCGGCCGGACATTGATGACCGGCTTGCGCACAGTGCCTCCTTACGACTCCTTATGCCTCCTTACGACCTGCCGCGTGTCAGCTCTCGGCGACCTTCGGGCTCGACGCCACCTCGGTGCCGTCGGGCAATGTCGAGATCGTGAAGTCGGCGAAGGCGTTCTCGGCGACCTTCTGCAGCTGCCGCAGGCACTCCACGGCCAGCGCCCGGATCTCCACGTCGGCGTGCTCGGTGGCGCGCATGGCGATGAAGTGACGCCATGCGCGGTAGTTGCCGGTGACGACGATCCGGGTCTCAGTCGCGTTGGGCAGCACCGACCGGGCGGCCTGGCGCGCCTGCTTGCGGCGCAACGTCGCGCTGGGGGCGTCGTTGAACTTCTCCTCCAGCCCGGCGAGCAGCTCGTTGTAGGCGTCGACGCTGGCCTGCGTGGCGGCGATGAACTTCTCGTGCAGCTCCGGATCGTTCGCGATCACATCGGGCTCGACGAACGCGGCATCGCGCTCGGGGACATACCTCTGGGACAGCTGAGAGTAGGAGAAGTGGCGGTGCCGGATGAGCTCGTGGGTCAACGACCGTGAGATACCGGTGATGTAGAAGGTGACGTTCGCGTGTTCCAGCACCGACAGGTGCCCGACCTCGATGATGTGGTCCAGATAGCCCGCGTTCGTCGCCGTCTTCGGATTCGGCTTCGACCACGACTGGTAGCACGCCCGGCCCGCGAACTCGGCGAGTGCCTGCCCACCGTCCGCGTCTGTCGTCCACGGCACGTCCTCGGGCGGGAAGAACTCCGTCTTCGCGATCAACCGCACCTTGGGTGCCACCGTTTCGGCCACGTCCGACTCCCTCCACTCGTTCGTCACGGGAAGCGTACTTCCGGTGTGCTCCGGCTCCACGAGGCGCATCCCCGGCGTGTGGGACACACCGCGACACCATCAACGGCATCACATGGCCCCTTGAGTGACATCACAAGTGATGTCACAGTGATGTCATGGAATTGGATCCGTATCTCGCCGCATTGCGAGAAAGCCTGGCCACCACGGCCTCGGCGGGTGATGAGCAGCTACAACGTGCCGCGGCAGTGCTGTCGGCCGCCCTCGAACCCGCCGCTCGACTGACGCTCATGAACGCTCTCTCGGATCTCGCCGCCGAGATCACCGCTCAACTGCCCGACCACGTGGTCGAGGTGAGATTGGACGGACGCGACGTTCGTGTCGCCGTGTCGGGCAGCGCCTCCGAAGAGCCGCCGGAGGCACCGAAACCACCTCCCCCGCCTCCTCTGTCGGAGGAGTCCGGCGATATCAGCCGCATGACTCTGCGCCTGTTCGAACGCTTGAAGGCGCAGGCCGAGCAGGCCGCCGCCGCACAAGGCGTGTCGTTGAACACGTTCGTGTCCCAGGCGGTCCAAGGCGCGCTGCAGGGCAAATCGCACCACCGGCACGGTCCACACGGGCGAGGCGGTCGCGGTGGCACGAGCTTGCACGGCTGGGTGAAGGGGTGACATCGTGAGCGAACAACCGTCCGGCGGTCGCAGCAACAACGACGACGGCTCCGAGAACATCGTCCGCACTCAGACATTCGACACCGACGGCCCCGTCGAACTCGACCTCGACATCACAGCGGGCACCGTGGAGGTACGCCTGGACGGCGACTCCGAGGAGAAGGGCACGTCGGTGGAGGTACGCAGCGCCCCTGCCGCCTCACCGGAGTGGGCCCACAGCGCGGCCGAGGTGCTGAACCGGGTAAGCGAGATATTCGGCGGCCAGGTCGGCAGTCCGTTCGCCGGTGTTCCGGCCGACGCGGTACGCGAGGTCCGTATCGAGCAGATAGGCGAACGCATCGTGGTACGCGGATCCAAGATCCCGCCGCCGATGAATTCGGCACTCGCGGTGACCGTACACGCGCCGGCGGGTTCGCACGTGCGGGTTCGCACTCGACTCGCGGCCGTCGCGGTGCGGGGAACTTGCGGACGCGCCGACATCAGCACCGGCTCGGGAACCGTGACATTGGACCGGGTGGCCGAGTCCACCACCGTGCGCACCGGCAGCGGCGAGGTCGACATCGCCGCGCTGGACGGGCCGGTCACCGTGAACGGCGGCAGTGGGGACGTGAGGTTCGGCGAAGTCACCGACACGACACTGGCGCGTACCGCCGGTGGCGAGATCGTGGTCGACGACGCGGCCTCGGGCTCGGTGGAGGCATTCTCGGGTTCCGGGGACATCCGAATCGGAATCCGGAAGGGCACGACCGCGGAGGTCGACCTCTCCAGCGGTGGCGGCAGTGTCCACAGTGCTCTCGAAGTCGCCGACTCCCCGCCCGACGAGGAGGTGGCGTTGAGTATCCGAGCACGTAGTGGTTCAGGCAACGTGCTGGTGACCGGCGCCTGAACCAGCCGATTCAGAGCGCACGACGCAAGTCGTCGGCGAGGTCGCCCCGGGCTCCCACAACGACTTCGTCGAGACCGAGCCAGGAAGCCATGTGTTCGAGTTCGCCGGCCAGTTCGGCGGCGATCCCGGCTCGGTCTCGACCGGCCTCGGCGAACGCGCCCGGAACGCGCAGCATCCGATTCGGACGATCGGCTTTGAGGTCCACTCTGGCCACCAACTCGCCGTCGAGGAGGAACGGGAACACGTAGTAGCCGTGTACCCGCTCGGCCTCCGGAACGTAGATCTCGATGCGGTAGCGGAAACCGAACAGCCGCTCCGTTCGGTTGCGTTCCCAGATCAACGGGTCGAACGGGCACAACAACGCACGCCCCTCCACCCGGCGCGGGGTGCGGGCCGCCGCATGCCGGTAAGCCGGGGCCCGCCACGTGTCCACCCGCACCTGCTCCAACGTGCCGTCCCCGACGAGTTCAGCGACGGCACGCCGTGTCGTCTCGGGCGCCAGCCGGTAGTAATCGCGCAGATCCGGTTCAGTGGCCACCCCGAGAGCCCTGGCCGCACGGTCCACCAACTCACGGGCAGCGGTGTCGGCGTCCACCCGACAGGCCAGGGTCTCCGGCGGCAACACCCGCTCGGTGAGGTCGTACAGGCGCTCGAACCCGCGCCGAGTGCCCGTGGTCAGTTCCCCGATACCGAACAGCCACTCGCAGATCTTCTTGACGTCGGAACGTTCCCACCACGCGCCTGGGCGGCGCGCCGAAACTCCCACCAGCTCTCGCTCGATCGTCCCAGCCCCGACGGGACCCAACTCCTTCACCACGGCGAGCACGTCGTCCACCAACGCGGGCGACGACTCGGCCAGACCGCCGTAGTGCCGCCACCAGCCTCTCGGTTTCGCACCGGAATGCAGCAGCGGCCAGTCCTCCACCGGAACG
The DNA here is from genome assembly GCA_021793175.1 of Actinomycetes bacterium. Lineage (GTDB taxonomy): Bacteria > Actinomycetota > Actinomycetes > Mycobacteriales > Pseudonocardiaceae > Saccharomonospora. The sequence goes on from JAJYTH010000009.1 coordinate 41,950, forward strand.
AGACTCGCCTCGTGGGCCCAGCACTCCACGAGCAACCGGGGCCGCCGTGCGCTGTGCGACCACGCTGCGGCGTCCACCAGCCCGCGATCGTATGCGCCGAGACGAGCGAACAGGGGCGCGTAATGTGCTCGTACCACGACGTTGACCGAGTCGAGTTGCAGCAGCTGGACCCGAGACAGCACCCTCTGCAAATGCCTGCGGGTGGGTTCGGTGCCGGGACGGGGGTCTGCGAAACCTTGCGCGGCCAGTGCCGTACGACGGGCGACGTCTCGGCTGAGCGTTCTCATGTGCGACATCGTGCCAGCGCACCCCGACGGTTTCCGCTACGTCACCGCACCGCTACGGTGGCGGCCATGACCACCGCTGACGTTCGTCCCGCCACCTCCGACGACGTCCCCGAGATCGCGCGGATCCAGCTCGCCACCTGGCGCACGGCCTACGGCGAGGCCCTCGGCCCCTCGGTCGTCGACGCGCTCACCGCCGACGATGTCGCCGCACGTTGGTCGGAGGCGGTCGCACACCCGGACACCGCCGTCTACGTCGCGACCGAAGGGAAGTTCACGGTCGGGTTCTGCGTCGCGGGCGCCGCACCGGACGGGGAAGTCGCCGCCGCGGACGGCAGTCTCCCCGACGACGCCGGTCGCACCGGACTGATCGCGTCGTTGCTCGTGGAGCCCCGCTGGGGTAGGCGTGGACACGGTGGGCGACTGCTCGCCACGGCGACAGCTGGGCTCCGCGAACACGGAGCCGAACGGGGCATCGCCTGGGTGATGCAGTCGGACTCGGCGTCACTCGCCTTCTACCGCAGCGTCGGCTGGAATCCCGACGGCACCGTGCGCACCCTCGACACCGGCGAACGCACGATCAAGGAGATCCGACTCACCGGCACCCTCGATCTGCGTCTCGAAGATCCCGTGACGGCCGATTCGGTCTGACGCACTCGACCGCGGCAAGGACTCAAGAACTCGGAGTGTCCCCCACCCCACGGAGCGGACGAAAAAGGCGTCGACACCGGATTACCTCCGGCCCACAGGGCGGGGCTTTTCCGACTCACCCGCCCACGGCGCGGTAGAGCGAGCCGACCTCCTGCTGGGTCAGGACACGCAACTTGCCGGGCTTGGTGGTGCCCAATCGGACCTCTCCGATGGCGATGCGCACGAGCTTGCGCACCGGATGCCCCACCTCGGCCAGAAGTCGGCGCACGATGTGCTTGCGCCCCTCGTGCAGCACGATCTCGACTAGGGTGCGCCCCGGCCGCACGTCCTTGATGCGGAACGCGTCGGCCGTCACCGGGCCGTCGCTCAGCCGCACACCGGCCTTCAGTCGTTTACCCAGTCCGCGTGCCACCGTGCCCTCGACCTCGGCGAGGTAGGTCTTGGTGACGTGGAACGACGGGTGCATGAGCTTATGCGCCAGGTCACCGTCGTTGGTGAGCAACAGCAGCCCTTCGGTGTCGGCGTCCAACCGCCCCACGTGGAACAACCGTTCGGGCCGGTCGGCCACGTAGTCGCCCACGCAAGGCCTGCCCTGCTCGTCGGTCATGGTGCTGTGCACTCCGCGGGGCTTGTTCAACGCGAGGTACACAAGGTCGTCACGCACCTGCACGCGCGTCCCGTCGACGTGGATGACGGCGGTGTCCGGGTCCACCCTGCGGCCCAGCTCACGTACGACGACGCCGTCCACGCTGACACGGCCCGCCGCGATAAGTTCCTCCGACGCACGGCGAGAGGCCACTCCTGCCTTGGCCAGCACTTTCTGCAGACGCACGCCCTCGGACGGGTCAGCTGTCGTCAATCGAATCCACCTCGGGTAGCAACGGGGCGATCGGGGGGAGGTCGTTCAAAGACGACAACCCCAGCCGTTCCAAGAACAATTCCGTCGTCACATACAGCGTGCCACCGGTTTCCGGGTCCGTGCCGTTCTCCTCGATCAGCCCGCGCGCAAGCAGTGTCCGCACGACACCGTCGACGTTGACACCTCGTACGGCGGCGATCCTGGACCGGGTGACCGGCTGCCGATAGGCTATGACGGCCAGTGTCTCCAACGCCGCCCTGGTCAGTTTCGAACGCTGGCCGTCGAGCAGGAACTTCTCCACCAACGGCGCGTAGGTATCGCGGGTGTAGAGTCGCCACCCCTCTCCCACCCGCCGCAGGTCCATGCCGCTACCCCGGTCGTTGAGGTCCTCCGCCATCGTGCGCAACATCTCGGTGACCCTGTCCACCGGCTGCTCCAGAGCTCCCGCCAACGACTCCTCGCTCGCCGGAGAGTCCACCACCAACAACAGGGCCTCCAGCGCGGACTGCAACACCGCGTCGCTGGTCAGGTCCGGCAGGTCCCGCGTCGAGGCGACCGACTCGTCGGCCTCTCCCGCCGTCTCGGTGACCTCGGTGACTTCGGCGGGCTCTGTGAGCCCGGTGACTTCGGCACCGCCGTCATCGATCGTGTCCAGGCCCTCGCTCAAGTCGCTGTCCGTGTCGAGTTCGCCCCGTGCTGGCTCAAGCCCCTCACCGCGGCTGTCGGCTTCGCTGCTCACCCGTACTCCTCATCCTCCTGGCTCGCGGCGCGATCACGTTCGGCGTCATCGGCGGCCTGCTCGGCGGACCCGCCGGTCCACCGCACATGCAACTCGGCCAGCGCCTCCTCCTGGTCGAACTGCACCACCGACTCACGGTAGAGCTCCAACAGCGCCAGGAAACGCGCGACGATCTCGATGGTGTGCTCACAATCGGCGACGAGCTCGGAGAACGTCGCACCACCCTCGGTGGCCAGCCGCACTCGTAGCACGGCCGCGTGTTCCCGCACGGACACCTTCGCCGCGTGCAGATGATCCAAAGACACGGTAGGCGGCGGTTTGGGCCGGAACACGGCGGCCGCGACCTCGGCGAACTTCTCCGGCGTCACGCCGAGCATCACCTCGGGAAGCAGGCCCACGTAGCGTTCCTCCAACGCCACCGAACGCGGGTAACGCCGCAGTGCCCCGGCCTCCAGCTCGGCGAACAGGGCCGCCACCTGCTTGTACGCGCGGTACTGGAGCACGCGGGCGAACAGCAGGTCGCGAGCCTCCAACAACGCGAGGTCCTCCTCGCTTTCCACCTCCGCCGACGGCAGCAACCGTGCGGCCTTCAGATCGAGCAGGGTGGCGGCGACGACGAGGAACTCCGTGATCTCATCGAGGTCCCATTCCTGCCCCAATTTTCGGGTGTAGGCGATGAAATCGTCGGTGACCTGGTGCAGAGCGACCTCGGTGACATCCAGTCGGTGCTGGGAGATGAGTTGTAACAACAGGTCGAACGGGCCCTCGAAGTTGTCCAGCTTCACCTTGAAGCCCCGTGAGGGCCGTTCGGTGTCGGCCCTCTCCTCGGCAGGCGAGGCTTGCGACGGCGGCGTCTGCTCCGTCATCGGCTCCCGACGTCCTCACCGCAGCCGTCCGCGCCCGGGACGTCGTCGCCTCGCAACCTACGTACCAGCACCGAGTCCTCACCGTGTTCGTCGAAATCGGCGAGCAGCACGGCCACGGCCTCCCGGACGATGCGGCCTCGGTCCACCACGAGGCCGTGCGATCCCCGCAGTTCCAACCGGGCATGCTCCAACGCCAGGAGTTCCTCGCCCGACACATACACGGTGATCTTGGCGTCGTGCTTCTGTCGGCCCGACCCCCGTCGGGCACCGGTCACTCTGGCGAGTTGTCGCGTCGTCGACTGTTCCGGTGTGCTGCTGTGCTGCGCGGACGCGTCGTCGGAGGTGGGGATGTCCCGCTCTCCGGTCCGGCGGAAGAGTTCCGAGGCGCCGGGCAGAGACGCTCGCCTGGTCACCGAGCGATCACCTCGCGGGCCAACGCCCGGTACGCCGCCGCGCCGCTCGACCGAGGTGCCCAACGAGTGATCGGCTCGCCGGCGACGGTCGTCTCCGGGAAACGCACGGTGCGGTTGATCACCGTGTCGAACACGGTGTCGCCGAATGCCTCCACCACGCGCGCGATGACCTCCCTGGAGTGCAGAGTCCTCGGATCGAACATGGTGGCGAGGATGCCGCTGATGTCCAGCTTCGGGTTCAGCCGCTCACGTACCTTCTCGATCGTGTCGATCAACAATGCCACACCGCGCAGGCTGAAGAACTCGCACTCCAGCGGAATGATCACGCCGTCGGCGGCCGTCAACGCGTTCACGGTCAGCAACCCCAGCGACGGCTGGCAGTCGACCAGGATGTAGTCGTAGCGGTCGAGCACCGGACGCAACACCCTCAGCAACGTGTGTTCACGCCCGACCTCGGCCACCAACTGCACCTCGGCCGCCGACAGGTCGATGTTGCTGGGCAACAGGTCCACGTTCTCGACCCGGGTCTCTCGGATCACGTCGTCCACGTCAACGGACCGCTCCATGATGACGTTGTAGATGGTCTTGTCCAGCTCGTGCGGTTGAATGCCGAGCCCCACCGACAACGCTCCCTGCGGATCGAAGTCCACCAGCAGGACCTTGCGTCCGTACTCCGCCAACGCGGCACCGAGGTTGATCGCCGAGGTGGTCTTTCCGACGCCACCCTTCTGATTGCACATGGCGACGATCTCCGCCGGCCCGTGGCGTTCGAGCGGAGGCGGGTCCGGGATGTGCCTGATCGGCCGTCCCGTCGGCCCGATCTTGGGCCCCTGGCCGTCCGAATCCTTCCCGGTCTTCCCCGCTTTGCTGCCCTTGGCTCCTTTCGCGGTCCGCACGGTGGTCCGGTCGCGCGTGTCGGTGTCGCCCGGATCGGCTCCGGCCGCCTGACCCGGACGATCCGGCAGACGCCTCACCGGCTGCTGAAAAGTCGACATGGGGCGAAAGCTCCTTGTTCACATGGACCGGCGCCAGCGTATGCCGCGAGGAAACGAGCGCCAAAGCGGCTCGCCGGACCACGTCCGGAGTACTTTCGATCAACCCAGCGCCCGTGGATGCGTCGTCGCATACACCTCACGGAGTGTGTTCACGGTGACGAGCGTGTAGACCTGGGTGGTGGTGACGGACGCGTGTCCCAGCAGTTCCTGCACCACTCGCACGTCCGCGCCACCCTCCAACAGGTGCGTGGCGAACGAGTGCCGGAGCGTGTGGGGCGAGACCGGCGCGGAGATGCCGGCCCGTTCGGCCGCGGCTTTCAACACCCGCCAGGCACCTTGTCGGGACAACCGTCCTCCACGCGCGTTGAGGAACACGGCCCCCGCTCCCCGGCCCTTAGCCGCCAGTACGGGCCTGGCACGCACAAGGTAGGCGTCGAGCGCTTCCAGCGCCGGACGTCCCACGGGGACGAGGCGTTGACGGCCTCCTTTGCCGTCGAGCACCACCGTGCGCTCGGCGCGGTCGACATCGTCGACATCCAGTCCCGTGGCCTCGGAGATGCGGGCGCCGGTCGAGTACAACAGTTCCAGCAACGCCCGGTCCCGCAGCGTCCGGGCGTCCTCGCCCGGGAACGTGTCGAGCAGGCGCAGCACGTCGTCCACCGACAGTGCCTTCGGTAGACGACGGGTGGGCGGCGGAGGCCGCACGTCCCGCGCCGGGTCCTCCTCAGTCCACCCTTCGGCATGGGCGAACCGGTGCAGCCCGCGCACCGCCGACAGCGCCCTCGCCGCCGACGATGGAGCCAGCGGCGGGCGGTCCCCCTCCCCGTGTCTCAGTGAGGCCGCGAACCCGACGATGTGGTCGCGGACCACCTGTCGTAAGTCGGTCACTCCCGCGTCGGTCAGATGAGCGAGATAGCGTCGCAGGTCGCGGGCGTAACCGTCCACCGTGTTGCGCGCGGTGCCGCGCTCGACCGTCAGGTGATCTACATACGCGGCCACGACCACGCGGAGGTCATGATCGTCGGCCTGTGCCACATGCACACTGTAGGTGACGCCACAACCCGGCAGGGAGCACCACGACGCGCGTGAGACATCACGCGTTCACGACGCCTTCCACAGGCGTGGTACCGGTGAACTGGTCCCGCATGTCGTCCACACCGTGCTGTGGATGCGCCAGTTCGACCAGGTCGTGCCGGTGGTCGCGCTTGGCCATCGTGTCCAACCGCATGGCCTCGTCCCGGTTCAGATGCAACGCCTCGTCGGCTTCGCCGTCACGGTTGAACGACCACATCAACATGGCCTCTCCCATGGGCAGCGCGTCACCGGGTCGATTGTCGTGTCGACCCGTGTGCCAGGTGTGCCACGTCTTGCCGTAGCTGTTCATCAACTGCTTCATCAACGCCTTCTCGGCCACGGCGGGTAGTCCGGGCGCGGCGAGTTGGCCCGACAGGATCTCGTAGTTGTGCGGGTGCCAGTACTCGCGCTCCGCCTCCGGCAGGGTGTCGAACATCCGTTCCGAGACGATGTACTCGATGCCGATGAGGTTGGCGTGGGCCGTGTTGCCGTCGAACAGCACGCACTGCAGGAGGTCGTCGTTCACCACCCGGCAGTAGTGGTGGGCCTCCATTTGCATGTCGGGGTGGTCCTTCGCGCAGTGCAGACCGACCACGTACACGTCGAAACCGGACATCGGACCCGTCTGCTGCAGCACGTTCGCGCCCTGCTCCAGAACCGCGAGCCAGCCGCTTTTGTCCTCCCCCGCCGGTCGCCGCGGGGCGGGCCTGGATGGAATCGTCACATTCATGCCCGAAAGCGTTGACAGACTACGCTGAACCGAAACGTCCGCCCGGTACCGTTGTCACATGGACGGCGGGATCGACAGTGACAGCCTCCGTATCGGCACGGCCGAACGGGAGGAGGCCAACCGACTTCTCGCGGACCACTTCGCCGAGGGACGTCTCACGACCGCCGAGTACGAGGATCGGATGGGTCGTGCTCTGACGGCGCGCACACGAGGCGACGTCCGGCCGTTGTTCGCCGACCTACCCGCCCCGCATCCGGTGTTCCTCGGCCCGCCACCGGACACAGCGATGGTGCCTTCGCAAACCGCCACCGCCGAGGTGGGACAGAAGGAACAGTCCGACCGCTCGGCCGTCACGGCGGGAATCCTCCAGATCGCGCTGCCCTTCGGAACAGGCCGGTTCTACACCGGTGAGACACGTCTTGCCGTGCTCCAGCTCGCCTGTGTCGTACTCACCCTGGGACTGGGTGCGCTGTGGCCGATCGTGGACGGCATCATCCTGCTCGTCGAGGGAGGAACCGACGGGAAGGGCCGCTCACTGCAGTGAAGCGGCCCTTCCCGTCGGTTTCAGCGGTCGCGAGAGGCGAAACGGGTCGGCCGGTGCCGCCAGGGTGCGTCGGCGGGGCGGGGTGAGCGGCCACCGGTGAGCACGGTGTACGCCGCGAGCAGCCCGCCCACGGTGGCGCCGTTGACGATCTCCCCCGACAACGCCATGGCCACCGCCCGGTCCAGCGGAACTGAGTGGATGACCAGGTCGGCCTCCTCTTCGCCGTGGGCCTCGCGGTCGACCCGGGTCAGTTCCCGCGCCAGGAACACACGCACCACCTCGTCGGTGAAGCCGGGCGAGGCGGCGATGTCCACGAGCGTGTCCCAGCGCCGCGCCTCCAGGCCCGCCTCCTCGACGAGTTCGCGGCGAGCGGCCTCCACCGGTTCCTCCCCGGGCTGGTCGAGCAGGCCCGCGGGCAACTCCCACAACCGGTCACCGACCGGATGCCGGTACTGGTGGACGAGAGTCACGGCACCGTCGTCGTCCACGGCGCACACCGCGACGGCGCCGAGATGTTCCACGACCTCCCGCGAGGCCGTGGAACCATCCGGCATCACCACCTCGTCGATCCTCAGACCCACGACACGTCCGATGTGGATGTCGCGTGAGGACGCGACGCTGAACTCGTGACTCCCCGGGGCGCTCATCGGACCGCCGCCGTGGCCTCCGGCAGCTCCACCGGCAACCGTTCTGCCGTGTGGTAATCCACCGCCGCGCGAACGAAAGCGACGAACAGCGGATGCGGCCGCGTGGGACGCGACTTCAACTCGGGATGCGCCTGTGTTCCCACGAAGAACGGGTGCACGTCCTTCGGCAGTTCCACGAATTCCACGAGTCGCCCGTCCGGCGACAAACCGGAGAACACGAGGCCCGCGTCCGCGAGCCGCTTGCGGTAGGCGTTGTTGACCTCGTAGCGGTGCCGGTGTCGCTCGGACACCTCCCTCACGCCGTACGCCTCGGCGACCTGAGACCCTTCGACCAGCTGCGCCGGGTACGCCCCGAGTCGCATGGTGCCGCCCATGTCGCGTTCACCGGCGACGACGTCCTTCTGGTCGGCCATCGTGGAGATCACCGGGTCGGGCGTGTTCTCGTCGAACTCCACCGAGTTCGCGCCGGAGAGACCGGCGAGGTTACGCGCCACCTCGATCACCATGCACTGCAGCCCCAGGCACAGACCCAGCACCGGGATCTGGTGGACCCTGGCGTAGTTGATCGCACCGATCTTGCCCTCGATGCCTCGCACCCCGAAGCCACCCGGAATCAGGATGCCGTCCACACCGGACAGGGCGGAGGCGGCGCCCGCGGACGTCGCGACGTCGTCGGCCGCGACCCACACGATCTCCACCTTCGCGCGGTGGAAGAACCCTCCCGCCCTCAGCGCCTCGGTGACCGACAGGTACGCGTCGGGAAGATCGACGTACTTGCCCACGATCGCGATCCGGACGGTCTCGGCGGGGTTGTGCACGCGGTCGAGCAGGCCTCCCCACACCGTCCAGTCGACGTCGCGGAACGGGAGCCCGAGGCGGCGCACCACGTAGGCGTCGAGCGCCTCCCGGTGCAGCACCTTGGGGATGTCGTAGATCGATGGCGCGTCGGGACAGGCGATGACGGCCTCGGTCTCCACGTCGCACATGAGGCCGATCTTGCGCTTGACCTCGTCCGACAGGTCACGGTCCGCACGACACACCAGCGCGTCCGGCTGGATACCGATGTTGCGCAACGCGGCCACGGAATGCTGCGTGGGCTTGGTCTTCAACTCGCCGGACGGCGCCAGGTACGGCACCAGCGACACGTGCAGGAAGAAACAGTTGTCCCGGCCGACGTCATGCCGGACCTGCCGGCAGGCTTCCAGAAACGGCAGCGACTCGATGTCGCCCACGGTTCCACCGACTTCGGTGATCACGACGTCGGGCGTGGTCCCACTGCCGTCGTCGGTGGCCAGCGCCATGATCCGCGACTTGATCTCGTCGGTGATGTGCGGGATGACCTGGACGGTGTCACCGAGATACTCGCCACGCCGTTCCTTGGCGATGACGGAGGAGTAGATCTGACCGGTGGTCACGTTCGCGGTCCCCGACAGGTCGCGGTCGAGGAACCGCTCGTAGTGACCGATGTCGAGGTCGGTCTCGGCCCCGTCGTCGGTGACGAAGACCTCTCCGTGTTGGAACGGATTCATCGTTCCGGGGTCCACGTTGAGGTACGGGTCGAGCTTCTGCATCGTGACCCGAAGCCCGCGGGCCGTGAGGAGTTGACCGAGGCTGGAGGCGGTGAGCCCCTTGCCCAGTGAGGAGGCGACGCCTCCGGTGACAAAGACGTATTTGGTAGTCCGCGGCTGAAGTCCCACGGGCTTCCACCTTATCTCACCTGAGGAGGACCGTGCCGCAAGGCTGTCCGACACGTCTGTGGTCTCCGGTGTGGGACAGTGGGGCCGTGGGTGAAAAGAACACCTGGGCCGCACCGACGGCCTCCGATCGGATCGACGCGACCGTCCGGGTTCCCGGATCGAAGTCCATCACCAACCGCGCTTTCGTGCTCGCCGCCTTGTCCACTGGGCAGACGCTTGTGCGAGATCCTCTGGATTCGCGGGACGCTCGGCTCATGCTGGCGGCCCTCGACGTGCTCGGCGCGTCGTCGACCGTCACACCGGACGGGGTGCGTGTGCAGCCGATGTCCGACGGTGACGAGCGGGTGGAGGTCGCGCTGGGTAACGCTGGAACGGTGGCGCGATTCACTCCGCCGCTGGCCGCGCTGGGCTCGCGGACCGTGTACTTCGACGGCGACCCGGCCATTCGACGCAGGCCCGTGGCTCCGCTGCTGCGGGCACTGACCGAGCTCGGGGCCGACATCGACGACGGTGGTCGTGGCACCGTGCCGTTCACGGTGCGGGGCAAGGGTGGTCTCGCGGGCGGAGCCGTGGAGCTCGATTCGTCGGCGTCCAGCCAGTTCCTGTCAGCGCTGCTGTTGTCGGCCCCCGCCTTCGAACGCGGTGTGACGGTGCGTCTGCGAGGCGAGACGCCGAGTGAACCGCACATCGCCATGACCATGGACATGTTGCGTCGGTTCGGCGCGGCTCCCGAGCGGGACGGCTCGGAGTTCCATGTGCCGCCGGCCACCCTAGCCCTGTCCGAATACACCGTGGAACCCGACCTGTCGAGCGCCGCGCCGTTCGTCGTCGCGCCGCTGTTGACCGGTGGCCGTGTGCACGTCGCCGGCTGGCCCTCCGAGACCACGCAGCCGGGCGACCGGCTGCGGAGCCTGGTGCGTGAGCTCGGCGGGGAGGCGGTGCTGGGCGAAGACGGTCTGACGGTCACCGGCACCGGCAGGGTCGCCGGTGCGACCCTGGACCTTCACGAGGTCGGCGAACTGACCCCGGTGCTGGCAGCGCTGTTGTGCTTCGCCGACGGACCCTCCGAGATCCGGGGCGTCGCCCACCTGCGCGGCCACGAGACCGACCGACTCGCAGCGTTGGCCACGGAGCTGTCGGCGTTGGGCGGCGACGTCACCGAGACCGACGACGGTCTGCGGATCCGGCCGGTACCACTGCGCGGCGGGACGTTCCACACCTACGACGACCACCGGCTCGTGATGGCGGGTGCGGTGCTGGCTCTGCGGGTTCCGGACGTCACCGTGGAGAACCCAGCTACGGTGGGCAAGACCTATCCCGGCTTCGTGGCCGACTGGGAGCGTCTCGTTCAACCTCGATGATCCGCCGTTCGCCGACCGAGGTGCCGCGGGAACGCCACCTTACGCGAACAGTCCCGCCACCCAGTCGGTGGCCGTGTGCCACAACCGCACCGCCTCGTCCGAATACATCGAGGCGGTGGTTCCGGACAGCAGCAGGACCACCACGACGACGGCTATCACCGCCAGCGCGAGGAGCGACAGAACGGCGAACGACACCCGGTTGCGGTGCAGGCTCGCCACGGCCTTGCCGTCGATGACCTTCGTGCCGAGCTTCAACCTGGTCAGGAAAGTGGACGGGTTCGACCCCGACCGGCCGCTGTCGAGGAACTCCCTCAACGTGGCCTGGAACCCGACCGTCACCACGAGGACCGCGTCGTGTGTGTCCGTGAGCAGCAACGCGAGATCCTCGGGGTTGCCCGAGGCAGGGAAGGTCACGGCGCCGATACCCAGGTCCTGTACGCGCTCAACGCCCGGTGCGTGTCCGTCCGGTTGCGCCGGCACGACCACCTCGGAAGCGGCTTTCAGCGTGGCTTCCTCGATCCCCGTGGGGTCACCGACGACGATGTCGGGCCGGAACCCCAGCTTGTTCATCGTGTCGGCCGCGGTGTCCACCCCGATGAGCACGGGCCGCTGATTCCGGACGTACTTCCTCAGCGCCCACAGGTCCTCGGCATGCCCCACACCGGGTGCGACGACGACCACGTGCCGGTCGGCCAACGACACGTGTAGATCGGGCACGCCCACACCGTCGAGTATGAGGCTGCGCTCACGCTGCAAGAACTCGATCGTGTTGGCAGAGAAGGCCTCCAGTTGTGCCGACATGCCCGCGCGTGCTTCCACGATCTGGTCGGCGACGCTTTCAGGTGTCTGCACGATGCCTTTCGCCACCTCACTGCGACCGACGTACACGCTGCCCTCGTGCACCCGGACTTTGCTGCCGTCCCTGACGCGGTGCAGCAGGTTCCCACCCGCGTGGTCGATCAGTGGGATGCCCGCTTTCAGCAACACCTCCGGTCCGAGGTTGGGGTATCGGCCCGAGATGGACGGGGCTGCGTTGATCACTGCGGAGACTTGGGCACGTACCAGCGCATCGGCGCTCGCGCGATCGAGATCGACATGGTCGATCACCGCGATGTCACCCGGCTCGGCCCGCCTGGCGAGGTCCCGTATCCGGCGATCGACGCGCGCGGTTCCGGTGAGGCCGGGCAGCGCGGGGGTGGACCGTGACAACAGGCCGGTGAATTTCATGCGGGGGATAGTGACAAACACTGTCGGGGCATCCTGGCCGCCACACCGGCGCGGCGTGTGGGTTACCCGGGAAGCGCGACACCCGCTCACCCGTTCGTGGGCTCGATATCCACGGCGGGGAAGCGCTGACGTCGCCCACTATCCAAGTAGCGCTACTCGGTTTTCTTGCCCACCGTGGCTTTGAATTCCGCGGCCGAGCTCAGCAATTCTTCCGCATGGGCCCGGCCAGTCTCGGTATCGTCGAGCCCGGCGAGCATCCGGGCCAGTTCGGTGACTCTTTCCTCACCGTCGAGTGTGCGTACACCGCTTCGGGTCACCCCGTCCGACATACCTTTGTCCACCACTAAGTGACGGTCGGCGAATGCGGCGACCTGCGGCAGGTGTGTCACCACCAGTACCTGGTGCGTGCGGGCCAATCTCGCCAGTCTGCGACCGATCTCGACAGCGGCGCGACCACCGACTCCGACATCGACTTCGTCGAACACCAGTGTCTGGACCGTGTCGGTATGGGCGAGCACGACCTCGATGGCGAGCATCACGCGAGACAGTTCACCGCCCGAGGCCGCCTTGTGCACGGGCAGCGCCGGTGCTTTCGCATGCGCGCGCAACAGCAGCTCGACGTCGTCCACACCATCGGGCCCCGCCACCAGAGTCCGCCCGTCGACGGTCAACGCGAGGGGATCGGTTGCGTCGGCCTGCCTGCTGCGCACGGTGACCTCGAGCGTGGCCTGCCCCATCGCCAGGCCCGACAGCTCAGCGGTGATCCGCTCCCCCAGTTCGGCTGCCGCGCTCCGGCGCGCCGCCGACAGACGTGCGGCATGCCCGGACAGGTCCGCGGCGAGCGCGTCCCGACGGGCGGCCAGTTCCTCGAGAGCTTCCTCCGAGGTGTCCATACCGGCGAGCCGTATGCGCGCGTCCTCGGCCCACGCGAGTACGCCGTCCACGTCGGCCGCGTACTTGCGGGTGAGCTTCTTCAACTCCGCCTGTCGCGCCAGGATCGCTTCGAGCCGCTCCGGATCGGCGTCGAGTGTGTCGAGATAGGTGGCGAGCTCACGGCCGACCTCGTCGAGCAACACAGCAGCCTCGGACAGACGCGGCTCCAACTCCCGTAGCGTGGCGTCCTCGGCCGTGCCGAGCCTCCGCCGGGCTTCCGCGAGCAACCCCAAAGCACCGGGTACGTCGGGATCTCCTTCGGCGGCCCCGGTGACCGCGGTGAGTGCGGCGGTGGCGGTGTCCCGCAGTTCGTCCACAGCGGCCAGTCGCTTGACCTGCTCGGTGAGCTCCACGTCCTCACCGGGAGACGGATCGACCGCCTCGATCTCGGTCAGCCCGTGCCTCAGTAGATCCGCCTGTTGCGCGAGTTCCCGCGACCGGGCGCATCGCTCCTCCAGTTCTTGCGCGACCGAAAGCCACTCCTGGCGGACTTTCCGGTAGTCGGCCAACGGCTCGGCGACGGCGTCTCCCGCGAACTGGTCGAGCACGGCTCGCTGTTCGACAGGGCGTAACAGCCGCAACTGGTCGTTCTGTCCGTGGACGGCCAGAAGCTGTTCCGACAGCTCACCCAGCACTCCCACCGGCACGGACCGGCCCCCGAGGTGGGCGCGAGAGCGGCCGTCGGCCCCGACCGACCGCACCGCGATGACGCTGCCGTCCTCGTCGGTGTCGGCGCCCGCGTCCGAGAGGATACGTAGCGCCCGTTCTCCGGCGATCTCAGCGAAGCGACCCTCCACGATCGCCTTCGCCGACCCCGCCCGCACCTTGGAGGCGTCGGAGCGTCCACCGGACAGCAGATGCAGGCCGGTGACGACCATGGTCTTGCCCGCCCCGGTCTCACCGGTGACCACGGTGAATCCGGGGTGCAGTTCGAGCGCGGCCTCGTCGATCACTCCGAGGCCCTGGATACGCATCTCGGCCAGCACGTCCACCACCGTAGCGGCAACCCGAGAACGGAGGGCTATCCGTTGCGGGCGTGCCGCTCCCTCCAGCTAGTGACGGGCAGGGAGAACTTGTGCACCAAACGATCGGTGAACGGGCCGTCCCACAACCGCGCGAGACGTACCGGTACCTCGCCGGCCACCACCCGAACCCGCGACCCCGGGACCAGGTCGACGTGTCTCGACCCGTCACACGTCAACACCGCCGGAGATCCGTCGGGGTCGACCTGCACGGTGATCACCGAGGAACGGGACACCACGAGTGGCCGGGAGAACATGGCGTGGGCATTGCTCGGCACCACGAGCAACGCTTCGACGTCGGGCCACACGATCGGTCCTCCCGCCGAGAACGCGTACGCCGTAGAGCCCGTGGGCGTCGAGCACAACACACCGTCGCAGCCGAACGACGACACCGGCCTGCCGTCCACCTCGATCAACGCGTCGAGGACCCGTTCCCGCGAGCACTTCTCGACACTCGCCTCGTTCAACGCCCACGTCCGCGCCACCACGGCACCGTCGAGCGCCACCGTGACATCCACGGTCATCCGGTCCTCGATGCGGTAGCGTCGGGAAACCACCCGGTCCACCGTGTCGCCGAGCGCGTGATAGTCCGCTTCGGTGAGAAATCCCATGCGGCCGAGGTTCACGCCCAACACGGGAACACCGGCCGGTCTCGCCAATTCCGCAGCCCGCAGCAAGGTACCGTCACCGCCGAGGACCAACACCAGTTCCACCCCGCGTGCGGGGTCGTCGGACGGCGCCACCACCGCGCACGGCAGCTCCGTGTTCGGCGGCTCCACGAGCCTGTGCACCTCGTCGTCCAGCACCCGAAGACCGATCCCCGCGGCGGCGAGCCGCATCGCGACCTCGCCTGAGGCTTCCCTCGTCGTGTCCCGGTCGGGGTGGACGATCAACAACACTTCTCGGCCGGACTCGGTCACGACGGTCCCTCCCTCACCGCGGTGCGGACCATCTCATCACGCCTTGCGGTCTCGTCGGAACCGGTTTCCGCGCCCTCGGCGTTCTTCCGCAGCCAGGCGAAATACTCGACGTTGCCCGACGGTCCGGGCAGCGGACTGGCCACCACACCGAGAGTCCGTAAACCGCATCTCGTCGCCTCGGCCAGCACCTCCGAGACGGCCTCGGTCCGCAGCTCGGCATCACGCACGACACCACCGCTGCCCAACCGTTGCCGACCGACCTCGAACTGGGGCTTCACCATCGGCAGCAGATCGGCGCCCTCCTCCGCGCACGAAGCCAGCGCGGGGAGTACGAGCCGCAGCGAGATGAACGACAGGTCGGCCACCACCAGGTCCACGACACCGCCGATGGCCTCCGGTGTCAACGTGCGCACGTTCGTCTTGTCCAGCACCGTGACCCGGTCGTCGGTGCGTAACCGCCAGTCGAGCAATCCGCGCCCCACGTCCACGGCCACCACGGAACCGGCGCCCTCACGGAGCAGCACATCGGTGAAACCGCCGGTGGACGCGCCCGCGTCGAGACACCTTCGGCCCTCGACCGTCAGGCCGCGGGGCTTGAATTCCTTCAGAGCTCCCAACAGTTTGTGGGCACCGCGCGATGCCCAGCCCGGATCGTCGTCGACACGCACGACGATCGGGGTGTTCGGCTCGACGCCTGTGGCGGCCTTCTTCGCGACGAGCCCTCGCACCGTCACCCTGCCTTCGGTGATGAGTGAACCGGCGTGTTCTCTGGACCTGGCCAGTCCCCGGCGCACCAGTTCGGCGTCAAGGCGAGCTTTACGCGCCACGATTACACCTTGTCGATGCTCGACAGGGCCGTGGCGAGCGCGGTGTGCACAGTGTCGAAACGTTCGACGTGCTCGGCCGGTGGCAGATCGTCGAGGTCGTCGAGCGCGGCAACGGCCCGGTCGATGGCAGCGCGGGGATCGGTGTGCCCCGGCGAGGGGCCGGGGACCGGCTGCGGTGCGGATTCAGTCTCTGCGTGCACGCCTCAACGCTAACCGATCCGCACCCCGGCCCGTCACCACGCACGGAATATTCAGAGAAGCCCCCACGAGACCAACGCCTGTTCCGAACGTTCGTCGTCGGCGCGCACAATCCTCGCCGCCGACGACCATGCCACGTGGCACAGATGACGTAGCAGATCCACTCGATCTCCGTCGCCATCCGCCGTCACCGCCAGCACACCGTCGTCCACGGTGACCCGCCAACCGGGTCGCGGACCGATTTCCAGAGCGGCGACGTCTACGTCCGCCGTCAGCACTGTGAGATCGGCGGCGAGGTAATCGGGCCGTTCGCCCGGTGCTGCGACAAGGAGCTGCTCGGCCGTCGCCACGCCCGTCAGCACCACCAGTGAGCGATATCCCGCCGCAGCGGCGCCCGCGATGTCGGTGTCCAACCGGTCCCCGACGACGAGTGCCGAGCTCGCTCCGGCGGAATGAGCCGCTGTCCTCAACAACGGGGCCTGGGGTTTACCTGCCACCTCGGGCTCCCGGTTCGTCGCTGTACGCAATGCGGCCACCATCGATCCGTTGCCGGGCAGCTGCCCACGTTCGCTGGGCAGTGTCGCATCGGCGTTGCACGCCACCCACCACGCGCCACCGCGCACTGCCAGGCACGCCTCGGCGAGGTCGCCCCAGCGTGTGTCCGGCGAATGTCCTTGCACCACAGCGGCGACGTCGGCGTCGTTTTCCCGTGTCGTGCGCAGACCGACGGCGCGCACCTCCGCCTCCAGCGACGCTGTTCCGACGACGAGCACGACAGCGTCGGCGGGCAACCGTTCCCTCAGCAACGCGGCCGCTGCCTGTGCACTGGTGCTCACCTCGGCAGCCGAAGCCGGCACGTCGACTCCCGCGAGGTGCTCGGCGACCGCCTCCGGTGACTTCGAGGCGTTATTGGTTACGAACCGCACCGGGATCCCACGATCGCGCACGTACGCAACCGCCTCCGCGGCGGCCGGGATGGGCCGCGTTCCGTGGTAGACGGTGCCGTCGAGGTCGAACAGGACGGCATCGTGTCGGTCGAACAGTGTCTCGGTCATCACCGCGTCAACTCCCCGGCACGCTCGGCGGCATCGGTCTCCCCTTCCTCGTCCGCTTCGGCGGCGTGGAGGAACCAACGCACAGCTTCGTCCATGCGGCCCGTGGCGGCCAGATTGTCGGCATAGGCATAGAACAACCGGTGGCTCCACGGGCGGCGCTGGTTCGGATCGAGATCGGGGCCTTGAAGCTCGACCACGGCCGCATCGAGCTGTCCCATGTCGCGACGCGCACCCGCCACGACGATCTTCAATTCGATCTCGACGTCCTTCGGCAGTCTGGAGGTGTCCACTTCCTTGGCGAAATCGAGAGCACGTTCCGGGCGACCGAGCGCGCGTTCGGCATCGGCGATCACGGCGATGTGGAGGTCGGTCCGGGTCATTCGCCTTACCGCACGCAGTTCCGACAGGGCCTCGGCCCACTCACCTGCGTGATAGGCGGTGAGCCCCAGTGCCTCCCGGACGATGGGGATACGCGACGCCTTCGACTTCGCGTAGCGCGCGTGGGACAGGGCCGCTTCCGGGTCCTCGTCGATCAGCATCCCCGCGGCGACAAGGTGTCGGCCCACACGTTCGGCGAGGTTCTTCGGAAGGGTCCGCAGCTCACGCCTCGCTTCGGCATCGAGGTCGGTGAACTCCGCGGATTCGGGCAGTTCCGGGACCGTGGGAAGGTCTCGTGCCGAAGAAGTGTCCTCCTTGCGGGCCGGACGGCCGCCACGTTCGTGGCGTGGCCGTGACTGTGTGGGCTTGCGGCCGCGGTCGTCGCGGCGCCGTTCGTTTCCTCGGCGGTCATCTCGCAGGCGATCACTGCGTCGACGTTCGTCTTTGTCTTGACGAGGCCGTCCGTCACGGCGTTCCCGGAAATCACGGTCGGGTTTTCCGGATCTGCCGTCACGTGTCCGACCTCCACGTCGGTGTTTATCGCTACGGTTGCCCGTTCCTCGTCGTTCGACGAATTCTTTCTTTCCTTTTTCCGGGTTCTGATTCCGACGGTCCTGTCGAGCCAATCCGTCGTCGTCGCCCGAGTTGCGCCGACCGATCTCTGACACGCTTTCTCCTGCCTGCATACCGTGCCGCCACCGCTATGGACGCTCTGGACACCACTATGGACGTGTATACACATGCTGATAGGCCCGTCGGTGTTGGTCCACCAACCAACACCGACGGGCCTATCAAAAAAGTTTGTGTTCGGCGGTGTCCTACTCTCCCACACCCGTAGGGGTGCAGT